>NZ_JAXMOX010000053.1:0-24722 GCF_034669605.1 Leisingera sp.
TGGATCTCCCGGGTCGTCATGCCGCGGGCGTACATGCTGATGATCTTGGTGTCGAACTCCGGAAAGCGGCGCTGATACTTGGCGATCAGAACCGGGTCAAACGTCCCGTTCCGGTCGCGCGGAATGTCCAGAACCACCTTTCCAGTGTCCGTGGCCACCGTCTTCTCGCTGCTGCCATTGCGTCGATTGGCGGGCTGGTTCTGGCCTTCAGGTGGCTCCTGCGCGCGCTCTTCGCTGAGATGTTCGTCCAACTCGGTGCTCAGCGCACGTTCCGCAAGCGCCTTGGTCAGTTCGGAAGGAATGCCCTCCTTGCCGAAAAGGTCGCCGGGCGAACGCCCTTCCATCAGCCGGTCCAGCAGGTCTTTGTCTATGCTCATACGTGGGTCTCCTCAAAATTGAGCTACCACGCCAGAGCACAAAATTCAGGATAGTCCCGTTGGCCGTGCGCTTCACAGATGCGGAAAAGTATTTTGTGTCAGAGGCTTCCGTGTATCGCATCCTGAAATCCTACGACCTGATCACCAGCCCTGCCTATGTGGTGGTGTCGGCAGCTGACGAGTTCCAGGACAAGACCACACGGCCGAACCAGCTCTGGCAGACCGACTTTACCTACCTCAAGGTCATCGGCTGGGGCTGGTTCTACCTGTCCACGATCCTCGACGATTACAGCCGTTACATCATCGCCTGGAAACTCTGCACGACGATGAAAGCGGGTGACGTGACCGGCACGCTGGATCTGGCGTTGCAGGCCTCGGGCTGCGATCAGGCAACCGTACGGCACAATCCACGGCTGCTGAGCGATAACGGGTCGAGTTACATCTCTGCTGAACTGGGTGAGTGGCTGGAAGATCAGCAGATGGATCATGTCCGCGGTGCGCCATATCACCCGCAAACTCAGGGCAAAATCGAGCGTTGGCACCAGACCCTCAAGAACCGCATCCTGCTGGCAAACTACTACCTGCCCAGTGATCTCAGGCAACAGATTGGCGCCTTCGTCGACCATTACAATCACCGGCGCTATCGAGAGAGCCTGCAGAACCTCACGCCCGCAGACGTCTACTTCGGCCGCGGCCAGGCCATTTTGAAACAAAGAGAAAGGATCATAAGGAAAACCATCGAAACCCGGCGCTTGCTTCACCGCAAATCCGCCGCATAATCACAACAACCAGATGAGCCAGATCCTCTCTTAGCTCAGACAGCCATCTGTCCCAATATCCCTGACGACGGACACCTTGGACGGGCCAATGCTACTCTTTTGAAATGGCATCAAGGAATGTGTCGTTTTCAGCAGGCGTGCCCATTGTCACCCGCGCCCAATGGCCAAATGGGGCTTCTTGCCATGCTTTGATCAAGACACCCTTGTGACGCAAGTTTTCTGCAAGTACATGGGCAGGTCCCCTCGTGTTGAAGAATATAAAGTTGGTTTGTGAAGGGGCGCATTCAAATCCCTTTAAGTTCAGCGCATCAGAGACCCTCTGCCGCTCCAGCGTTGCGAGATCAGTGACCGCCTTGAGATGCGCCGTGTCGCCAATCGCCTGGGCCGCAGCTGCTGCGGCCATAGCATTCACACCAAAAGGATTGCGGGTTTTCATCAGTGCCTTGATATTGCGAGCATCGCTGGTGATCCCATAGCCGACCCGTGCACCGGCAAGACCGTATGCCTTGGAGAATGTGCGCAGGACAATGAAGGGCTTTTGCGCTTCCGCCAAGATTGCGAGTGCGTCGAACCGTTTTCTCGGTTCGATGAACTCGACATAAGCCTCGTCAAAACAGATCAAGGTTGCTGGGTCCGTCGCCGCGACCACCTGACGGAATTCCATTTCGGTGATTGCAGGGCCTGCCGGATTGCTAGGCGAAGAAAACACCAATACGCGAGGCTTGGCTTGCAACGCGTCGCAAAGGCCCGCAACCGGAAATGACCAATCGTCATTGAAAGGGATCTTGGTGACAGTGGCACCAAACGTCAAAGCGCCAAATTCATGCAGGCCAAAGCTGGGGCATATCGTGACGACGTTATCTTGGGGGCGGATCACGGCACGGAACATGGCCCCGATAAGGTCCTCAGAGCCATTGCCGATAATGATGCGATCTTCGTGCCAGCCAAGCGATTTGGCGATGAGGCCGCGCAGATGTGTGTTCCCGGCATCGGGATAGCGTGCGACGCCGGTTGCGGCGTGCTGCATCGCCTTGACGGCACGCGGCGAAGGACCAAGCGGGCTTTCATTGCTGTCAAGTTTCGCTAGACAATCAATGCCATAGGCCGCCTTGAACCGGTCCAGGGAGAGGCCAGCATTGTAATCTGGCAGGTTTGCAACTTCTGTGCGGATCAGGTCACTGGGGAACGGTTCTGACATTGGAAATCCTTGAAGCTAAAGATCGAAGATCTTGCCGGGGTTCATGATGTTGTCGGGATCAAGCGCGCGTTTGATCTGGCGCATCACATCGAGAGCGGGGCCGAGTTCGGTCGGTAAATATGCTTTCTTGCCCAGTCCGACACCGTGTTCACCGGTGCAGGTGCCACCCATGTCAATCGCCATTTCGATGAGGCTGGCATTGATATGATGAGCTTGCGCGGCCTCTGCGTCATCTTCGGGGTCATACAGCAAGACGAGGTGAAAGTTTCCGTCGCCCACATGACCCACCAGAGGCGCCTGGATATCCGTGGTTGCAACGATGTCCAAAATGGCGCTGATACAGGCGGGCAGTTTTGAAATCGGGACGCAGACGTCGGTCGAGATGCCCTTGATGCCCGGTCGCAAGGCACGAGATGCATAAAGCGCGTCATGCCGGACACGCCACAACCTTGCGGCAGCCTCTGCGCTTTGGGCGCGCTCGAACCGCAGCGCGGTTTCTGCGAGGCTTTCAAGAGCCGCCATGTCATTCTCGACCGATGCCGTTGATCCGGTGAGTTCGATCCAAAGCGTCGGTTGTTCGGGCAGGCCGGTTTTCGAATGGCTGTTGATCGCGCGCATCTGCACTGTGTCAGCAAGCTCGATCCGGTTGAGCGCAAGCCCACATTGCAGCGCCATTACGACGGTCTGTGTTGCATCCTCGATCGTCGCAAAGCTGCACATCGCGGTTTGGGATGCCTCCGGGATGCCAAACAGGCGCAGGGTCAGTTCGGTGATGATACCCAGCGTGCCTTCGGAGCCGATCATCAGGCGGGTCAAATCGTAGCCTGCCGATGATTTGCGCGCGCGGGTCCCGGTTTTTATGATTTCACCGTTGGGCATAACCACAGTCATGCTTAGCACCAGATCGCGCATTGACCCATAACGCACCGTTGTCGTGCCCGATGCGCGGGTGGCCGCCATTCCACCCAATGTTGCATGCGCCCCAAGATCGACGGGAAAGAACAATCCGGTTGCGCGAAGATGCTCATTCAGGGCCTGTCGCGTGACGCCGGCTTGGACGGTGCAATCCATGTCTGCTTCATGCACGGACACGATCTGATCCATTGCTGACAGATCGATACTGATGCCGCCATGGGGGGCGTGGATCTGACCTTCGATAGAGGATCCCGCCCCGAACGGGATCACCGGCACGCCATGTTTGGTGCAGGCGATCAGTACCTCGGACACCTCCTGTGCAGATTTTACCATGACAACGGCATCCGGCCATGCGGGAGGAAAATGGCTTTCGCCGCTGCCATGGTGTTCGCGGACCGCATCCGACGTGACAAGACGGTCGGTGAACTGAGCGCGTAGCGCAGTCAGAAGGGCGTCCAGATTGTCGTGCATTGGTTGCAATATCCCTGATCTCTGGAC
The DNA here is from genome assembly GCF_034669605.1 of Leisingera sp. GTDB lineage: Bacteria > Pseudomonadota > Alphaproteobacteria > Rhodobacterales > Rhodobacteraceae > Leisingera. The sequence goes on from NZ_JAXMOX010000053.1 coordinate 3,768, forward strand.
CTCAGGCGGGCCGCGACACTGCGCGGCCCGCGAATTCAACCGCCGGTGATCAGGCGTTAAACCACCAGCGCTCGGCGCAGCGGTTTCCGTCCAGATCCCAATCGCCCGAGATTTCCGCGCCGGTGGAGACTTTCTGGGACTTGGCATCCAGGAAGTCCGCCCAGACCGGCGCAATCAAACCGCCATCTTCCGACAGGACGGCCTGACACTCACTGTAGAGCTCGCGACGCTTTGCATCATCCTTTTCGGACCGCGCGGCAGTGAGCGCCTTGTTGAATGCTTCGTTGTCCCATTTGGTCGCGTTGTAGCCCCCCAGAGCTTCGCGGGAGTAGGCGAGAGACAACATCAGGTCTTCGTTCGCACGACCTGACCAGCGCGAAGCAAAGAACGGTTTCTTGCCCCAGATGTTGGACCAGTAGCCATCTTCGGGTTCGCGCGCGACTTCGATCTTGATCCCGGCCGCCGCCGCGTGTTCGCTGAACAGCTGCGCCGCTTCCACAGCACCTGTGAAAGGCGTGTTGGAGGCGTGAAGCGTTGTTGTCAGGCCCTCTGCTCCGGCAGCTGCCAGGAGCGATTTGGCTTGCTCGGGGTCATACTCGTGCTGCGGAATATCTGGGTTGTGATACGCGTAAGCGGTTGAGATCGGTTGGTCATTGGCGATCGAACCATAGCCGTTCAGGATTTTGTCCACCATATCCTGGCGGTTGATCGCCAGCTTCATCGCCTTGCGAACCCGTGCATCGGCAAACAGCGGATCAGTTGTAATCATGCTGAAGCAGTAGTGCACCTTCCCCTGCGTCTGGATCAGGTCAACCCCCGGCATTGCGGCCAGCAGGTTGGCGGTTGTCGGATCGACCGAGTTCATTGCGTCGATCTGTCCGGTCTGAAGTGCGGTTGTCCGGGCATTCACGTCCCGAATGGCCAGCATCTCGACCGAATCGAAATGCGCGGCATCGGCTTTCCAATAGTTCGGGTTCTTCCGAACGACGGACTTTACGCCGGGTTCATAGGTTTCCAGGATGTAGGGCCCTGTGCCGATACCTGCGTCAAAGTTCATGTCGTCCGCGGGCACGATATACATGCAGGTCAGCGACATGACGGCCGGGAAACTGGCGTTGGGCGTGTGCAGCGTGATGGCTACTTCGTCAGGCGCGGTGGCCTGGACGTCCTTGACCACTGCGACCAGCGATTTGATCTGCGAGATGCTGTCTTCACCCATGTGAAGTCTGACCGAGAACGCGACGTCCTCGGAATCCATCACCTTGCCGTTGTGGAATTCCACGCCCTGGCGCAGTTTGAACGTCCAGACCGTCAAATCATCATTGGCTTCCCAGCTTGTGGCAAGCTCGGGGATCAGAACGCCGCCAGCGCCCACTTCGATCAGGTTGTTGCGCAACTGCCATTGCAGGTTTTGCATGAATTTTGTTTCACTCACTTGCGGATCCAGCGTTTCACCAGAATCGAAGCTTCCGATGCCAAGTCGCAAAGTTCCGCCCTGAGATGGTGTGGCGGCGCGCAACGGCTGTCCCGAGAGCCCTAGAAGTGTTGTTGCTCCAAGCGCGCCCGCGCCGAGCAATACGCTGCGTCTGTTTGCCGAAAACGTCATTTTCTTCTCCCTATTGGCTGCCTGTCCTACAGAGGCATTGCTGTCCGCTAACCTTCGCGTGATTATTATGTCTGATCTTATTACGGTAAATGGCGGCATTGAACATGACAAACGAGATTTCCAGCAGTATTGTTCAGGAATACTGAAACGGCCTTTAGGTCTCAAATTCGACAGGAAGACTATGCAATCAACTCTTCCACCCCTGCGCGCGATGCATGCATTCGAGAGCTTTGGAAGGCTTGGGTCGGTCAGTGCAGCCGCCAGAGAACTTGGCGTGACCCCCGGTGCGGTCAGTCAGCAAATCAAACTGCTTGAAGACCAATTGCAGATGCCGCTCATCGTGAAAGACGGGCGTCGCGCATCGCTTGCACCAAGAGCCAAAGCCTACCACGCGGTCCTGTCCGCAGGTTTTGAAAAACTGAAGCAAGCCCAGGATCTGCTGTCGCAACAAGTTGCTGATCTGGATGTTCATATCTCGGGCTTGCCTACGCTTCTGCTCAAGTGGCTCAATCCGAGGCTTCACCGTTTCGAGGCACGTTTCGGTGAAGCATCCATACGGTTGGAGGCAACCCATGTAGAGCCAGACCCGGAATTTCTGGATAACATGTTTCGGCTTACCTATGGCACGGCGTCAAACGTCTTTCCGCATACGCGGGCATTGTTTTGTGACACATGTTTTCCGGTATGTTCACCCGGATTCTTGAAAGACCGTCCTGACGCGCTTGATCCTGAAAAGATCGCAGGCCTTCCGTGGATCGATATCGATTGGGGCCGTGAATATTCAACGGTGCCAAGATTGGGCCACTGGCTCGAGGCACAGGGACTGCCAAGACCCGCTCACAAGCCGGTTTCAGTCCATTCGCTGTCAAGCTCGGCGTTGGAGGCCGCAGCGAGCGGTCAGGGTATTGCTTTGGCACAATCGTCATTTGCTTCGGCCGATATCGAGATGGGCAGGCTTGTCAGGATGTCCGAAGAATTTGTCGAGATGCCCGAACCCTACTTCATCTGTTGGGGTGGGCAGATGATGGCAAACGAGAAGTCCAAGAACTTTCTGGATTGGGTGCTTTCGGAAGCGCCGAAGTAATTGCTTAGATAAGCTAAACGATCGAGGATTGATTTTCGGTTTTTTTGTGGCAGCAATCCGGCTATCAACGCCTGAACTCAGCCAACGATCCCGAGTTAGCAAGGAAATCTCATGTTTTTGAAAAATGCATGGTACGTCGCCGCTTGGAGCGAAGAAATCGTCAACGATCTGCAGCAAGTCAAAGTGCTTGGTGAAAAGATCTGCATGTTTCGCAATGACGAAGGCGAAGTCATCGCCATGGAGGATGCCTGCCCGCACCGCAAGTTGCCTCTTTCCAAGGGTCGGATCAAGAACAACAACGTTGAATGCGGCTATCACGGCCTGACCTTCGATTGTGCGGGGCAATGCGTTTGGGCGCCGGGTGGCGGGCGTATCCCGTCTGCTGCGCGCGTCCGTCCTTATCCGGTACATGAAAAATACGGTCTGGTTTGGATCTGGATGGGCAATGCCGCGATCGCAGACCCGGAAGACATCATCGACATCCCCAACTTTGACAGTCCCGAATGGGGAATCAACCGTGGGGCGGCGATGGAGCTGAACTGCAATTACCTGTTGATGTGCGACAACCTGCTTGACCCGACGCATGTTGCCTGGGTTCATGAATCGTCCTTTGCCGCCGCTGCGACCAAGGACACGCCGCTGCGTGTGACCAAAACCGACACTGGCGTTATCGTTCACCGCTGGATGATGGATCACGAACCGGCGCCCTTCTACAAGAAAGTTATCGAGTTCGAAGGCAATTGCGACCGCCTTCAGCACTACGAGGTCCGCTATCCCAGCCACGCCTTGATCCGCGCCGTGTTTACCCCTGCGGGCACCGGCGGTGTGGGCGGTACGCTGCACGAGAACACCTTTGTCATGGACAGCTATAATTTCATGACCCCAACAACCGAGACCGAAACGCGTTATTACTGGTTCCAACTGCGTAACGTGCGGCCCGACGACGAAGAGCTGTCCAAGATGATGAGCGAAGACGTGCGCGGTGCCTTTGAAGAGGACCGCGCCGTATTGAACGAAGTTCAGATCGGCATGACCGAAAAAACCTCGCCGCACATTGATCTTCATATTGACGCGGGGCAACTGCGGTTCCGGCGTCAGCTGGAGGCCATGATCGCTGAAGAGGCGATGGTCGATGCCAAGATGAGCCAATAAAATGGCGGGTGGTTTTCGAAAATTCCGCGTGGCGGACAAGGTTGCCGAGAGCGATATCATCACCTCGTTCTATTTCGAGCCGACGGATGGTGCGCCTGTCTGGGATGTGAAACCCGGACAGTATCTCACACTGCGCGTCCCAGGCTCCGGCGATCCTGTTCTCAAGACCTATTCGGTGTCCTGCGACCCATCCGAGGCGCGACATCACCGGATCTCGGTGAAACGGGAGGCTGGGCAGAATGGTGCGCCCGACGGCGTTGGTTCATGCTGGCTGCACGATCAGGTCGAAGCGGACAGCATTGTCGAGATAGCCCCGCCTCGGGGCACGTTCGTTCTGGATGAGACAAGCACCCGTCCTGTATTGCTTCTGTCGGGCGGGGTTGGCCTGACACCGATGGTGTCCATGCTGCATCGGCTGCGCAACAGCGACCGTGACGTGCATTTTCTGCACGCCTGTGAGAACGGGTCCGTTCATGCGCTGAGGAATGAGGTACTTTCTTGCGCGAATGACCGGATAAAGCCGCGTTTCGTCTATCGCACGCCAAGTGCCGAAGACCGCGCCGCGAACCTCTTCGATGCAGAGGGTGTGATCGACAAGGCGTTTATGCAAACGCATGTTCCCATCGGTGATTACGACGCCTACATTTGCGGCCCCACGCCATTCATGGTGGCGATGTATCAGTTGCTTCAAGAACTGGGCGTGCCCAAAAGCCGCATCGCCTATGAGTTCTTTGGCAAGGCCACATCGCTGGAAGCGTTGGCAGAAACACCCGCGGCGCCCGAAAGCGGCAAGGCCGCGTCACGCGCGGCCCCCTCCATTCAGTCGCTTACATTTATAACCAATCCCGATGCATGGGCCGCGGAAGAGGAAGCCACGGTCGAGCCGAAAGCGACCGCACTGCCTAAGGGTGACATTACGTTCCGTGCATCGGGTGTGACGTCGACCTGGGATGGGACAGCAGAATCGTTGCTCGAACTGGCTGAAAATGCCGGCCTGAACCCGGAATTCAGTTGCCGGGCAGGTATCTGTAATTCGTGCAAATGCGGGTTGGTATCGGGCAAGGTTGATTATTTCGAAGAACCTTTGATTCAACCCGAAGACGGTCAGGTCCTGATCTGCTGTTCACGGCCCGTTGGTCCGGTTGTTCTGGATATTTAATGCGTTTCGGCTGCTGCCTTCGCCATCAACGCGTCAAGTTCCGCGTTTGAAAGGGTGGGGCAAATCACACATAAATGATCGCCCGGTGCCACGATGGCCCCGGCGCGCAGGATCGAAACTGTGCCTGCCCTTTCGCTGCGCAGGACTTGCGGTGCCGTTTCCATCTTGTACAGATCACGCAGCCGTATGACCGGTTGGCCCCTGGCGATCTCTTCGCCAATTTTCACCAGAGGCTCAACCAGACTGTGAGTCTGCGCGGTGACATAGTCCGCACCTTCACCTAGATCGAGAAACACCGTATCTGCCGGGGGCAACATGTCCAACCGTTCAGCGGCTGCTGCGTGCAAAACACCCTGACCGACAAGCAACCTGAGCACCCCAGACCATCCTGCCTCCAGCGCCTCGCTAGTGACCTTGCCTTCGCCCCCCAGTTCGCATGAAATCATGGCACATCCGGCGTCGTGTGCGGCACTGTCAAAATCCCCTGGCGTGTCGCTGACAGGGACCACCATCGTGTGGGGAAGCCCCATCACTGTTGCCAGTTCAAAGGTCTGCTTGTTGCGTTCGGAATCCGGCGACAGGCAAAAATAGGCGGTGTTCACATAGTTCGAATTGCCGCCCCCTGAATGAAGATCAATGGCGATATCTGCCTCAGGCATAAGCTGTGTGGCAACAAAGCCTGCGATCTCTTGGGTTGGCCCGGCATAGGCCGCACCGGGAAAGGACCGGTTCAGGTTGCCGCCGTCAAGGGGTGAAACACGGCTGATCGATTGAACCGCCGGCATGTTCAGGGCCGGAACAAGGATAAGACGACCGGCCACATCACCCGTTTTCAGCAGGTCATACAGCCGCCGCACAATAATCTGGCCTTCGTACTCATCGCCATGATTGCCGGCGCATACCAATGCTGTGGGGCCATCCCCGCCGCGAATGACGCTCAGGGGGGATTGAATTGAGGAAAACTCGTGCCGATCATCTGAATGGGAAAGGCCGAAGACACCGGCACGTTTTCCTTGTCTGTCCAGGTCCAAAGACGAATGAACCGTTCCGAACTGCAATGTCATTGCTGCGGTTCCTGTGTTGCTGCGTCGCCTCGTTCTTTCAGCAGTTGCGTCAACCAGTTCGGGTCCATTTCGGGGACCGAGGACAACAGCAACTCAGTATAAGGGACGTGCGGTGGCGAGAACATCGCGTCTTTGGGGCCTTGTTCGACAATCACCCCGTTTTGCATCACGACCACCTCGTCCGCGATCGAGCGAACGGTGGCGATGTCATGGGTGATGAACATATATGTCAGGTCCATCTCTCTTTGCAGGCGATCCAGCAGGCGGAGGATCCCTTCCGCAACAAGTTGATCCAATGCGGAGGTCACTTCATCACAAATGATGAAATCAGGCTCTGCCGCCAAGGCACGGGCGATACAGACCCGTTGTTTTTGCCCGCCTGACAGCTCCGAGGGTATGCGATAGAAGAATTCATCGGGGTCAAGCTCGATCAGCGTCAGCAGTTCCTTGATGCGGGCGTCCTTGGCGCGCCCCTTCAGCCCCAGAAAGAATTCCAGCGGGCGCCCGATAACGTCCTTGATCCGGTGCTTTGGATTAAGAGCCGTGTCCGCCATCTGGTGGATCATCTGGATATGGCGTTGCAAATCACGGGGTCGCTCTTTGCCGGACTTGGGCAAAGGGCTTCCGTCATAGCGGAGCGTCCCGCTGGACGGCGGAAGCAGCCCCATGACAACGCGGGCCATTGTCGATTTCCCCGACCCGCTCTCGCCCACAATCGCAACTGTGCTGCCGCGTGCGATGTTCAGGTTGATTCCTTTGAGAATATCTACAGCGCCATAGCCTGCGCTCATGTTCTGAATTTCAAGGAGGGGGCCCTCGTCGGCCTGCCGGGCAGCCGGGGGCGCGCGGCGAAAGTCGCGTACGGCCCATAAGGATTTGGTGTAATCCTGCTTCGGGTTTGACAGCATTTCTCGGGCGGGAGCTTCTTCAACTTCTTCACCGCGAAGCAATACTTTGATCTTATCCGCCATCTGGGCCACGACAGCCAGGTCGTGGGTAATATAGATCGCCGCTGTGTTATATTCGCGTACAATGTCACGGATCGCTGACAGCACCTCGATTTGCGTGGTCACGTCAAGCGCTGTGGTTGGTTCATCAAAGATGATCAGGTCGGGCCGGCATGCCATGGCCATGGCGGTCATTGCGCGCTGAAGCTGCCCACCGGACACCTGATGAGGGTAGCGAAAACCGATGCCCTCCGGGTTCGGCAGGCGAATTTTGCGGTAAAGTTCGACAGCGTCAGACTGGGCTTCGTCGCGGGACATAACGCCATGTTTGACGGGAGCCTCGCAGTATTGATCTATCAGTTTGTAAGCGGGGTTGAATGCCGCCGCAGCAGATTGGGCAACATAGGCAACGCGCGCACCGCGCAACCGCCGCAGAGCCTCATCCGAGGCCCCGACAAGATCCTGACCATCAAAACGGATGCTGCCGCCGCTGATCCGGCAGCCGCCTTTGGTGTACCCCATGGCAGCCAGCCCCAGCGTCGATTTTCCGGCTCCGCTTTCCCCGATCAGACCGAGTATCTCGCCACGGTTCAGGGTCAGGTCCACACCCTTGATGATGGGTTTCCATTGACGGTCCGAGCGCCCCTCGATGCGGATGTCTTTCATCTCAAGCAAGAGGTCAGTCATGCGTTACTCCTTCAGACCCGAAGACATGTGTAAAACCCAATCCACAATCAGGTTCACGCCGATGGTCAGCAGCGCGATGGCACCGGCAGGCAGCAGCGGCGCAAGGCCAAAGGTGGCAGTCTGGAACGTTGCAAAATTGGCAAATGAAATCAGCTTGGCGCTTTCACGGACCATGCCGCCCCAGTCAGCCGTTGGGGGCTGAATACCAAGACCCAGAAAGGACAGCGCTGAAATGAACAGGAAGACAAAGCAGAACCGCAATCCGAATTCCGCAATCAAAGGCGCCGCGGCGTTGGGCAGGACTTCTTTACGAATGAGCCAGAACATCCCCTCGCCGCGCATGCGAGCAACTTCAATATAGTCCATTGTCAAAATGCCCTGCGCCACCGCACGCGACAGCCTGAAAACACGCGTGCTGTCGAGGACTGCGATCACGAGGATGAGCGCGATGACAGACGTTCCGGTGATCGTGAGAATGAGCAAGGCAAAGATCAGTGGCGGGATGGCCATCATCACGTCGACCACACGCGAAATGATGGCATCGAACCAACCGCCGATTGTTGCCGCAAGCAGCCCGAACGTCGCGCCGAGCAGAAAGGCGAGCGCTGTCGTCACCAGCGCGATACCGACCGTGTTGCGCGCGCCATAGATCAGGCGCGAGAGCACATCGCGCCCTAGCGCATCGGTTCCCAGATAATGCGGGGCAGTCCATGGATGATACTGCTTGCCCACGGATGCGCTTTCGGCAAATGGCGCAAGAAGAGGGGCACCAATGGCCAACACGGCATAAAATACAACGATTATAATGCCAATCCATGCGGAAATTGGCGCGTCTCTCAGGTGATGGGACAGGTTGTGCATGGTGTTATCTCGGATGCAACAAGCGTGGGTTTGCAATGATCGACAGGATATCCGCCAACAGATTGAGCAGAATATACGTCGCGGCAAAGATGAGACAGGCGGCCTGCACAACCGTGACATCCCGGTTCGAGACTGAATCCACAAGGATCTGCCCAAGGCCGGGATAGACGAATACCACCTCGACCAAGACAACACCGACAATCAGATAGGCCAGGTTCAGGGCGATCACATTAAGGATAGGGGCCAGCGCATTCGGCAGTGCATGGACTGCAATCACCCGCCAACGTTTGATCCCCTTGAGATGCGCCATTTCTATGTATGGCAACGCCAGCAAGTTCAGGATGGCTGCTCTGGTCATTCGCATCATATAGGCGAGCACAATGAGTGTGAGAGTCATGGCAGGCAGGAAGGTGCGATAAAGCCGTTCGCCCAAGGATGTGTCAACATCCACATCGGCAAGGCTGGGGAACCAGCCCAGGCCAACTGAAAAGATGAGAATCAGGATATAGGCGACGAAAAATTCAGGAAAGGAAATTGCAGCCAGCGTCGAGCTTGAAAGCATGCGATCAAAGACAGACCCGTTGTAGAGGGCCGCCAGCATCCCCGAGACAACAGCGATCGGCACAGCGATGGCCGCGGCATATCCGGCAAGGAAAAACGTGTTGGCTGTCCGGTGACCAATGAGTTCGGATATCGGGCGTTGGTTTGCCAGCGAAATCCCGAAATCCCCGGTGACGGCGCCGGACAGCCACGAGATGTAGCGTTCATAGACTGGATGGTTGAGGTCGAACTTTTCGCGAAAGGCAGCAAGGCTTTCCTCGGTTGCCGCCTGTCCCAACACTTCGGTCGCAATATCACCCGGGAGCAATTCGATTGCTGCAAAAATGATGATCGTCACAACCCACAAGGTCAGGAGCCCGATCAGCAAACGCTTGAGAATGATCGTCAGAATTGGGTTCATTATCACACTTTTGTCAGAGTAAAGCTGGTTATGTCTAGATTTATACTGGGGTGATGTCACCATGTATATGTTGGCAACGGCAGGTTCGCTACATGACTGTTTAGCTTTACTAATATGGCAGCGCGTCGAATGGTTGGATAGTGTCCCGGGAAATGGTGTAACTTTGCTCTTCGGCCTTGGCTTGGCCGCAGTTACAGGGCGGCGATAGTTGCCGGGTCCATGGGTGTAGTGTCGCAAATGGCAGCGACGGTTTCCAGTGTCATGTAGCGCCGCGTGATCGCCCACTCATCGTTTTGCTCGAGCATCAGTGCTCCAACCAGACGCGTGACCGCGGCCTCGTTGGGAAAGATTCCGACCACGTTGGTCCGGCGCTTGATCTCCTTATTCAGGCGTTCAAGTGGGTTCGTGCTGTGGATTTTCGCCCAGTGTTCCTTGGGGAAGCTCTTGTAGGCTAAGACGTCGTCCTCGGCGCGGCGCATCAGCTCGGCGAGCTTTGTGTGGCGCGGTTCGAACGCGTCGGTCAATTTGGCCCAGTGCTCTTTCGAAGCCGTGAGCGTGTCTTGGTCGAAGGCGGTTCTGAGCGCGGCGGTGACGATCGGGCGGTCCTTCTTGCCGACGCAGGCCAGCGCATTTCGCATGAAATGGACGCGGCAGCGCTGAACGGTGGCACCGAGCACCTTGGCCGCGGCGGCCTTCAGCCCCTTGTGGTCGTCGGCGATGATCAGAGGGTTCCGCGCAGGCCTCGATCGGCGAGAGAACGCAGGAATTCGTCTCAGAAGACCTCCGCCTCGCTGGGCTGGACGGCGATGCCCAGAACTTCGCGGCGGCCGTCCAGGTTGACAGCGACAGCCACTATGGCCGCGACGCTGACGATCCGGCCAGAGCGACGCACCTTGATGTAGGTGGCGTCGAGCCACAGGTAGGGTCATTCGCCTTCCAGCGGGCGGGTCAGGAACGCATCAACCCGTTCGTCGATCTCTCCGCACAGGCGGCTGACTTGGCTCTTCGACACCCCGGTCATGCCCATCGCCTTGACCAAGTCGTCCACCGAGCGCGTCGACAGGCCTTGGACATAGGCCTCCTGAATAACCGCCGTCATCGCCTTTTCCGCCGCCCGGCGCGGCTCAAGGAACTCGGGAAAATAGCTGCCCTTGCGCAGCTTCGGGATCTTCACGTCGACCGTCCCGGCGCGCGTCTCCCAGGCTCTGGAGCGGTATCCGTTGCGCCGGTTCACCCGTTCGACGCTGCGTTCGTGCGCCCCGGCGCCGCAGAGCCGATCGACATCCAGCGCCATGAGACGGTCGGCGACGAACCCGAGCATCTCGGCAAGCAGGTTGGTGTCGGATGTCTCCGACAAAAGCGCGCGCAAGGCCGCTGTCTCTGATAGGCTGTCCTTGGTCATGGTTGATCTCCTCGGTCATAGGTCAGGTCGGCAAACCAAACCTTAGCCGAAGAACAACCGTGGCCGCCAAGCGGCCCGCGCGGGCCTCGCTTCGCTACGCAAAGGCTCCGCTCAGCCCGCGCTACCGGCGGGAGTTACACCAACCGTTGGGACACTGTTAATGGTTGTTTGTTCAAGATTAAATCTGCTGTATTACTCAATAAAGTAGTCATAATGTCAGCGAGGCGGTTCGCGGTGAAAGCCACATACAAGGATGTGAAATCCGACATTCTGTCGAAGATAACCAAAGGGGAATGGGCTCCGGGCAGCCTTGTTCCCAACGAGGTGGAGCTTTCCGCGACCTATGGTTGTGCACGGGCCACGGTGAACCGCGCGATGCGCGAGCTTGCCGATGATGGCCTTATTGAAAGGCGCCGAAAGGCAGGCACGCGGGTTCGGATGACGCCGATCCGTCAAGCGCGGTTTGACATCCCGATCGTACGTGCCGAGATTGAGGAAAAGGGCACTGAATACCGCTATTCTCTTGTCAGCAGTTCCGTTGAGCCAGCGCCGGATTGGCTGCGGGCCCGGCTCAAGTTGTCCGACAAGAGCGAAGTGTTGCATCTGATCTGCATGCACTATGCCGACGGTGATCCGTATCAGCACGAAGATAGATGGATCAACCTGGCCGCCCTGCCACAAGCGCGGACGGTCGAGTTTTCAGATATCGGGCCGAACGAATGGCTGGTTGCGACAGTGCCGTTTTCAGACGTCGAGATCAGCTTTTCCGCTGGATTGGCGGACCAAAGACTGGCTGACTATCTGACCTGTTCCATTGGCGATCCGGTATTTACCGTCGAGCGGTCGACATGGTGGGAAGGCAAGGCGGTCACCTATGTGCGGCTGACCTACAGGCCCGGTCATCGCCTTACTACCCGATACTAGCAGGTCGCTGAATTAGTCAGGCGAGCGGAACGCTGTTCTCCCTGATGGGATGAGTTCCCTCTTCGATCTTCCGGAATGGGTAGCTGGAAGCAGGCCTGTGGCCGCCTCATCCAGCCTCATACCACCAGCAACCGGGGCAGCCGGGCGAGATTTCCTGCGGCGAGTGTCAGTATGAAACGGGACCGCACCCGCTCAACACCGCGATAGACGGTCTGGGACATGCCGCCAACGGTTTTGGCCCAGCCAAACGCCTCCTCGATCCGCTTGCGGTGCTTCTGTGACAGGGCGTAGCCTTTGTGCCGGGTTGTGCGCCCGTCGATTGCTGAATGCCGCGCCTTCCTGGCGACGTGCGGGGTGACGCAGGCCTGGCGGAGATCCGCGACGAATTCGGCCGCATCGTATCCCTTGTCGGCACCCAAGGTCAGCTGCCGGGTTGATCCGGGGGAGTGGCGGTGCAGCATGTCCAGCGCGGCCTTGCGCTCAGCGCGGCCGTCAGCCTGGGTCAGGTCGCCTTGTACAACCAGTCCGTGCCGGTTCTCTATCAACGCGTGCCCCATAAAGCAAAGCGCCGCACCCGTGCCGGGGGATTTCTTATAGAGCCGTGCGTCCGGGTCGGTGACCGAAGCATGGGTCGCATTCGAACGCTTCTCGCCCTTGAAGTTGACCTCGGGAATTCGGCTGCGGCGGTTGAAGCGGGGCATTTGATCGGTCTCGGTTTCGGGTCGGATGGGCTGTGCGGCAGGGGCAATCGATGTCGCACGCGGGTCATCCGGCCCATCATCGCCGGGCGGCGTGCCCGCCGCCTTCGACTGGAAACTCTTCATCGACGCCCAGGCCTTGATGAGCGTGCCATCGACCGAGAAGTGGTCGTCCGACAGGAGCGGCGCGACCTCCCGGTGGGCCAGGATCGCCGCCATCACCTTGCGCGACATATCGGCTGTCAGCAGCCGGTCGCGGTTCTAGGTGAACACCGTGGGAACCCAAACAGGGTCATCGATCCCGAGGCCGACAAACCAGCGGAACAGCAGGTTATACTGCATCTGTTCCATCAGTTGCCGCTCGGACCGGATCGAGAACAGGATCTGAAGCAGGCTGGCCCGGATCAGCCGTTCCGGCGGGATCGAGGGGCGGCCGAAATCAGTGTAAAGCGCCTGGAAATCGGCATCCAGACTGGCCAGCGCGTCGTTGACCACCTGCCTGATCTTGCGGAGCGGGTGCCGCGAGGGGATGCGCTCTTCCAAATCGACATAGCTGAAAAGCGATCCACTCGCCTCGTAGGTCCCGCGCATCATTACCCCCGCCACTGTCGTGCAGTGGGTGAATCATGTTCCGCAAGCCGCGTCGAGACCCGACTTCTTCAGCGCCCTGCTAGAGCGCCGTCGTCAGCCGACGACAGCGCCCTGTTGCTTACAGGATGCTCGGCAGGTTCAGACCGTTTTCCCGTGCGCAGTCCTTTGCGATGTCATAGCCCGCATCCGCATGGCGCATAACGCACCACCTTGCGCACCGTGTTCCGTGATACCCGAAGCTCGCGGCAGATCTGCTTGATCGATTTACCCTGGCTGAAATACGCCCGCCTGATCTTCGCAATCGTTTCCACCACCAACATCCCCAAACCGCTCCCTCAATCCCTCGAAGGAGCATCTGAACAGAAATATTAGGGGGGTCACTTTTGGGATCTGAAGCAGATTTGGTGCAGCCCAACCTGCTAAGCGCTATATATCGGCAGGTTTTGGAGGAGGTTGCCGATGGCGTCACAGTTTTCACGGCGGGATTTCCTGCCAGAAGGTCTCAAGGCCGACCAGGTTGTGCTTGTTGGGAATACGGTCCGGATCAACTCGCGTTCCGCCAAAGCCGCGGCGGCGTGCCCGCGCTGCGGCACGGTTTCACGCCATGTTCACAGCAGGTACCGCCGACGGCCTGCCGATCTTCCTGCGCATGGCCGGAAGGTGGAACTGGTCCTGCTGGTTCGCCGCTTTCGCTGCCGTGCTCTGCGGTGCCCAGCCAAGATATTTGCGGAGCGGTTTCCGCCGGACGTGACCCGGCCGCATGCGCGGCGTACCTCCCGTCTGCAAGGACTGGTCCGGCACCTCGGCCTGGCACTCGGCGGGCGTCCGGCACAGGCGCTCGCCGCACGGCTCCTGCTGCCGGTTAGCAAGGATACATTTCTCCGCAGCATCCGGGACACGGCTGAGGCTTCAAGCAGTGATCTCCGCGTTATAGGCATTGACGATTGGGCTTGGCGAAAGGGGCAGCGATACGGCACTTTGATCTGCGATCTAGAGCGGCGCCGGGTCATTGATCTCCTTCCAGACCGGGAACCGGCCACGGTCGAGGCCTGGCTGCGGGCCCGTCCGGGGATTGAGGTCGTCGCCCGCGACCGCAACGGAGGCTATGGCGGTGCTGCCTCACGGGCCTTGCCAAAGGCGGTTCAGGTTGCCGACCGCTGGCACCTGTTAGAAAACGCGAGCACGGCTTTCCTGGCCGCTGTACAGCGAAACATGCCTGCCATCCGCAAAGCGATCGGAGCAACGACTCTGGAACCAAAGCTGCTGACGGCCGCTGAAAAGCTGCAATACGAGGGCTATCTGCGTCGCCAGCAAACCAACCGGATGGTTCGTCAGATGGCTGATGATGGCGTGCCGATCCGGCGGGTCGTTCGCCAGACAGGGCTCAGCCGCCAGCTCGTCCGGCAGATTTTGCGTGGGGAACGCGAGGATGTTTTCCGCATCCGTGAGAGCAGTCTGACTCCCTGCCTGCCGCGGCGGGAGCGGGAATGGGCGAGCGGCTGCCGGAACGGCGCCGAACTCTGGCGCCGGCTGCGGGCCGATGGTTTCCAGGGCAGCCTCCGTGTCGTTGGGGAATGGGCCACGCGCCAGCGCCGTGCCGAGCGGGCCGCGCCATCGGGCACAGAAAAATCGCCGCCCGCGCGCAAGATTGCCCGCCTCCTGACCTTGGGCCGGGATCATCTGTGCAAGGCGCATGCCATCCAGGTCGCAAGGATCGAAGCTTCGTTGCCTGCTCTCGCCACAGCCCGAAGGCTGACCGACCGGTTTACGGACATGGTACGCAATGCTCGCGAAGACGCGCTGGAAGGATGGCTGAATGAAGCGGAGGACGGGCTGCTCGGTGCCTTCGCTCGTGGGCTCCGGCGTGATCAAGCCGCGGTCGCCGCAGCGCTGAGGGAACCTTGGTCGAACGGGCAGACCGAAGGGCAGATTAACCGCCTCAAGACGCTCAAACGCCAGATGTATGGAAGGGCGAACATCGACCTGCTCAAAGCGCGGCTCGTTCAAGCGTCCTGATCTGAGAGGGGCCGAAGTTGCACCAAAATTGAGTCAGAGCCCAAAAAAGCCCCTCTCCTGTCACCTCGTCCCTACCAGCGAAATCGCGATCGGTACCCATACCGACAAAAGCACTGCCACGAGGAATTCAACCAAGTTCTGAGGGTTACACCGAGACGTCGCGCGGACTTAAGGAGAAAGCCCATGCTTCAAGCTAATAGCTGCAGAAGCTGTGCGATACGCCACACTGGAATTTGCAGTGGCTGTGGAGCCAATGATCTGCGGCTTCTAGAGAAGGCAAGATACATCCGAAGTTATGATGCAGGCCAACCAATTGCTTGGTGCGGTGACCGCATGGAGTTCGTCGCTTCTGTAATGCATGGGAGCGTATCGTTGAGCCAGACTATGAAGGATGGGCGGAACCAGATGGTGGGCCTACTGATGCCACCCAGTTTTTTAGGGCAGCCAGGGCAGGAGTCTTCTCCCTATGATGTGGTTGCAGTGGACTACACGGTTCTGTGCTGCTTCTGCCGAAACCAGTTCGGAGATCTGATGAAAGAGTTCCCGCATCTCACAGATCGCCTTCTGGAGATGTCGCTAAGGGAGCTGGATGCTGCCCGCCAGTGGCTGCTGGTGCTAGGCTGCAAGTTGGCACGTGAGAAGACCGCCAGTTTTCTGGCTGTGTTGGCGAGCCGTGAAGCGGTCGCTAAGGCGTTACCCCGGACTAGGCGCATTGCGTTTGACTTGACCATTTCTCGCGAAGCAATTGCAGCCTGCCTCGGACTGACGATGGAAACGGTGAGCCGCCAGATCACAGCCTTGAAGAACGACGGTATTATCCAATTGAAATCTGCGCGCCGTATCGTTGTGCCAGATGTGAACCGATTGCTGCGCGAGGCGGGAGACGTGCCGGCGGCGCCAGACGAAGGCGACAGGGCGATTTCGGCTATTGCATGAGGCCGCCTATCCCATGCGAGAGGACTGCCACTGCCGGGTGTCCGCTACCGCACTCAATTCGGCCATTGGAGCAGTTCGCAGCATCCGACAAAAGAACACGGTCCGCCAATTTGCCGCAACGGGCACGAGTGGCTGGTCCGTGTCGAGCCGCCTTTAGCTTCGTTCAGCACTTGCTGAAGCTGAGTGGTAAGAAGCTGCCCTACGCCGAACGTGCTGCTTGGGTGGTTCCAAGTGTCCCTATTCCGTTTCTAATTTATGCGGCCAATCGGTTTTGCGCGCCTCGCAGAAGCAGACCGATAATGTCAGTGCGCGTGAGAATGCCTGCCAAGCGGCCATCCTTCGTTACCGGCACGGTTTGCACCCCATGCTGCGAAAGCCGGTTCAGGAGAATGCCGACTGGAAGGTCATGAGGTACACTGCCGACAGGCTGCTGCATCATATGCTTCGCCCTCAGTTTGCCTTGGCGCCTCGGGCGAAACATTAGGCCGCCGCCCCGTACCAGCGAATCGATCAGATCACTTTGCAGGATGAGTCCCACGAAGTTTTCGTTGGCGTCCACAACGGGAAGACTCTTGACGGAATGGCGGCGGAACACCCGCGCAATCTGCGCTACTGGCACATCGGGCATCACAGTGATCAAGTTCTGCGTCATGATGCTGCCGCAGGTTACGCCATCAAACCGGTATTGCGCGGCTTCCTCCTCCGCGGCGGCAAGCAGCCGCCCCAAATCTGCCGCGCCGATGTTGGTGGATTGATGGAAGCGCTCCAGCAACTCCTCCAGTTCGTCATTGCTGAGACCCAGGCGGATCGCTTGCGGCTGCACAGGTGTCTCTACAGATTGGCGGAATGGGTACTTACGGCCTGTGACCCGGTTAAACAGAACACCCGTCAGGGCTAAAGCGGCCGTCAGAAGCCCAACAGGCACGACCGCAAAGGCAAAGCCTGCATCAAGGACCGGCACCGGGTCCAGTGCCGCCAGCAAGGCAATTGCCCCGCCCGGAGGATGCAAGGCCCGCGCGATCATCATTGCAAAGATCGCTGCGGCCACAGCCAATGCCGGTGTCCAGGGTACGGGCACGGTTTGCAAGACCGCAACCGCTGCCACGGCAGAAACAACATTGCCGCAGATTGCCGACCAAGGCTGCGCCAGCGGAGAATTAGGGACGGCGTAGATCAAAACTGCGGAGGCGCCCAGGGGGGCGAGCAGGCGCATTGGAAGCCCTGCGATTTCCGGACAGACCAGCGCGAACAACGCGCAAACACCAATCCCGGCGGCGGCGCCCGCCATTGCGCGCAGGATTTCCCGCATCTGTGCTGGCGGTAGTGCCGGAGAGAGATGGCGCAAGAGATTTGACTTCAGCTGCATGGCTCCGCCTGCCCGGAAATGAATCACACGCCGGCAAACTGCACACAAAACAGGCATTTTGAAAACATTTTATCGCCCGGCAAAGCTGCCGTGACGCAAAGTGCGGCGCACAAATGTTCTTCCAGCATTGCAGCATTGCAGCATTGCAGCATCCCTGACGCCGTTGCTGGAAGCCACGACTATCTGGAACTCCTGGTAGAAAGACGGCATGGTGAGCCGCGTTTCGTCCTTGTTTAACTGTTCAAAGACCGGGTGTGTCTTACGATTGGCGGACTAAGCGGGGACGGTATCGCAAATTTCAGCCCTCTCCCTGCGAAGCATAGGAAAGTCAACGCAGGTGCTTCAAGCAGGGGCAACTGCTATTGGCGCACTGCCAAAGCCTTGGCCGCTGCGCGCACCCAGTTTGGGTTCCCTTGCCGGTTCACAATGTGGGTTACGGATTATCTGCCGCCTCTGACAATGTCAGCAACGGAACCAGGCCCGCCTTGTTCCTGATCAGATCAGCGACGGTGCTGCGGTCGAGAACGCCCAGAAACGCATCGACCGCTTCGGAAAAGACCCCTCGGAGCCCGCATTGGGGCTGGATCACGCATTCTCCACAATTGGCAACTTCGAAGCTTTCTTCCATGACTCGTACAACTTGCCCCACATTGATTGCGCTGGCTGCCTGTCCGAGCTTGATGCCGCCGTAGCGGCCGCGAACGCTCGTGACGTAGCCTTGCCGGACCAGCTCGCTGACGATCTTCATCAAGGAACTGTGCGGCAGACGGTAGATGCGGCTCAATGTCTCTATCGAGTGCAGCTCTTCGGGCTTGGACGCCAGAAAAATAAGAATTCTCAACGCGTAATCTGTTGTCAGGTTCAGCTTCATGCGGGGCTCCGATCACGCTTTTAATATTCATTTGGGTTGAATCTTTCAATCTCGCAATAATACATGCAACCAGCCTGAATGATTCAGGCGGTGAAACTCACTACGCAGGCCGCAGGCTTGCCACCCGACAAATCAGGAGCGTGCAATGGCACAGCCACTCAGCCAAACCACCATCGACACCGTAAAGGCGACTGTTCCGGCGCTGGCGCAGCACGGGCGCGAGATTGTAGCAGAGATGTACGACAGGTTGCTGGCCGATCCGGAAATCCGCGCACTGTTCAACCAGTCGCATCAGAACGGCGACTCCCCGCAGCACGCAGCTTTGACCAATGCGATCCTGGCCTATGCTCAAAAAATCGAAAACCTCCCGGTGATGGCCGCAGCGGTGGAGCGTATTGCAAACAAGCATGTGGGCCTGCAAATCGAACCCCGCCATTATGATCATGTCGCCAGCGCCCTGTTGGCCGCGATCAAGGCAGTTCTTAAAGATGCGGCGACCGAAGAGGTGATCCGCGCCTGGGGCGAAGCATATTGGTTCCTGGCCAATATCCTGATTGGCCGTGAAGAACAGCTTTACCAGGACACCGCCGCGGCCGAGGGCGGTTGGCGCGGCTGGCGGGAATTCCGGATCGGCGGACGGATCCAGGAGAGTGCTGACGTGATGTCATTCATCCTGAAACCCGTCGATGGTAAGCCCGTGCTGAAGCACAAGCCGGGGCAATATCTGTCTTTCGATCTTGAGGTGCCCGGAGCAGGCAAGCTGCGCCGCAATTATTCGATTTCTTCGGGACCATCGAATGAGTTCTACCGGATCACGGTCAAGCATCAGAAAGGCGGCCTGGCCAGCACCTGGCTGCATGAGCAGGCAGTCGAAGGCACTATGGTCAATGTCGCTGCACCGGCTGGAGAGTTTTTCCTGAAAAGCGGCCAGGAGGCTGAGGTTGTCCTGTTGTCGGCCGGTGTCGGGCTGACGCCGATGATTTCAATGCTTGAGGTTCTGGCCGCAAACAATCGCTCTGCGACCTACCTGCATGCCACGCAAAACAGCAGGCATCACGTCCTGCCTGATATCGCACGATCCCTGTCCCGCCGGTGTGTCACATTTTTTGAGGATCCCAGTTCCAAAGACCGGGCTGAAGCGAACTTCGATGTGGAAGGCCGCATCACTCCTGAGTGGCTGGCCCGGAACACCAATACAGATCAGGCTGAATACTACATATGCGGCCCAAAGGGATTCATGGCGATGGCTGTGAATGGCCTGAAGGCGGCTGGTGTTGACGAAAACCGTATCTTCTACGAATTTTTCGGGCCAGCGCAGGAGCTGGACGCGGCATAGCAGCAAAAAGGCGGCACAAGAAGAACGGTCCTTCCGACCGGGCAACCGTATCGGGGGGACCACGATCGTCGAGCACTGTGAGCGATACCTGAACCGCGACTTTTGTTACTTCACAGGGTAGGGGCTGCGGCCCAGCTCTTCCATCATCTTCTCTCTGAAGACCTCTGCGGGCGTCTTCCACCCGAGGCATTTGCGGGGCGTGTTGTTGAGGCGGTCGCAAATTACTTTCATGTCGTGATCTGAGAGCTGCCGAATGTCGCGCTTCCGCGGGAGCCATCGCCGGGCCCGCCGGTTTGTGTTCTCAACGGTGCCTTTTTGCCAAGGCGAGGAGGGGTCGCAAAACCAAGTCTGCGTACCGGTCTGTGCTTGGAGATGCGGCCAGGAGACGAATTCGGTGCCGCGGTCGAAAGTGATGGATTTGCGTGCCGCAAGAGGCAAGTCGCTAATTGCTTCCATGATCTTGCCCATGACCGGTTTGGTGCGCTTGTTGGGGTTTTTCAAGAGAACCGTGAAGCGGCTGACGCGTTCAACTATTGAAGTCACGTTGGACTGTCCAAGACTTTGTTTGAACAGCATAAGATCTGCCTCCCAGTGCCCAAACTGGCGACGATGCGCTACGTCGTCGGGCCGGAACAGGATACTGACATCACGATGGAACTTAGGCTTCTGGCGCTTGCGGGCCCGCCTCTGCCTGCGGGCCGTACGGTGGGTGGGAAGATACCACCAGAGCTCCTGCGCCATACCTTCCTTGGAATAGATGTACCGGTAGATGGTTTCCTGGCAGACCCGCAGCCTGGCGCCTTCATGGATCATCCTGTTGCCGATCTGTTCTGGTGTCCAGCCATTCTTCAGCCGCTCGACGACACGGCGGCACAACTCCGGATGACGGATCAGCTTGCGTTGCCTCGCGCGCCGGTCGGCCGCCATCAGCTGGGCTGCGGCGCCATAATAGCCATCACATTTCGGCAGGCAGGGATCCGAGAAATGGTTCCGCTTCAACTCCCGGAATATCGTCGATCTGCTGCGCCCGAGGACACGCGCCATCTCGTTCACAGGGACCTTCGCATGCCTCCAGCGTTCAATCTTGCGTCGCACCGTGATACTCAGTTGGCTGTAAACAGCTCCCATTTTGTTTCCTCTCGTCAGACAACATGCTGTTTTCTAACAAGAGTCGCAGTTGGGGGTAGCGCGCGCCCGCGTACACAACCTGTTGCAACCATCCAGAAATGTCACCGGCTGCGCAAAGCGGGAATGTCACCAAGAGGCGTGACGGGAGCAAGGCTTTGCAGCCCGG
>NZ_JAXMOX010000054.1:0-24662 GCF_034669605.1 Leisingera sp.
GCTCCCGTCACGCCTATTGGTGACATTCCCGCTTTGCGCAGCCGGTGACATTTCTGAATGGTTGCAACATGATATGTACGCGGGGTGGATTCACAAACGAAGTGCAAATTCTGTACGAATACAGAAGCTTGCACGGAGGATGTTGAATGGGACGCTGCTACTCTCACCTGAGTCTGGATGAACGCCGGAAGATTGCCAAGTGGCTTGAAGTCAAAATGCCGATTGCAGAGATGGCAGATTGGTTGGGCCGCTCCGCTTCTACACTCTATCGGGACATTAAGCGGAACCGGTACACCGATGCGGAACTTCCGGAGTTGGACGGATATCACGCCGTAGCGGCTCAAGACATGTACGAGAATCGCCGCGCGGTCCACCGGAAGATGATCGTATACCCCGAGCTGAAAGCCGCTATCGAAGACCGGCTCAAGGCCGGATGGTCACCGGAGCAGACCGCCGGCCGGATGCGGTTCGAGCGTCATCCGGTCCGGCTCAGCCTCGGGACGATTTACCGGTTTGCCTATTCCAAGGATGGCCGGGCCGAAGCCTTTTACCGGCATCTTGCCGAGCACCGGAAACGCCGCAGACCACGTGGGCACCGCAGGCACAACCGCACCCGGATCTTCGACAGCCAAAGCCAGTCACGCAGGCCTGAGCGCAGTGCAGCGCGCACGGAATTTGGCCACTGGGAATGCGACCTGATGATGTTCCGCAAGGAACATGGAAAGATCAACGTCACGTCTCTGGTTGAGCGCGTCAGCCGTTACACTGTCGTCATGCGCAACGAAGATCGTCATTCGAAGCCGGTCATGGAAGCTCTGATCAACGGGTTGGCTCCCCTGCCAGCGGATGCGCGCCAGTCGATCACTTTCGACCGCGGCACCGAGTTCTCAGCTTGGCAGCGCCTGAAGGATGGTGTCGGAGCCGTCAGTTGGTTTTGTGCCCCCCAGGCTCCCTGGCAGAAAGGCACAAAAACACCAACAACAGGCTGAGAAAATACCTGCCCCGCTCGACTGAGCCGACGGCGCTGACAAATCGAAATTTAAGGTCGGTTTGCCACCGCCTCAATTCCACGCCGGGCAAATGCCTTGGCTATCGGACACCGCCCGAGGTCTTCGAATCCAACCTGATGGAAATCCAGAACCGGTTGGAATAAAACAGGATATCAGAAACTCCACTTCACCGTGAGTTCACAGTTGGCAGTTCCGCCCGCAGTCAAGAAAATGGCTTCCTCTGAGAACAGAGGAAGCCAGTTATCACCGGTCAGGCTCCTTCATTGACTGCCCGAAAGTTTTCTTACCTGGGCCTTCTCGGTGTTCAGAACGGGCGCACCCGTTCCTGATAGCGTTGGAAGCAGTGGCATTGCTCCCAGAATTCGTCTGCGCCACCAAGGAAAATTCAGAGACGCAGACAGTGTCCTTCAGCTGCAGCCGGAGGTCCCGCCGCAGGTGTTGCACTTCATGCAGGTGCCATTGCGCACCAATGTGTAGTTGCCGCATTCGCCGCAAGCTTCGCCCTCGTAGCCTTGCATTTTTGCCTTGGCACGCGCGTCCATGCCGCCGCCGGAATGCGCGCTCGCCTCCCCGGTCTCTGGCACCAGAGTCTGCAGCGCCGCGACGGGATCGGTTCCGGTTGCAGCGCTGCTTGCCTCGGTCTGACCGCCTTGCAACACCACCAGCTCCTGCGGCAGCCGCTTGCGCAGATAGCCGGTCGACGAGATCTGCTTCAACACTTCCAGCGACCGCGAGGCGGCGGTTTCACTCAGCTCGGACAGGTTCGACACGCCGTCTTCCTCGCCGCGGCCCAGGTCGTCGAAGGCTGCGCCTTCGGGCTTCACATGCGCCAGATCTGTCCGGTCCAGATAGCTGACGGCCAGTTCGCGGAACACGTAATCGAGGATCGAGGTCGCGTTCTTGATCGAGTCGTTGCCCTGGACCATGCCGGCGGGCTCAAACTTGGTGAAGGTGAACGCATCCACAAATTCTTCCAGCGGCACCCCGTATTGCAGGCCGACCGATACCGCGATGGCAAAATTGTTCATCATCGCGCGGAAGCCCGCACCTTCCTTGTGCATGTCGATGAAAATTTCGCCCAAGGTTCCGTCAGAGTATTCACCGGTGCGCAAATACACTTTGTGACCGCCGACAACCGCCTTCTGCGTATAGCCCTTGCGGCGCTGGGGCATCTTCTCGCGGTGGCTGCGGACCAGCTCCTTGACCACCACTTTCTCGATGATCTTTTCGGCCAGAACCGCGGCCTTTTCCTGGCTGGAGCCGCTTTCCAGCACCTCTGCCGCCTCATCGTCATCCTCGACCAGCGCCGCTGCCAGAGGCTGGCTCAGCTTGGAGCCATCGCGGTAAAGCGCGTTGGCTTTCACCCCCAGGCTCCAGCTCAGCTCATAGGCTTTCTGGCAGTCCTCGATGGTGGCCGAATTCGGCATGTTGATGGTTTTGGAAATCGCACCGGAGATAAAGCTTTGGGCCGCCGCCATCATGTAGATATGGCTGTCAACACTCAGGAAACGCTTGCCTTTTTTTCCACAGGGGTTGGCACAGTCAAAGATTGCATAATGCTCTTCCTGCAGATGCGGTGCGCCTTCCAGCGTCATGGTCCCGCACACGTGGTCATTGGCCGCCTCAATGTCCGCCTTGGTAAATCCCAGGTGGCGAAGCAGGTCAAAGGTCGGATCATTCAGCTTGGGCGCGGGGATGCCCAGAACACCTGTGCAGAAATCCTCGCCCAGGGTCCACTGATTGAACACGAAACGGATGTCAAAGGCCGATTCCAGCGCCGCATCGACTTTGGCCAGCTCATTGGGGCCGAACCCATGGCCGGCCAGCGACGTGTGATTGATGCCCGGCGCGTTGCCAATGGAGCCATGGCCAACTGCGTAAGACACAATTTCCTGGATCTGGGCAGAGCTGTAACCCAGCCCCTCCAGCGCCGCCGGAACTGACCGGTTGATGATTTTGAAGTAACCGCCGCCAGCCAGCTTCTTGAACTTCACCAGGGCAAAGTCAGGCTCGATGCCCGTGGTGTCGCAGTCCATCACCAGACCGATGGTGCCAGTGGGCGCAATTACTGTGGTTTGCGCATTGCGGTAACCGTGCTTTTCACCCAGCTCCAGCGCCTCGTCCCAGGCGCTGGCGGCCAGATCGGTCAGCAGCACGTCAGGGCAGTTGGTAATGTCCAGCGGAACCGGCGCAACCGACAGCGCCTCGTAACCGTCCGCGTTGCCCTTTGCTGCGTTGCGGTGGTTGCGGATCACGCGCAGCATGTGGTCCGTATTTTTTGCATAACCCGGGAAGGGCCCCAGCTCCGCGGCGATTTCGGCAGAGGTGGCATAGGACACGCCGGTCATCAGCGCGGTCAGCGCACCGCACAGCGCCCTGCCCTCGTCCGAGTCATAGCTGTAGCCCATGTTCATCAACAACCCGCCGATATTGGCATAGCCCAGACCCAAGGTGCGGAAGTCATAAGACCGCTGCGCGATTTCCTTGGACGGGAACTGCGCCATCATAACCGAGATTTCCAGCGTCAGCGTCCACAGGCGGCAGGCGTGCATATAGTCATCGGCCTGAAACTGCCCGTCCTTGAGGAAGCTCAGCAGGTTCAGCGACGCCAGGTTGCAGGCCGTGTCGTCCAGGAACATGTATTCAGAACAAGGGTTTGAGCCGCGAATCTCACCGTCTTCCGGGCAGGTGTGCCATTCGTTCACGGTGTCGTGGAACTGGATACCCGGATCAGCGCAGGCCCAGGCTGCATGGCCCACCTTCTCCCACAGGTCGCGGGCTTTGACCACCTTGGCGATCTTACCATCGGTGCGGTTGACCAGCTGCCCGTCGGCATCTTTTTCCACCGCATGCAAGAAAGCATTGGTGACCCGGATCGAGTTGTTGGAGTTCTGACCCGAGACAGAGCTGTAGGCCTCGGAATCCCAGTCGGTATCATAGGTCGGGAACTCGATCGACGTATGGCCTTGCTTGGCGTAATCCAGCACCCGCTTGACGTAGGTTTCCGGGATCGCCACCTTCTTGGCTTCGCGGATCGCACCCTTCAGCCCGGTGTTGACCGCCGGGTCGTAGGCATCCGCTTCGGCGCCGTCCCAGCTGCGGATGGCCTCAAAGATGCCGTTCAGCATCTTCTCGTGCATCTTGGAGCCGGCCACGATGGAGGCGACTTTCTGCTCCTCCAGCACCTTCCACTCGATGAACTGCTCGATATCAGGGTGATCGGCATCGACGATCACCATTTTTGCTGCCCGGCGGGTTGTACCGCCTGATTTGATGGCGCCCGCTGCACGGTCGCCGATTTTGAGAAAGCCCATCAGGCCCGAAGATTTGCCGCCGCCGGACAGCCGCTCGCCCTCGGCGCGCAGGTGGCTGAAATTGGTGCCGGTGCCGGAGCCGTATTTGAACAGGCGCGCCTCGCGCACCCACAGATCCATGATGCCGCCGTCCTTGACCAGATCATCCGAAACCGACTGGATGAAACAGGCATGCGGCTGGGGATGCTCATAAGCGCTGTCGGATTTGGTCAGCTTGCCGGTCTTGTAGTCGACATAGTGATGGCCCTGGGCCGGGCCGTCGATGCCATAGGCCCAATGCAGGCCGGTGTTGAACCATTGGGGTGAATTCGGAGCGGAACGCTGGGTCGCCAGCATATAGCGCATCTCGTCGTAATAGGCGCGGGCGTCGTCCTCGGAGGAGAAATAGCCGCCCTTCCAGCCCCAATAGGCCCAGGCGCCGGCCAGACGATCGAACACCTGCTTGGAGGAGACTTCGCCGCCCAGCACCGCACCGTCCGCAGGGACCGAACGCCACAGAAACTCGGGAACGCCTTTTTCGCGGACCTTTTTCAACCGCGACGGCACGCCCGCCTTACGGAAATACTTCTGCGCGATGACATCGCTGGCGACCTGGCTCCAGGACGCGGGGATTTCAATATTGTCGAGCCGGAAAACAATGGTCCCGTCCGGGTTGCGGATTTCCGATGTGGCCGAGACAAAGGCCAGATCAGCATAGGCATCCTGTCCGGGTTTTGTGAATTTCCGTTCGATCTTCATGCTCAGCCCCTTTTTAAGCATTCGTCGTTCAATAGTCGCGGTGCTCCAAGCACCCGTCAGGCCCGGCCACGGAACTCACAAACGCCCGTCGCACGCCGCAAATAGCGCACTTGCGGCCCTCGCCGGCCATTCTCACAGGACTGTTTGTTGTTTTCAGCGTTGTTGCTTCGGCTTGGTAACCCACCAGATCTAGTGCCGTCGCAACCGGTGTCTACTATTTGACGTATTTGGACACAAAGGGTCAACGTTAAATTTACATCTTGGCGACTATCTTTGCTGTTGACGCTTCCAGACGATTGCGGCCTGCGCAGACTGCCATTGATTCATCCACAGGTCCTGTCAGGTTCAGCGTCTTCGGACGGTGCCGCCGCAGGGTTGAATTTCCGTTTTCGGGAGAATGGCTTGCTGCGTTGCAGAGGGGTGAAGGATATCCGGGAGCCTAAATGCCGATGAAAAAACCATAGTCCAGGATCAGGCCCCGGCGCGCTGCGCAGGCAAAAAAAGGTCGTTTTGCGGTTCAGCGCCGTGAACCGGTTGCCACAGATTGTCCAGGTAGCCTTTTGATGCCGGCTCAACGGAAAATGGTTAAAACTGTCTTTGCGGCGTGTTCGAGAAGCAACGAAGCCGCAAATCGCGGAAATCGGTTGTCAGCTGCCAAAAGCGGAACACGAATCTTGAACCGGAAGGATCCGGCTAAGATTCGCTGCAAATTTTTAATAAGTATGGTCGGGGCGGCGAGATTCGAACTCACGACCCCCTGTACCCAAAACAGGTGCGCTACCAGACTGCGCCACGCCCCGGACCGTGCGCCTTCCTATCTCTGCCAAACTGATTTGAAAAGCCCTAACAGGGCCAAACTGCCCCGCTGCGGGAAAAAACTTCATGGCGCATCTGCGAACCCGCAGCGATGCCATAGGCGCGGGCAAGACCGCCGTTGATTTCCAGCACCGCAAAGACGGCGTTGCCGCCTGGAATCGGGGTCAGATCGCCGGGCACGGCGTTCTCGTGCACCGAGGTCACCAGCCCGTGTTCATTCAGAAAAATGATATCGAGGGGGATCAGGGTGTTCTTCATCCAGAACGCCGCGGGCTGCGGGCTGTCATAGACAAACAGCATCCCTGCCCCGCGCGGCAGCTCTTCGCGGAACATCAGCCCTTGGGCGCGCTCCGCCTCTGTATCAGCAATTTCGACGGCAAACCCCGCCTGCCCCCAGTCGCCGCGCAGATCGGCGCGCGCAAGCTGGCACTCAGACGCCAGCGCGGTGCCGGCGGCAACAGACATGCAGACGCCCAAGCTCCATTGAAGCAGGCGCCGCCGCAAGGCCTCAGGTCTCACCGCCGGGGAGCATTGCAGCCTCCCAGGCCAGCACTTCAACCGCCATACGGCCGCGTTTGCCGTCGATCACCCGCATTGCCAAGGCTTCCCCCGGTTGCAGATCCGCCAGCCCGGACTGACGCAGCACTTCGACATGCAGGAAAACATCCTCGCCGCGGCCAAAGACATTGGCAAATCCGAACCCTTTGCCCTTGTCGAACCATTTGACCCGCGCAGGCTCCAGCGGTTCGTTTTTCAGGCTGATCATGTCCAGTTCGGCAAAATCGCTCAGCACCGGGGTATCATCCCGTTCGGGCGGCTGAATGGAGATCACTTCAACGGCTTGAACACCGCGGCCTGTCTGGTGGGTCACGATCTCGATCCTGGCGCCGTCCGCGACTGAGCTCTGGCCGAAATTACGCAATACATTCACATGCAGCAGAATGTCCGCACCACCCTCGTCAGATACGACAAACCCGTACCCTTTGGCTGGATCAAACCACTTAACTTGCCCCTGAATTTGCTGCAAGCTGCTGAGATCTTCTGCCACGAACTTTCCCCACCGCGTTTTTTAATTTTGACTGGAGTCCTGATGCGCCATTCTGACCTTGGATTTCAAGCTAAAAAGATTTGAGATTGTCACGAATCCGCTATTGACGCTAGGTAATCCATTTTCTTTTCCACTTAAGGATTGAGCCGCAGGATTTCCCATTCTGCAGCTGCATTCATGCGGCGCCAGCGAAACCGGTCATGCAGCCGGAATGCGCCATCTGCCCAAAATTCTATTTCAACCGGCACCAGGCGGAAACCGCCCCAGAACGGCGGCCGCTCCGGGTTCGGGCCCTTCATCGCCGTTATCTTGGCCACCTCGGCCATCAGCGTGCCGCGGCTGTCCAGCGGCTGTGATTGCCTTGAGGCCCAGGCCCCCAAGCGGCTTTTGAGCGAACGGGACTTGTAGTATTCATCCGCTTGCGGCCCGTCTTCGCGGCTAACTATGCCGCGCACCCGGATCTGGCGGCGCAGCGACTTCCAATGCATCACAAATGCGGCCTTGCCGGCCTGGTCCAGCTCCTGCGCCTTGGTGCTCTCGTAATTGGTGTAGAACACAAAGGCGCCGTCTTCGATTTCCTTGAGCAGGACCATGCGGCTGTTCGGCAATCCGTCCTCATCCACAGTGGCCAGGGCTATGGCGTTGGGATCGTTGGGTTCGGTCTGTTCTGCCTCCCCCAGCCACGCGCGGGCAATGGCAAACGGATCGTCGCCTGCAAAAATACCTGTACGGTCGGACATCGGGCACCTCTTTGCGGATCTGGCGGCAACCTATGCACCTTCCTGCCGCGCGGCAAGGGCGTGCACCCTTGTCGCCGCCCGCTTGGCATATTAAACACCGCGTAATTAACAGATCACAGGCGGAGAACCTGCATGTCTAATCACCTGATGGCCGGCAAGCGCGGCCTCATCATGGGCCTGGCCAATGACAAATCCATCGCTTGGGGGATTGCCAAGGCCTGCGCCGATGCCGGCGCCGAGCTTGCCTTTTCCTATCAGGGCGACGCATTGAAGAAGCGGGTCGACCCGCTGGCGGCGCAACTGGGCAGCGATATCGTCCTGCCCTGCGACGTCTCGGACGAGGCGTCGATTGATGCCCTGTTTGCCGGGTTGGAAGCCAAATGGGGCAAGCTGGACTTTGTCGTTCACGCCATCGGCTTTTCCGACAAGAACGAGTTGCGCGGCCGCTATGTCGACACCAGCCGCAGCAATTTCCAGATGACCATGGACATCTCGGTCTTCTCGTTCACCGCGGTGGCCAACCGCGCCGAAAAGATGATGAGCGACGGCGGCTCGCTGCTGACCCTGACCTATTACGGTGCCGAGCAGGTGATGCCGCACTATAATGTCATGGGCGTTGCCAAGGCGGCACTGGAAGCCTCGGTCAAATACCTGGCCGAGGATCTGGGCAAGGACGGCATCCGCGTCAATGCAATCTCGGCCGGCCCGATCAAGACCCTGGCCGCCTCCGGCATCGGCGATTTCCGTTACATTATGAAGTGGAACGAGTATAACTCGCCGCTGCGCCGCAACGTGACCACTGATGATGTCGGCAAGTCCGCGCTTTATCTTTTGTCCGACCTCAGCTCGGGCGTGACCGGCGAGAACCTGCATGTGGATGCCGGCTATCACGTCGTTGGGATGAAGGCGGTGGATGCGCCGGACATCTCCAAGTAATTGAATACAGAAAGAAACCCAGGTGCAACTTGGGTTTCAGCAAGCTGACGCGACTTCGCGGGGAGCAAGTAAAATGACCGATCGCCTGCCGCACGAAAAAGGCTTCCACATTAGCTGGGACCAGATCCACCGGGACAGCCGCGCCTTGGCCTGGCGGCTGGACGGCCAAGGCCCCGGCAAAGGCGCCTGGCGCGCCGTGGTGGCGATCACCCGCGGCGGCATGGCGCCGGCGATGATAGTCAGCCGCGAACTGGACATCCGCACCGTGGACACCATCTCGGTGCGTTCCTACCACCATCAATCCCAGGGCGAAGCCGAAGTGCTGAAAGCTCCGGATGCCGGCCTGATGGGGGATGGTGAGGGGATTCTGATCATCGACGATCTGGTCGACAGCGGCAAAACCCTGGAACTGGTGCGCGACATGTACCCCAAGGCGCATTTTGCCACCGTCTATGCCAAGCCCAAGGGGCGGCCGATGGTGGACACCTTCATCACCGAAGTCAGCCAGGACACCTGGATTTTCTTCCCTTGGGATATGGCGCTGCAATATGTGGAGCCCTACCGCGGCAAGGACTGATCCGGCCTGATCGGAATTCCCCGGACAGGCGCGCTGCAAATCGCGCCTGTCTTTGCTTGCGCAGCTGCGGCTAATGCAGCCGCACCCGTTGGGCAAGCATAACTGCTTGAGAAGCCGGAAACACCGTGCCAGACATGGTCCGGTGCGCGGCCCGCTGCGCCCGCGCATCTTCCTGTCCCGGCGCCCGGAGCCATTCATGCCCCTTCCCCGCACCCAAGCCACCTTTGTCTCGCCGATCGTCGAATCACGCCGCTGGGTGGCCGGCGTTGAATTCCCGCCGGAACGCCCGCTGCTGAACGTCAGCCAAGCCGCGCCGGCAGAAGCGCCGCCCCTGGGGTTGCGCCAGGCACTCGCGGATGCCGCGCTCAACGATGCTGAGGCGCATCTGTACGGGCCTGTTCTGGGCAATGCCCGCCTGCGACGGGCGCTGGCGCGGCAGATCTCCGGCCACTACCAGGCGGATGTGCAGGCAGAACAGATTGGCATCACCTCCGGCTGCAACCAGGCTTTTGCCGCCGCGATTGCCGCGCTTTGCGGCGAGGCGGATGAGGTGATCATCCCGGTGCCCTGGTACTTCAATCACAAGATGTGGCTGGACATGGCCGGAGTCACCGCGGTGCCGTTGCACGTCGGGGCCGGAATGCTGCCGGACCTTGCTGCCGCTGAGGCGCTGATTACGGACCGCACCCGCGCCATCGTGCTGGTCACCCCCAACAATCCCTGCGGCGTGGAGTACCCCTCCGGGTTGGTGCAGGCCTTCTTTGATCTGGCCCGTGCCAGGGGCATTGCCCTGATCGTGGACGAAACATACCGCGACTTCGACAGCCGCGAAGGCGCCCCGCATGGGCTTTTCCAGCTGGACGGCTGGGACCGGACCCTGATCCACCTTTACTCCTTCTCCAAGGCCTACCGGCTGACCGGCCACCGGGTCGGCGCTGTGGCAGCTTCGCCGGACAGAATGTTCGAAATGGAGAAGTTTCTGGATACTGACACCATCTGCCCCTCGCAGCTGGGCCAGGCCGGCGCCCTTTGGGGCATTGAAAACCTGCAGGGCTGGCTGGCCGGGGAACGGCGGGAAATCCTCGACCGCCGGGCAGAAATTGAAAACGGGTTTCCGGTTCTGGCCGGCAAGGGCTGGAAGCTGCTCGGATGCGGCGCCTACTTTGCCTATGCCGAACACCCGTTCGATCTGCCGTCAGAGGAGATCGCCAAACTTCTGGTGGCGGAGGCTTCCGTCCTGATGCTGCCGGGCTCCATGTTCATGCCCGCAGACGATCCCGCCGCCGCGCGCCAGTTCCGCATTGCCTTTGCCAATGTGGACCGGGCCGGCATCCGGACGCTGTTTGACAGGCTGGCGGCCTTTAATCCCTGATCACGCAGCAGTTTGATCCGCAACCATCTTGCCCCTCTGCGGGCAGCCGCGTATTCAGTCAGCGGCATTTCCCGCTGCAAGGCGACCCCTTGCACGGCAAAACAATAAAGAGGGCATCATGGCCGCAGGCATCAAGAAGCTATCCAAAACCTTTGTCTGGATCCTGATGGGGATGCTGATTGTCGGCCTTGCCGGATTTGGCGCGGTGAATTTCACCAGCTCCGCCTCCTCGGTTGCCAGTGCCGGCGACGAGGAAATCAGCATCGGCGCTTATGTGCGGGAATTGCAGCGCGAGCAGCGCGGCCTGCAGGCGCAAACCGGCCAGGCCGTTTCCATGGCGCAGCTCAGCGCCTTTGGTCTTGACCGGGTGGTGCTCGGCCGCCTGATCTCGCTGGCAGCTCTCGATCACGAAGCCAAAAACCTGGGCCTGTCGATCGGTGACGAAAACCTGATCGAAGAGCTGGGCGCCATCGATGCCTTTCAAGGTGTGAACGGCGCCTTCGACCGCGAAGCCTATAGTTTTG
This sequence comes from Leisingera sp., assembly GCF_034669605.1. Classification (GTDB taxonomy): domain Bacteria; phylum Pseudomonadota; class Alphaproteobacteria; order Rhodobacterales; family Rhodobacteraceae; genus Leisingera. The sequence continues at coordinate 11,076 of NZ_JAXMOX010000054.1, forward strand.
CCCTGCGGAATGCCGGCCTGTCGGAAAAGGAATTCGAAGACGATCTGCGCCGCGAAGCCGCCCGCACCATCGTCCAGAACGCGATACTCACCGGCACTGAAATGCCACAGGTCCTGACCGAAACCCTGACCGGTTTCATCGGCGCGCGCCGCAGCTTTTCCTATGTGCAGATCAATGCCGAAGACATTGCCCTGACCGCCGGGGTTCCTGCGGACGCCGAGCTGCAAGTCTTCTATAAGGCCGCACAGGACCAGTTCATGCTGCCGGAAACCAAAGTGATCACCTACGCGGCGCTGCGCCCCTCGATGCTGCTGGATGAAGTGGAGATCGACGATGCCGCATTGCGCCGGCTGTACGATGACCGCGCCAGCCAGTACCAAGTGCCCGAGCGCCGCCTGGTGGAACGCCTGGTGTTTGCCGATGACGATGCCGCGGCCAGCGCCAAGGCACAGCTGGAAACCGGCGGTGCGACCTTCGAAAGCCTGGTCGATGCCCGCGGCCTGTCGCTGCAGGACATCGATATGGGCGACGTCACCAGGGAAGATCTGGGGGCCGCCGCTGCCGAGGTCTTTGCTGCCGAACCCGGCGAAGTGGCCGGCCCCCTGCCCTCTGATCTCGGCCCGGCGCTATACCGTGTGAACGGCCGCCTCGAGGCGCAGACCACCAGCTTTGAACAGGCAATGCCTGACCTGCGCGAAGAACTCGCTTCCGACCGCACCCGCCGTCTGGTGGAGGCCCAGGCCGAAGACATCGACGATCTTCTGGCCGGCGGCGCCACGCTGGAAGAGCTGGCAACCGAAAGCGGGCTGGAGCTGGTGCAGATCCATTGGACGGAAGATACCAGCGACGGCATCGCGGCTTACGAAGGCTTCCGCACCGCCGCCGCCGCCGTCACCGCCGAGGATTTCCCGGCTGTGGACTTCCTCGACGATGGCAGCTTGTTTGCCCTGCGTCTGGACGAGGTCCTGCCGGAACGGCCGGAACCCTTTGCCGAGGCCAGGGGCAAGGTGCTGGCGGCGTGGCAGGCCGACCGCCTGACCACTGCGCTGCGCGAGCAGGGCGAAGCGCTGCTGGCCCAGGCAGAAACCGCCGGCAGCTTTGCCGAAGGCGCCGAGGTCAAATCCGAGACCGGCCTGACCCGCACAGCCTACATCGACACGGTGCCCGCAGATCTGATCACCCAGGTGTTCGGGATGGAGATCGGCAGCTTCCGCCTGATGCAGGATGCGGAGACAGCGGTGGTTGTCCGCCTCGACGGTATCCTGCCGCCGGAAGCCAGCGACGACATGAACCTCCTCACCCAGGCGCTGCAGGCGCAGCTGAACCAGACCCTGGCCCAGGAGCTGTTCCAGGCCTATCTGCAGGACGTTCAGGCCCGCGCCGAACCCCGTGTCGACCAGCAGGCGCTGAACGCAGCGCAGGCGAATTTCCAGTAATCAAGGCAAGCATCCATGGCTCTGACACCCGATTTCGACACATTCTCCAAGGCTTACGAGGCCGGCGAGAACCAGGTCGTCTATACCCGCCTTGCCGCCGACCTCGACACGCCAGTGTCGCTGATGCTCAAGCTGACCGGCGCCCAAAAAGACGCTTTCATGCTGGAATCTGTCACCGGCGGCGAGGTGCGCGGGCGCTATTCGATCATCGGCATGAAGCCGGATCTGGTCTGGCGCTGCCACGGGGAGCAATCCAGCCTCAACCGCTCGGCCCGGTTTGATGCGGATGATTTCACCCCGCAGGACGGCAACCCGATGGACAACCTGCGGGCGCTGATTGCCGACAGCAAAATCGATCTGCCCGACGATCTGCCGCAGGCCGCCGCCGGTCTGTTCGGCTATCTCGGCTATGACATGATCCGTCTGGTGGAGCACCTGCCCAACGTAAACCCGGATCCGCTCGGCCTGCCCGACGCGCTGATGCTGCGCCCTTCGGTGATTGCGGTACTGGACGGGGTCAAGGGCGAGGTCACGGTGGTCTCCCCCGTCTGGTCCAGCGACGGCCAGACCGCCAAGGCCGCCTATGCCCAGGCCGCAGAACGGGTGATGGACGCGGTGCGCGATCTGGAACGCGCGATGCCCGCCGAAAGCCGCGATCTGGGCGATGCCGATGAGGTCGCACCGCCCGCATCGAACTTCACCAAGGACGGCTACATGGCGGCGGTGGAGAAGGCCAAAGACTACATCCGCGCAGGCGACATTTTCCAGGTGGTGCCGGCGCAGCGCTGGACGCAAGCGTTCCGCCAGCCGCCCTTTGCGCTCTACCGCAGCCTACGGCGCACCAACCCCTCGCCCTTCATGTTCTACTTCAATTTCGGCGGTTTTCAGGTGGTGGGCGCCTCGCCGGAAATCCTGGTGCGCGTGTTCGGCCAAGAGGTGACCATCCGCCCCATCGCGGGCACCCGCCCCCGCGGCGCCACGCCGGAAGAGGACAAGGCGCTGGAAGCGGACCTTCTGGCCGACAAGAAGGAGCTGGCAGAACATCTGATGCTGCTGGACCTGGGCCGGAACGATACTGGCCGGGTGGCCAAAATCGGCACCGTGCGCCCGACCGAACAATTCATCATCGAGCGTTACAGCCATGTGATGCACATCGTCTCAAACGTCGTCGGCGAGCTGGCCGAGGACAAGGACGCGCTCGATGCCTTTTTTGCCGGCATGCCCGCAGGCACCGTCTCCGGCGCCCCCAAGGTCCGGGCGATGGAGATCATCGACGAGCTGGAGCCGGAGAAACGCGGTATCTACGGCGGCGGTGTCGGCTATTTCTCTGCCGGCGGCGACATGGACATGTGCATTGCTCTGCGCACCGCCATCGTCAAGGATCAGAACCTCTATATCCAGGCCGGCGGCGGCGTGGTTTATGACAGCGACCCCGAGGCGGAATATATGGAGACCGTCCATAAATCCAATGCGATCCGCCGTGCGGCAGCAGACGCAGCCCGCTTTACCGGCAACGGCAACCGTTAAGAATACAGACGCAGGCGCCTGCCGCTTCATCTTTGTGAAATTACTCCGGCCGGAGGCAACGGCGCCCGCCTTGGGCGCCGTTTCACTTTGCCGGCAGGTTTGCTTCCAGACTGGCCGAGACCGGCGCCAGCGCAATCCGGGCGGCCCGGTCCTGCAGGCCCCAGATCAGCAGCGCCGAAATCGTATCGGGGCGCAACCGTCCCAGCATGATCACCGCGCCCTCTTGCCCGGCCCGGAATGCCGCCTGATCCAGGAACCGCCGGATCGCCCGCGGGTTCTGACCGGCGCCGTCAAAATCGCGGAACACAACACCGGCCGGCACACCGTCGCGCAGCGCCAGTTTCTGCACCGTGTTCAACCCGCTGTCCTGGGTCACCAGCCCGTAGCCTGCCGAGGCCGCAACTGCGGCAACCTGATTTGCCAGCGCCCGGTTGCCCTGCACCCCGGTCCCGATGCCTTCAAGGATCCCCATGGCCTCCGGCAGCTTGCCGCGCCAGATCTCCAGCGCCGTCTCCGCATCCTGCGGCGAGGCCGCGCGCGGCAGATCCGCCAGCATCAGTACTTCAAACCCCGCCGCCCGGCGCGCGGCCATCTTGGAGGCAGCCTGCGGATCTTCCGGATCAATTGCAAAACTCAACGGATAAGGGAACTCCGCCAACGCTTCGGCGCCAACGGCCCCTTCTTCATCGATCAGCACAATCGACATCAGCGGGCGGTTCTCCGGATTGTGAAACGCTTCCGTATGGGCGGTAAACGGCGGCTCGTCCGATACCGCTGCAGCGGCAAACCCGGCTTCCCGGGGCTTGTCCCGATCCGTAAGCGGAACAACCGGCGTGCCGATGCTTGGCGTCAGAACCTCCTGATCCGCCGCCGCAGTTTCCACTTCTGTTCCGCTGTCAGCGCGGCTGCTGCCGCCGTCTTCGCCGGCTTCCGGCAGAACCGGTGACGCACCGATAACCGGCAGCGTGGTTGCCTGCGGCGCGCTGCCGATGTCCGGGGCCAGAACGGCCGAGGATCCAGTCGTTCCCGCTTCGGCCACAATTTGCACAGGGGCTGGTGCATCTTCCTGGGCTTCTGCGGGCACTTCAGGCGCGGGTTCCGGTGCAGGTTCCGTGGCTGCAATAATGGCAGCCTCGGCACCCGGGGCCTGCGGCACAGGCGGCTGAATCGCCTGCAGCTGAGGCGCATCTGTTTGTGGTGCCACACCGGGCGCCTCTGACCTATCCAGGCCGCTGGAGCCCGCGGCCGCAGTTGCCAGCCCGACCTCAGGCTTGGCGGCCGGTGCGGTATCCGCGCCTGCCAGGGCGTTCAGGTCATCGCCGCCACCGGTTTCGGCCGGCGCGGCCGGCTGCGCCTCAACAAGATCCGCATCACGCCCCTGGCTGCTGGCAGGCGCCTCGGCGGCCTTGCTGCCGTCCTTCGGCATGTGCGGAGCGTCGCCCGGATCATGCGCGGCAGGCTCCGGCGCCGCAACGGCAGGCTGTTCCTCGGGCTGCGGCACTGCTGCCGTATCGCGTCCGGTGTCCGGCAATGTCACCGGCAAAGGCACCGACAAAGACAGCATCGCCAGCCCGCCCGCGGCCAGCAATGCCCCGACACTCACGCCGCCCAGAAATCCACGCATGCCTGTTTTGCCTCTCAATCCGTTTTTCCGTGCTGCGCCGTACCAGCGTGCCTGAGCGAACCCTGTTTCTGTTCCCCCGGCAATCGCCTATCCTGCCCTTGACGCTGCCCCGTATCCCTGAACATGTATGTTTCAACCACTATACTGCGGCGCGGCCCCGGCCCGCCACCCTTAAAAGAGCCCGCTACGATGCTGCTGCTGATAGACAACTACGATTCCTTTACCTACAACCTCGTCCATTATCTGGGGGAGCTGGGCGCGGAAATGGACGTCCGCCGCAACGACGCCATCAACGTCCAGGAAGCGATGGCAATGAAGCCTTCCGGCATTCTGCTGTCGCCCGGCCCCTGCGACCCGGATCAGGCCGGCATCTGCCTGGCGCTGACCGAAGCCGCGGCCGAAACCCGCACGCCGCTTCTGGGCGTGTGCCTGGGCCATCAGACCATCGGCCAGGCATTCGGCGGCAAGGTGGTCCGCTGTCCCGAGATCGTGCACGGTAAGATGGGCAAAATGCACCACAAGGATACCGGCGTTTTCAAGGGCTTGCCGACACCTTTTGAGGCAACCCGCTATCATTCCCTGGTGGTCGAGCGCGACAGCCTGCCGGAGTGCCTGGAAATCACCGCTGAACTGGAAGACGGCACCATCATGGGCCTGCAGCACAAAGAGCTGCCGATCCACGGCGTCCAGTTCCACCCGGAATCGATCGCCTCGGAACATGGCCACGCGCTGCTGAAAAACTTTCTCGACGTGATGAAGGTGCCCGCATGAGCGACCGCCTGAAACCGCTTATCGGCGCCGCGGCGGAACGGTCCCTGACCCGCGATGAGGCTGAAACCGCTTTTACCCTGCTGTTTGAGGGCGAAGCCACGCCCAGCCAGATCGGCGGCTTGCTGATGGCGATGCGCACCCGCGGCGAAAGCGTCGATGAATACGCCGCTGCCGCTGCCGTAATGCGTTCCAAATGCAATCCGGTAAAGGCGCCCGCAGGCGCGATCGACATCGTCGGCACTGGCGGTGACGGCAAGAACACCCTCAACATCTCCACCGCCACCGCCTTTGTGACGGCCGGCGCGGGCGTGGTGGTTGCCAAACACGGCAACCGGAATCTCAGCTCTAAATCCGGCACTGCGGACCTGCAGTCCCAGATGGGCATCAAGGTGATGGTTGGGCCGGAAGTGGTTGAAAAGGCCATCAATGAAGCCGGAATCGGCTTCATGATGGCGCCCATGCACCATCCCGCGACGCGCCACGTGATGCCGACCCGCACCGAGCTTGGCACCCGCACCATCTTCAATATTCTCGGCCCCCTCACCAATCCGGCCGGCGTCAAACGCCAGCTTACCGGCGCCTTCAGCCGCGATATGATCCGCCCGATGGCGGAAACGCTAAAAGCTCTCGGGTCTGAGCGCGCCTGGCTGGTGCATGGCTCTGACGGCACGGATGAGCTGACCATCACCGGCATCAGCTGGGTTTCGGCGCTGGAGGAAAACGGCGACATCCGCGATGTCGAACTGCACCCCGAAGATGCCGGCCTGCCAGTGCACCCGTTTGAGGCCATCGTCGGCGGCACGCCCGAGGAAAACGCGCAGGCCTTCCGGGCGCTGCTGGATGGCGCGCCGTCAGCCTACCGCGACGCCGTGCTGCTGAATGCTGCTTCCGCCTTGGTGGTCGCAGGCCATGCCGCAGATCTCAAGGAAGGCGTCGCCAAAGCCGCCGCCTCCATCGACAGCGGTGCTGCCAAATCCAAGGTCGAGGCGCTGGCCCGCATCACCTCTGCTGCATGACCCGCTTGCCACCGGGGCTGGGTGCCTGGTCCAGCCTGCCTTTTTTCACCGGCCATTGGCCCGGACTCTCAGCCGCAATTGCCGAAGATCGCCGCGGAATCCTTCCGCCCGCGCATCAGCGCTTTGCCGCACTGGAACTGACCCAACCGCAGGACACCCGCGTGGTGATCCTGGGCCAGGATCCGTATCCAACGCCGGGTCACGCCCATGGCCTGGCCTTTTCCGCAGAGCCGCATGTCCACCCGCTCCCGCGCTCTTTGTCCAACATTTACAAAGAGCTGGAAGGCGACCTTGGTGTAACCCGCCCAAATGCAGACCTGCGTGGATGGGCAAAACAGGGCGTTCTGCTGCTGAACACCGCCCTTTCCGTACCCGCAGGCGAGGCGAATGGCCACAAGCACCTGGGCTGGCAGTATCTGGTGCATCAGGTGCTGGAGCTGACATCAAAACGCCCCACGGCCTATATTCTGTGGGGAAATGCAGCACAAAAGCTTGAAAAACATATCAAACCGGGCGATCACCTGATCCTGAAAACTGCCCATCCCTCGCCCCTGTCGGCGCGGCGCGGCTTCTTCGGGTCCCGGCCCTTTTCAAAAGTGAATAATTGGCTCGCTGCCCGCGGTGAAAGCGGCATAGACTGGAACGCATAAACGGAGGCACTGATATGACCCAAAACGTGCTGGACAAGATCAAGGCCTACAAGCTCGAGGAAGTGGCCGCCGGCAAGGCCGCCAAACCGCTGGAGGCAGTCGAGGCTGAGGCGCGCGAAGCCTCCCCGGTGCGCGGCTTTGCCGACAGCCTGATGCAGGCCAACCGCAGCGGCTATGGCCTGATCGCCGAAATCAAGAAAGCCAGCCCCTCCAAAGGTCTGATCCGCCCGGATTTTCATCCGGCCGATTTGGCCAAAGCGTACGAAGACGGCGGGGCCACCTGCCTGTCGGTGCTGACCGACACGCCCAGCTTCCAGGGGGCCAAGGAGTTCCTCACCCAAGCCCGCGACGCCTGCTCCCTGCCCGCGCTGCGCAAGGATTTCATGTACGACACCTATCAGGTGGCCGAAGCCCGCGCGCTGGGTGCTGATTGCATTCTGATCATTCTGGCCTCCGTTTCGGATGCGCAAGCGCAGGAGCTGGAGGAAAGCGCCTTTGACTGGGGCATGGATGTGCTCCTGGAAGTGCATGACGCCGAAGAACTTGAGCGCGCCTGCAATCTGAAGTCGCCCTTGATGGGCATCAACAACCGAAATCTCAAGACGTTTGAAACCACCCTGAACACCACCCGCGAACTCTCGCGCCTGGTGCCTGCGGACCGCACCATCGTCTGCGAAAGCGGGTTGTTCACGCCGGAGGATCTCAGCGATATGGCCCGCTACGGCGCACGGACCTTCCTGATCGGGGAAAGCCTGATGCGCCAGGACGATGTGGCCGGCGCAACCCGTGCGCTGCTCGCCAATCCGCTGATGCCCGGCATGATGTAAGGAGCAGCGCCATGAGCCTCACTCATTTCGACACCAAGGGCGACGCCCATATGGTCGATGTCTCGGACAAGGCGGTAACCTCGCGCATCGCCACCGCCGAAGGAAGCATCACCATGGCGCGGGAAACCTTTGACATCATTGCCGAAGGCCGCGCAAAAAAGGGCGATGTTCTGTCAGTCGCCCGCCTGGCCGGCATTATGGGCGCCAAGAAAACGCCGGATCTGATCCCGCTGTGCCATCCGCTGCCGGTGACCAAGGTCGCGGTGGAGCTGACCCTGGACCCGGACCTGCCCGGCGTGCGGGTTGAGGCGACGGTCAAGACCACTGGCCAGACCGGGGTTGAGATGGAGGCGCTCACCGCCGTCTCCACCGCCGCGCTCACCGTCTATGACATGGCCAAGGCTGTGGACAAGGCAATGGAGATCGGCGGCATCCGCGTTACGCTGAAAGATGGCGGAAAATCAGGCAGGTACGAGGCGTAAATGATCCCGGTCAGCGAAGCCCGCGCACATCTTTTGGCGCTTGTGCAGAAGCTTGGCACCGAACAGGTTCCGCTGGCCAAAGCCGCGGGCCGGGTGCTGGCAGCAGATCTGCAAGCGCGCCGTGATCAGCCGCCGTTCTCAGCCTCCGCAATGGACGGCTACGCCGTGAACGCCGCAGAAGTCGAACTGCACGCCATGTTCAAGGTGATTGGCGAAGCCGCCGCGGGCCACGCTTTTCCGGGCCGTGTGGGCGCCGGCCAGGCGGTACGCATCTTTACCGGCGCACCGGTGCCTGAAGGCGCAAGTTTCGTTGTTATTCAAGAGGATACAACCAGAAGCGGCAGCCTCATCACCATCACAGATAAACCTGGAAGCAACCCCAACATCCGGCCCCGCGGCGGCGATTTCACCGATGGCCAGACCGTCAGCGCACCCAGGCTGCTTGCGCCCGCGGACATCGCCCTGCTGGCGGCGATGAATATTCCCACGGTCCCCGTCACCCGCCGCCCGGAGGTCGCGCTGATCTCTACAGGCGACGAGCTGGTGATGCCCGGCGGCACGCCCGGCCCGGATCAGATCATCGCCTCCAACACCTTTGGTCTCAAGGCGATGCTCGAAGGACTCGGCGCCCGTGCCCGCATCCTGCCAATCGCCCGCGACACCGAAGCCTCGCTGCGGACTGCCTTTGACCTGGCTGCAGGCGCCGATCTGGTCGTCACCATCGGCGGTGCCTCGGTCGGCGATCACGATCTGGTCGGCCAAGTTGCGCAGGACCTCGGCATGGAGCGCAGCTTTTACAAGATCGCCATGCGGCCCGGCAAACCGCTGATGGCCGGCCGCATGACCGGCGCCGCCATGGTCGGCCTGCCCGGTAACCCGGTTTCGGCGATGGTCTGCGGCCACGTCTTCCTGACACCGATGATCCGCACCATGCTTGGACTGCCACCGGAAGCGCAGCAGCTGCAGACCGCCACCCTTGCGGCGCCTCTGGCAGAGAACGGCCCGCGGGAACATTACATGCGGGCCAAGGTCGATGGCGGCAGGGTCAGCGCTTTTGACAATCAGGACAGCTCACTGCTTACCATTCTGGCAGATGCCAATGCCCTGCTGGTCCGCCCGCCGAAGGACGGCGCGCGCAGCGCAGGCGATACCGTGCAATACCTGCCTATCTGATCCTGCATTTTCTCTGCAAAAATGCTCCCGCCCCTTTGCCCTGCGGGCGGTTATGCCGCCATAGGGGGGGGCACACGCCGCAGGCGCGTTCTGTTTTCATACGGTCAGGTACTGACATGTTGACACAAAACGTGAACATGCGTAGAACAAAAGAAAACCTGAGGCGCGGAGGGAGCGGAGATGCTCACGAAAAAGCAACTTCAACTGCTGGAATTCATTCACAAACGTCTTCAGCGGGACGGCGTGCCGCCCAGTTTCGATGAAATGAAGGTTGAGCTGGATCTGCGGTCGAAATCTGGCATCCACCGGCTGATCACCGCTCTGGAGGAACGCGGCTTTATCCGCCGCCTGCCGCACCGCGCCCGCGCCATTGAGATCCTCCGCCTGCCGGAAAGCCTGGGCGGTGTGCCGGAGCCGCAAAGCTTTGCGCCAACGGTGATTGACGGCGGCCGCCCGCAGCCCGCAACTGCCGCTGCAGAACCGGTGCGCCATGCGGCAGTGGAACTGCCGGTGATGGGCCGCATCGCCGCCGGTGTCCCGATCGAGGCGATCAGCCAGGTGTCGCATCAGGTAGTGGTTCCCGGCGGCATGATCGCACCAAACGGCCAGCATTTCGCGCTGGAGGTAAAGGGCGAGTCGATGATCGAAGCCGGCATCAATGACGGCGACATCGTGGTGATCCGCGAAACCGGCGCTGCAGACAACGGCGATATCGTTGTCGCACTGGTCGAGGGGCACGAGGCCACGCTGAAACGCTATCAGCGCCAGGGCAGCATGATCGCACTGGAAGCCGCCAACCCGGCCTATGAGACCCGGCGCTACCCGGAAGACCAGGTGCAGATCCAAGGCCGGCTGGTTGGGCTGATCCGCAGTTATTGACGGGTTTGCCGGCCAAGAAGCTTCCGAAGGCGGCTGACTTCAGCCCCTTCCGGCCGCCATCCTGTCCACAACCGCTGTCCCGATACGCCGCGGGATGTCTGCAGGCCGCCGGTTGCAGTCACGGCAATGCTGCCCGTTTGCCGCATCACTTCCGGTGTTAGCAGCAGACAGTTTCCCGGCGTCTGCGCCGTGACCGTGGAAATGATAATATCTATGTCTTTACATTTGTTTATCTGCGCAAGTTTACGTTTTCCGGGCGCGTGGAGCAACCGGAACCCCGGTCCCTCCCAGACCGGCAAAGCGCCTGCTTGATCTGTCCAGCGCGCCGCAGCGGCGATCTGGCCTGCCGGGTCGCCGTCATTCTCAAGCCAGATTTTCGCAGTAAACCCCTGCCCCTTGGCCCGCGACAAGGCCCGGCCTTCCGGCGCCATCACGCCAATCAGGCCGCCGGAGTCAGCGATCAGGACAACGGGACGCTCTGCCGCGCTCCACATCAGCATTGCACATGCGGCCGGCAACAGCCCGGCCAGCCGCAGCCGCCCCTGCCAAATTACCGCAAACAGCATGCCCGCAGCAAACAGCGGCAGCACCCAGCCCCCTGGCGCGGGCACATGCGACAGCGCTCCGTCAAACCCCGACACCCCCCCGGCAACTGCCAGAATCCAGTCCAGCCCCCATTGCATGACAGTCAGTCCGGCCATTTCCAGGCCGAACGGCGCCAGGCACAGCGCCAGCACCGCAGCCGGAATAACGACCGAGCCCATGACCGGCACAGACAACAGGTTCGCCAGCAGCCCGTAATGCGGCACAGTGTTGAAATGCGCCGCTGCAAAGGGGGCTGTTGCCGCCCCGGCCACCGCCGAGGAAATCACCACCGCCAGAACCGGCCGCAGCCATCGCGGCCCCAGCGGCACCTCCTTGTCCCTCAGCGTTGCAAAGACTGCAACCAGCGCTGCGGTTGCGGCAAAACTCATCTGGAAACCGGGGCTTAACAGGCTTTCCGGCCGCCGCAGCAGAACAATCCAAGCGGCAACCGCCACCGCCCGCAGGGTAATCGCACGCCGGTTCAACAGCACGGCAGCAAACATCACCGCCACCATGACAAAGGCCCGCTCGGTTGCCACATTGCCGCCTGACAGCGCAATATACCCGGCGCCGGCCGCCAATGCCGCCAAGGCTGCCAGTTTCTTGACTGGCCAGCGCAGGGCCAGCGGCGGGATCAGGTTGACCAAGATCCTCAGCGCCGCAAAGACAAAGCCGGTCAGCAGCCCCATGTGCAACCCGGAAATTGCCAGAAGATGCGCCAGATTGCTTTGCCGCAGCGCGGTCAGGGTCTGCTGCCCGACACCGCTGCGGTCGCCGGTGGTGATGGCGGCTGCAAACCCGCCTGTTTCCCCGGCTATGCGGTCTTGCAGGCCCTGCGCCACACCCCGGCGCAGCCGTTCCACAGCCAGGCTTTGGCCCGGCTCCTCAGCCAGCAGCACCGGACCCCTTGTGTAGCCCAGGCCGCCCAGTTGCCTGAACCAGGCGTGGCGGCGGAAATCAAACCCGCCGGGCTCGGCTGGACCTTGCGGCGGCAGCAGATGCGCGGTGGTCATGACCCTCGCGCCAGGCGGCGGCACCTGCGCCTGCGCTTTCAACGAAATCCGGACACGGGCCGGCGTGTCTGCGGGCGCCACCCGGTCCAGCCGCACCTGATCCAGGGTCAGCCGCAGGGCATCGGTCGGAGAGCGGTCGACCCCGGCAACCCGCCCCTCCACCGCCCCGTAATAGCGGAAATCCAGGACCGGTGCCGACACAAGATGCGCCCGCGCCCCCGCGAGGCAAAGCCCCGCCGCCGCCAAAGCGGGCCCCCACAGCAGAAAGGCCAGCGGCCGCCGGCCCACGGCACCGGCAGCCATCAGCAGCGCACACAGCGCCAGAGCGGAAAACACGGCGGCGCCGGGCTCCGTCTTTAATGAAAAATAGGCCCCGATCCCGGCTCCGAGGAAAACCGGCGTCCAGGGGAACAGATATCCCCGCTGCGCTTGCAGCAGGTCTGCGATGGCTGCGCTCAGCCGCATGCTTGCCCCCCGCCTTCTGGCCCGGTAGACAGGCGGAAACTCTAAACCTCACTTGGTTTCCAAAAGGTAAATCCTGCTCATGACCCAACCGGTTGTCACCCGTTTCGCGCCTTCTCCCACCGGCTTCCTGCACATCGGCGGCGCCCGAACTGCGCTGTTCAACTGGCTTTACGCCCGCGGCCGCGGCGGCAAGTTCCTGCTGCGCATCGAAGACACCGACCGCGAACGCTCCACGCCTGAGGCAACCGCTGCCATCCTGCAGGGCATGGAATGGCTGGGCCTGGACCACGATGGCGAGGTGATCAGCCAGTTTGAAGGCGCCAGCCGCCACGCCGAAGTGGCCAGGCAGCTGCTGGCCGAGGGCAAGGCATACAAATGTTTTGCCACCCAGGACGAAATCGCCGCTTTCCGCGAGCAGGCCAAGGCTGAGGGCAAATCGACCCTCTACCGCTCGCCCTGGCGCGACGCCGATGACGCCGGCCACCCGGATGCGCCTTATGTGATCCGCATAAAGGCGCCGCAAAGCGGCGTTACCGTTATCAAGGATGAGGTGCAGGGCGACGTCACCATCAGGAACGATCAGCTTGATGACATGATCCTGCTACGTTCCGACGGCACGCCGGTCTACATGCTGGCGGTGGTCGTGGACGACCACGATATGGGCGTCACCCATGTGATCCGCGGCGATGACCACCTGAACAACGCCGCCCGCCAGATGATGATCTATGAGGCGATGGGCTGGGACGTGCCAGTCTGGGCGCATATCCCGCTGATCCACGGGCCGGACGGAAAAAAGCTGAGCAAACGCCATGGTGCATTGGGGGCGCAGGAATACCAGGCGATGGGCTATCCGGCCGCTGGCATGCGCAATTATCTGGCCCGTTTGGGCTGGTCGCACGGCGATGACGAATTTTTTACGGACGATCAGGCCAAACAGTGGTTTAATTTCGACGGTATCGGCAAAAGCCCGGCCCGGTTCGATACCAAGAAGCTGGAGAATCTCAGCGGTCAGCATATCGCCGTTAGCGACGACGCTGCGCTGCGGCACGAAATCTGCGCCTATCTGGCGGCGGCCGGAAAAACAGCCCTGACTGACGCGCAGTCACAGGGTTTGGAAGCGGCGATGTATTGCCTGAAGG
>NZ_JAXMOX010000055.1:0-24441 GCF_034669605.1 Leisingera sp.
AATGGCGAGAAGGTCGCGCGTGACCACCCCGCCATAAAGTTTGCCATAGGCTCCGAACAGCCCGATCACCAGCCCCAGTCCAAAGGCGCCAAAAGCAATCTGCAGCGAGTTGGCAAGCCCGCGCAGCAGATTGCCGCCCCAGCCCGACAGCGACAGCAGCTCCGCGCTGGCGCCAAGGCCCAGTAATTCGAACAGTCCGGTCACAGCAGCGCCTTAGTAGATGCTGGTGGTGAAGTATTTGGCGGTGATCTTCTCGTGGGTGCCGTCGGCCAGGATCGCCGCAATGCCCTTGTTCAGCGCCTCGCGCAGTGCATCGTCGCCCTTGCGCACGCCCGCGCCCACACCGCGGCCCAGGATTGCCGGATCATCCGCAACCGCGCCCTTGATCTCGCAGCAGCTGCCGGTGTCGGAGTTCACGAAATCCGCCATCGCGATGCTGTCCGCCTGGGTCGCGTCGATACGGCCCGCAAACAGATCCTGATTGGCTTCATCCTGGGTCTGATAGACCTTCAGCTCGGCATCTTTGAAGTATTCCTGGGCATAGGCCTGGTGGATGGTCGAGGCTTGGATGCCAACGACTTTTCCTGCCAGCGACTCCGGCGTCGGTGCGATGTCCATCGACTTATCCGCCACGATCACCGCCGGGGTGTTGTAATAGGCATCGCTGAAATCAATGGTCTTCAGCCGCTCCTCAGTGATCGACATCGAGGCCATGATGGCGTCGATCTGCTGGCCGGTCAGCGACGGGATAATGCCGTCCCAAGCCACCGGGGTGATCGCGCAATCCAGTTCTGCCGCGGCGCAGACCGCGCCGATTACCTCGACCTCCCAACCGGTCCAGTTGCCCGAGCTGTCGAGCGAGGCAAACGGCGGGTAAGGTTCCGCGGCAATACCGATCTTGACCTGCTCCGCAGCAGAGGCACCGGCGGAAAGGGCTGCGGCAGCAACCCCGGCGGCAAGCAATGCTTTCAGTTTCATCTTCTTCTCCCAGTTGTTTTTATTTTGGTGGTAGTGGATCAGGCGACCGAACTCAGAAATTGCTTCAGCCGCTCTGATTGCGGATTGCCAAAGACCTCGGCAGGCGGCCCCTGCTCTTCGATGCGGCCCTGGTAAAGATAGACAACGTGGTTCGCGACTTCGCGGGCGAATTTCATCTCATGTGTCACCAGCAGCATGGTGCGCCCCTCGGCAGCCAGATCGCGGATCACCGTCAGCACCTCGCCCACCAGTTCCGGGTCAAGCGCCGAGGTCGGCTCGTCGAACAGCATCGCCGACGGGTCCACCGCCAGCGCCCGGGCAATCGCGGCCCGCTGCTGCTGACCGCCTGACAGATAGGCGGGATAGGTATCTTCCTTGCCGCCCAGGCCCACGCGGTTCAGCAACTCATGCGCGCGGGCGATGGCTTCCGCCTTGGGCACCTTCAGCACATGCACCGGAACCTCGACCACATTCTCCAGCAAGGTCCGGTGGGTCCAAAGGTTGAACTGCTGAAACACCATCGCCAGCTTGGTCCGGATGCGTTCGATTTGCCTCTGATTGGCAGGGGTGCCATCGCTGCGCATCACCACGTCCTCGCCGCCGATCACGATCTTGCCCGAACTCGGCGTTTCCAGAAAGTTGATGCAGCGCAGCATGGTCGATTTGCCCGAACCGGAGCCGCCGATGATCGCCACCACATCGCCCTGATGGGCGGTCAGCGACACGCCCTTCAGCACTTCCAGATTGCCAAACGACTTGTGCAGATCCTCAACCCGGATCGCCTCGCGGCGCGCGTCAGTTTCCAAAGCTGATGAGGCAGCAGCGGCTGTGTCCATTCTTGCGTCTTCCCGAATTTTCCGATTGCAGTAAGCCGCGACTCGCGTAATTATGCAAGCGTATAATTTCTCTGCCAGGCAAAAACAGGAGCTGAGGTGACCGACGAGCGCCGCAAATTCAAACGCGAATCCGCCGAAGCGCGGAAGGAAGCGCTGATTCTGGCCACACTGGAATTGGTGGCGGAAAACGGCGTGCGCGGGGCAACGGTGCGGGGAATTGCCGAACGCGCAGACGTGACCCAGGGTCTGATCCGGCATTACTTCAGCTCCAAGGAAGAGCTGATCACCGCCGCTTATGAACACCACATGACCTTCATGAGCGATCAGACATTTGCTCCGGCATCGGGTGTTCAGGGGTCGGCACTGGCCCGGCTCACGGCCTTTGTGACGGCCTCGCTGACGCCGCCGGTGGTGGATCCGCGCGCCATCGCGCTTTGGGCCAGCTTCCTCAACAAGGTGCAGCAGGATCCGCAGATGAAGGCAACGCACGAACGCACCTATGCCTATTTCCGCGACCAGCTGCAGGCGCTGATCACCGCCGCACTGGAAGAAGCGGGCCGCCCCGCCCCGCCCGCGCGGCTGCGCCAGCTGGCGATTGCCTGCAACGCGCTGATCGACGGGCTGTGGCTGGAAGGCGGCGCTTTGCCCGACGCTTTCGCACCGGGGGAACTGGAAGAGATCGGACGGCAATCGGTTGCCGCAATGACAGGATTGAATTTGGAACAAGGGGCTGAAACGTCATGAGGCTGACAGCAATTACCGAACGGCTGGCCGGATTGGGCGGCGGCAAATGGGAAGTCCACCTGAAAGCACGGCAGCTGGCCGAAGCGGGGGCCGATTTGGTCGAGATGACCATCGGCGAGCCGGATGTGCCCACCCCGCCGGACCTGATTGAAAGCGCCGCGCGGGCGATGCAGGCAGGCCGCACCGGCTATTCCGACGGCCGCGGCGAGACCCGCCTGCGCGCCGCACTGGCCGACGCCTATTCCGCCAGCCGCGGGCGTCATTTCGGGCCGGAGAACATCCTCTGCTTCCCCGGCACCCAGACTGCGCTTTATGCGGTGCTGCAGGGCGTTGCGGAACCCGGCACCGAGGTGCTGGTGGGCGACCCGATGTATGCCACGTACGAGGGCGTCATCCGCGCCTCGGGTGCGGAGATGGTGCCGGTGCCGCTGCGGCCTGAGGCCGGTTTCCGGATGCAGGCCAGCGACCTGGCCGCGCGCATCACGCCGCGCAGCCGTGCCATCCTGCTGACCACCCCGCACAACCCCACGGGCGCCATCCTGACCGCCGAAGACCTGCGCGAAATCGGTGAACTGGCCCTCAAGCATGACCTCTGGATCCTTTCCGACGAGGTTTACGAGCATCTGGTGTTCGAGGGGGCGGAGTTTGTCTCGCCGCTCTCTGATCCGGCGCTCGCAGACCGGGTAATCGCAGTCTCCTCGATCTCCAAATCCCACGCCGCACCGGGGTTCCGCAGCGGCTGGTGCGCCGGACCGGCCGAGTTCTGCACCGCGCTGCTGCCGGTGTCGGAAACCATGCTGTTCGGCAACCAGCCCTTCATCGCCGACATGACCGAAAAGGCCGTGCGCGATGGCTCCCCGGTGGCACCCGGCATGGCTGCCCGTTTTGCCGCCCGCACCGATTTGCTGCTACAGCGGCTGCACGGCGAAACCGAACTGCGTGTCCACCGTCCCAAGGCCGGCATGTTTGCTCTGATCGACGTCTCCGCCACCGGCATGGACGGTGATGCCTATGCCTGGGATCTGCTGGACAGCGGCGTCGCCGTCATGCCCGGCTCCGCCTTCGGCGACAGCCTCACAAACTGGGTGCGTGTTGCCCTCACCATCGATGACGGCAGCTTTGCCACTGCGCTGGACCGGATCACCGCCCACGCAAACCGCAAGACCAGGAGCGTCGCATGACCAAGGCAACAGTAGGCGAGGCCCTGGTGGCGGGTCTGAAGGAACGCGGCGTCACCTGCGTGTTCGGCATCCCTGGCGTGCATACGGTGGAGCTGTACCGCGGGCTTGCCGGGTCCGGCATCCGTCACGTCACCCCGCGCCACGAACAGGGCGCAGGCTTCATGGCCGACGGCTATGCCCGGATCTCCGGCCAGCCCGGCGTCGCCTTTGTGATCACCGGCCCTGGCCTCACCAACACGCTGACCCCGATGGCCCAGGCGCGAGCGGATTCGGTGCCGATGCTGGTGGTCTCCGGCGTCAATGCCGGCACAACGCTCGGCAAGGGCCACGGCCACCTGCACGAGCTGCCGGACCAGCACGCGCTGGCGGAAACCGTGGCGCTGACCTCGGAACATGTTGCCGCCCCCGCAGACCTGGACGCAGCGCTGGACCGCGTCTTTGCCCCTTTCGCCGCAGGCCGCCCCGGCCCCACCCATATCCAGATCCCGCTGGACGTGGCCGGCACCGCCTCTGAGGACAGCGCGGCCGCATCGCGCGCCGCCCGGCCGCGGCTGGACCCCGTTTTGATCGCGCAGGCGGCAAACAGGCTTTCGGCAGCCGCCAAAGTTGTGATCCTGGCCGGCGGCGGCGCGAAAACGGCAGGCGCAGAGCTCCAGGCCCTGGCCGAACACCTTGACGCGCCGGTGGTGCAGACGGTTAACGCCCGCGGCCTGATGCACGGCCATCCGCTGACAGTTCCGGCCAGCCCCAGCCTGCAGGCCGTCCGCGGTCTGATCGAAGAGGCGGATTGCGTGCTAGCGCTGGGAACCGAGCTGGGCCCAACCGACTACGACATGTACGCAACCGGCAGCCTGCCCCGGATGGCCGGGCTGATCCGCGTGGACATCTGCCCGGATCAGCTGGCCCGGCATGATACGGAACTGGCAGTTCCGGGATCCGCCGCCGAGGCCGCCGCCGCGCTGCTGACCATGCTCACCGGCGCGCCGAAGCAAGCCAAGGGCCCCGAACGTGCCGAACACACCCGCGCCGCCGCATTTGAGGAAATCGGCCCCGACTACCGCGCCCAGGTCGCAGTGCTGAACGCCATGCGCGCAGCGGTGCCGGGCGCGCTTATGGTAGGCGATTCCACCCAGCCGATCTATGCCGGCAACCTCTACTACGACCACGACCGCCCCGGCGGCTGGTTCAATGCCGCCACCGGCTACGGCGCGCTTGGCTATGGCATTCCCGCCGCCATCGGAGCCGCCATCGCAGCCCCCGGCATCCCGGTCATCTGCATCGCCGGCGACGGCGGCGCCCAGTTCTCGCTGCCCGAGATCATGGCCGCCGCGGACGAAAACCTGCCCGTCACCTTCGTTATCTGGAACAACCGCGGCTATGGCGAGATCGCAACTTCGATGGAGGCGGTGAACGTTCCCATCGTCGGCTGCAACCCCTCCCCGCCGGACTTTGCTGCCGCCGCGCACTCTTTCGGCATCCCTTGCTCCCGTGCGCCGATGGACCCGCAGGCCATCGCTGCCGCCCTTACCGCAGCCAACAGCAGCGGCACCCCGTCCATTCTTGA
Source organism: Leisingera sp. (assembly GCF_034669605.1). Lineage (GTDB taxonomy): Bacteria > Pseudomonadota > Alphaproteobacteria > Rhodobacterales > Rhodobacteraceae > Leisingera. The sequence continues at coordinate 5,304 of NZ_JAXMOX010000055.1, forward strand.
AATCGACATCACCGGACCTGTTCCGGGTCAGGAGTAACCTCATGCAGAACCCCTCTTTTGAGTTCAGCCGGGCCATCACCCGCCGCCCTGCCTCTACCATTGCCAACGGCCTGCGGGCCGAGGACATCGGCAACCCGGATCTGGACAGCATGCTCGCCGCCCACGCAGCCTATGTCGCCGCCCTGCGCAGTACCGGCGCCGAGGTGATCGAGCTGGCGCCGCTGGTCGCCTTCCCCGACGCCCAGTTCGTTGAGGACACCGCCCTGTGCCTGCCCCAGGGCGCCATCCTGATGCGCCCCGGCGCGCCATCGCGGCTGGGCGAAGTGGCTGAAATGGCACCGACACTGCGCGATTGCTACGAAAATGTCCGCGAAATCAAAGGCCCCGGCCATATCGAAGGCGGCGACATCCTGGTGACCGGCAGCGAAATCCTGGTCGGACGGTCCGACCGCACTGATGCCGCAGGCGTCGCCGAACTGGCCGCGATTGCCGCCGAATGGGGCCACTGCCTGCGCGAAGTTTTCACCCCCGAAGGCGTGCTGCACTTCAAGACCGACTGCTCGCTGATGGACGCCGAGACAATCCTGTCCACCAAACGCCTGGAGGCTTCAGGCTGCTTCGAAGGCTACCGGGTGCTGCATGTCGCCGAGGGCGAGGAAGCGGCCGCCAATGCCATCCGGTTCAACAATCTGGTGCTGATGGCAGCAGGGTTCCCGCGCACCGCCGAAATGCTCGACAAGGCAGGTTACGAGGTCGTCGAGATCGACAACACCGACTGCGCCAAACTGGACGGCGGCATGTCCTGCCTCTCCCTGCGCTTCTGATCCCGGCGTCGGCGGCCCGTCCGTCTTCCGCGCAGCGGCGGCCAGCCAGGCTGCGCGGCCCCCTGGGGCGGACTGCTTACCACGCACTATGATCTGACGACGAGCCATCCACACTTCACCCCGCATTTTGCCCTGCAAATCTTGTGGGTGGTTTCGAACCAGATGCCGGGCTTTCTATGGGCATCTCGCACGGTCAGGGACCAGAAACAAGGTTTCTGGCGGAGACGAAGGGATTCGAACCCTCGAGACCCTTCCGGGCCTACTCCCTTAGCAGGGGAGCGCCTTCGACCACTCGGCCACGTCTCCGCTGACCCGTATATCCGCATAAGCTCAGGGCTTACAAGGCGAAAAACGAACTTTTTTGAGATCCGACTCGAAAGCCTGCTGACCACCAAATCGGCCCCCCGAAAGCACCGGTCGCGGGAAGGTTTCTGTCAATTTCCTCACGCGGCTTCGCGCCTTGGGGCCACGCCGGTCCCAGCGTCGCGAGCGCGGTTCCCGCGCTTCAGCACGCCCTTTTTTCAGATTTCCGTGACGCGAAGGACGAGGCGATTTCCCCGCCAGAAGGAGCTCCCGCCATGACAGCAGCGGATCCTTACCCTGGCGGGCACGGCTGGCCGGTGCCGGATTTTCCGGCACTGCGGCGCTTGCAGAGCTTTCGCTTTCCCGGCGCCGCTGCGGCGTTTCGGGCTGGGTGAAGTCCGCGCCGGCTTCGGAAACGCCGGCCTGACCGCCCTACCAAAAACCCGGTTCTGCCCGCCCTGCCCTCTGTTGAGCGGCCCAAGGCGAGGTCCATTTTGCCGTCCTGTCCTGCCTCCTTCAACAGCAGGACCTGCACAGCCTGCGTCAGGGCGGCGGAAGGGCATCGTCGAGGCGCTTACGGCCCACCTGGCCCTGGCGCAACTGCAGGACTTGACACCGGCTGCATGGCCGCCAACCGCCGGGCATGGTTCTGAGCCGTTTTCCGCTGCATCCAATCCAACTGACAATCAAAAAAACTAAGAAAATGCAGTTATTTATCGGCGTTCAGCACTGGATCCGGTTTGTTTTTCGTTAAGCTTTCGATGAAATGACTGAGCCTTAAATGACATTTTTTTTGAGGCTTCTGATGTACCGAATTTTGGACTGTATCACGCTGCAGCACAACTATGGGCTGGTTGCGGTGGCAGCTCTCGTCTGCGTTGTCGGGGCGAGTCTTTCCGTGCGCTTGACCAGCCGGCTGAATGGCACCAGCGGGCGGCGGCGGCTGGTTCAATTGGGGTTGTCCAGCATGATTGCCGGCGCAACGATCTGGTCCACCCATTTCATCGCCATGCTGGCCTATGAGCCTGGCTTTGAAACTGGCTACGAGCCGCTGGTCACCGGGGTTTCACTGCTGATTGCCGTGCTCGGCGTGCTGATCGCAAACTCCATTCTTGCCTTTGGACAGAGAGGGTATACCGCATCTGCCGCCGGCGCGGCGTTTGGCCTCGCGGTGTCCGCCATGCATTACACCGGGATGCAAGCCTATCTGCTTCCCGGCGCCATTGAATGGGCGCCGGAATATCTGGCCGCGTCGGTCTTGGCCGGCACCGGCCTGGCAGCTTGCGGCTACCGCTTCATCGTTCGCAGTAACCGCAACCGGCGGAACTGGATCATTGCTTCGGCCCTGCTGGTCTGTGCTATCTGTGCGATGCATTTCACCGGCATGAGCGCGATCGAAGTCCGTCTCAGCCCCTTGATCCAGGTACCGCAGAAAGTCATCTCCGACACCACCATGGGCATGCTGATTTTCGGCGTCATGGGGCTCATCCTGCTGGTCGGCTTTGCGTCCGCGAGCATCGAGACCAACCTTGAAAGCGAGGCACGCGACCAGTTGGCACACGCCGCATTGCATGACCCGCTCACATCGATGCCGAACCGCATGTGGCTAACCCAGTATCTGACCGGCCTGCACCAGCGCCTGCAGGCCGACAAGACCGAGCGCGCCGCGATTCTCACCATCGACCTGAACCTGTTCAAGGAGGTTAACGACCTGCATGGGCACGCCGTCGGGGACAAGGTGCTGCAGGCCGTCGCCGGACGGTTGACCAGCCAGCAGGGTCCGAACGAGCACATCGCGCGGGTTGGCGGTGACGAATTCGTGGCGGTCAAGCAGGGCTTCCGGCGGATTGAACAGGTGCTGGCCTTTGCCGAGCGCCTCCACGCGTCCATTATCGACCCGATCGACCTCGATCATATTTCGGTGCGGGTTGGCGCAGCTATCGGCGTTGCCACCAGCCTGACGGACGGCCGCGATCCGCGGGACCTGCTGCATAAGTCCGATCTGGCGATGTACCGGGCCAAATCCGAGCCCGGCGCCAGTATCTGCCGGTTCAGCGAGGAAATGGACCGTCAGAGCCGTGACAAGCTGCAGCTTGTTCATGATCTGCGCCAAGCCGGCGCTGGCGGCCAGTTTGAACTGGCCTATCAGCTGCAGAACGACTTGAACACGCTGGATCCGCTCGGTTTCGAGGTCCTGTTGCGCTGGAACCATCCGACGCGTGGCCGCGTGTCACCGGCCGAATTCATCCCGATTGCCGAGGAGACCGGCCTGATCCGGGAAATCGGGCATTGGGTACTGAGAGCCGCCTGCACCGAGGCAGCAAGCTGGCCGCATCCCTACCAGGTGGCTGTGAACGTCGCCCCGCAGCAGCTCGTGCAGCCCTCATTTGTCGAAGATGTCATGGATATTCTGCTGGAGACCGGCCTGTCGCCCGAACGGCTGGAGCTGGAAATCACCGAATCCAGCATTATCGACGACCAGGCCCATACCCTGAAGGTGATGCATCAGCTGAAAAGCTACGGCGTCCGGATCGCGATGGACGACTTTGGCACCGGCTATTCATCGCTTGCCACCCTGCAGACCTTCCCCTTTGACAAGATCAAGATCGACCGCAGTTTCGTGCGCGGCGTCCATAAGAATGAGCAGAGCGCCGCAATCGTCCGCTCGACACTGCTGCTGGGGGCGGCCTTGAAGATACCCGTCCTTGCCGAAGGTGTGGAGGAAGAAGACGAGCTGATTTTCTTGCAGGAAGAGAAATGCACATCGGTGCAGGGGTTTTACTTTGGCCGCCCCATGAGCCAAAGCGAAATGCGGCTGATCGCGTGGCAGGACCTCGACGCCACCCAGCCCAAGCGGGCATGATGCCGGCCCAGGGCTGACAGGCGATACCGGCCTGTCTCCCGGCTGCCGGCCGCGCTTGCCGGCCGGCAGCGGCACCCGGACCATTTCCCGATCGCACCAGACCGTGAGGCCGCCAGCTGCGAACGCAAGCTTGCCCCCGACCGCGGAGCAGCGCACCTTGTTTTTACGGTTGCCCCTGATCACAGCATCAGGCTGGTTCCGGCAGGATCCGCAAAGAGAAACACCCGGGCTGCGGCCGCAAGTCCGCGCCCGGTTTACGGCAACAAGGCCAAGCGCCGCAGAAACAGCGATTTCACCTCGTCCGCCTCCACCGCCATGCAGACCTTGACCGGCGCCCGGCCGCTGTCCGCTGCAGCCAGGGTCGCACCTGAGGTTTCGCCCTCGCAGGACACCGCAAGCGGCACATTGCGCATCCCGAACAGCTCCGGGTGGGTGCAGGCGATCACCGCCGCCGGGTCATGCAGCGAACAGCCGGTCTTGCCCGCGACCTCCAGATAGAACTTGAGGTAGAAATGCGACATCTGCTGCAGCATGCCGCCCAGTTGCGGCGATTTGGCGGCGATGGCGGCAAAATCCTCCGGCCGGCACAGGATCCGGTGGGTAACGTCCAGCCCGACGAACACCACCTTGTCCCCGCCCTGGCAGACCACGTCCGCAGCATGCGGGTCATGATAGATATTAGCCTCGGCATGGCCGGTGATATTGCCGCCCTCTTCCAGCGAGCCGCCCATCACCACGATGGATTTGACGTTCCCGATGAACTCCGGGTCGCTCTGCATTGCCAGCGCGATATTGGTCAGCGGGCCGATCGGACAGACCACCAGCTCGCCCTTGTGCTCACGCGCCATGCGGCACAGGAATTCCGCGGCGTCCTCGTCCAGCGGTGCACCCTTGGGCGCTGCCGCCGGGATATCGCCAAAGCCTTCCGCGCCATGCACATGCGCCGAGGGGGTGAACGGCGGCAGCACCAGCGGCGCAGCGGCACCTGCAGCGACCGGCACATCAAGCCCGGCGGCCTCCAGCAGCCGCAGCGCGTTGCGGGTAGCGGTGGCGGTGGTCACATTGCCGAAGATCGTGGTCAGCCCCAGCAGCTCAATATCCGGCGCCGCAGCGGCATAGAAGATCGCCATCGCATCGTCGATGCCCGGATCGGTGTCGATAATCAGTTTCACCATCAGCCTGTCTCCCGGGTTATCTGAACTTGTCCATCAGCTTTTCCATCGCGGAACGGGTGTCGGGCGCCGGCTCGTCTTGGACCGGTTTCTTCGCTTCCGCCTTCGGCTTGGCGGCAGAGCTGCGCGGCGGCGCGACGCGCAGCGCAACCGCATTCATGAACTTGCCGCCATCGCCCTTGGCCAATTCCGCAGCCCCGTCTGAAATGCCGCGCATCACATCGTCCAGCCAGCCCTCATCCGCCTTGGGAAAATCGCGCAGCACATAGCCCGCCACCGCGTCCTTGTGGCCCGGATGGCCGATCCCCAGCCGCACCCGCGCATAGTCGGCGCCGATATGCGAATGAATCGAGCGCAGACCGTTGTGGCCGGCATGGCCGCCGCCCTGCTTCATGCGCGCCTTGCCCGGAGCCAGGTCCAGTTCGTCATGCAGCACCACCACATCGGCCGGTGTCAGCTTGTAAAACCGCATCGCCTCGCCCACCGACTGGCCGGACAGGTTCATGAAGGTCTGCGGCTTCAGCAGCAGCACCTTCTCACCGCCGAGGCTTCCTTCGCAGATCATTGCCTGAAACTTGACCTTCCAAGGGCTGAACCCGTGGTCCGCGGCGATCCGGTCCAGCGCCATAAAGCCGATGTTGTGGCGGTTGCGCTCGTATTTCGGACCGGGATTCCCCAGCCCCACAAAGAGTTTCATAACATGCCCGTCTGCGTTGCTGTAAACCCGGGTAATGCCCTATCCGGCGCCCGGAATCCAGAGGTGCCTGCCCGCTCAGCCATAGGCCCGGTCCGCTGCAAATGGCGCCAGATCAATGTTGGGCTGCCGCCCTTCCGCCAGATCCGCGACCAGCCGCCCGGTGATGCCGCCCAGGGTCAGGCCGATATGCTGATGGCCAAAGGCATGGATCACCCGGTCCGACTGCGGGCTGCGCCCGATCACCGGCAGCGAATCCGGCATTGTCGGGCGGAACCCCAGCCATTTGCTGTCCGGTTCCGGCAGCGCCCCCAGCATCTCTGCCCCCTTTCGGGCGATATAGGCCAGCTGCCGCGGATTTGCCGGCGCGTCCAGCGCTGCAAGTTCGACCGTCCCGGTCAGCCGCAGCCCCTGCGCGTGCGGCACCGCGTAAAACCCGGCCTCGGACCAGCCCACCGGCCGGGTCACCCGCTGCGCCTGATCCCTGTACATCAGGTGATAGCCGCGCTCGGTCCCCAACTGGAGCTGCTCCGTCCCCGCCCCCTTGATCCGCCCGGAAAAGGCACCGCTGGCAATCACCGCATGGTTCGCGGTCAGGCTTTGGCCCTCCGCCTGCAGCTCCACCCCGGTGGCAGAGGCCTTTACCGCCACAACCGCCGCTGTCAGCGTTGTACCGCCCAGCGCCGTGAAGGCCTGGTGCATCCGGGTGATGAAGTCCAGCGGATCGCGCAGATGCCGGGCGGCATGGAAATGCACCGCGCGTTTGACCGGCAGCCGCAGGCCCGGCTCCATTTCCAGCGCGTCATCCGGCGCCACCTCGCGCCAGGGCACGCCCAGGCTGCGGCGGTGCTCCAGCCCCGCGGTGGCAGCCTCGGCCGCTGCTGCGGTGGACCAGACCGACAGCTGGCCGCGCTCCACCACCAGATCCTGGGCGCCTGCGGCCTCGATCAGCGGATTGATCCCGGCGTCGGCATGCGACAGCAGATCGGCCAGATGGGCAGCAATCCGGCGCGAGGGTGCTGCGCGGCAATTGGCAAGAAAGGACAGCATCCAGCGCGGATTGCACAGCGCGTGGGAAAAAGACAGCGACAGCGGGCTGTCCCTGGAGAACATCAGCTGCGGCAGGGAGGTCAGCACCGACGGGTCATTCACCGGCAGGCAGGCATAGGTCGCCAAGGTGCAGGCGTTGCCGTAACTGGTGCCGGATCCCGGCGGGTTCGGATCCGCCAGCAGCACCCGATGCCCGCGCATCTGCGCCCACAGCGCGGTGCAAACGCCCACGGCGCCCGCGCCCGCAACGGCAATATCATAATCCGCCATCTGTCTCCCTCCTGCCTCTTGACCGGAATGGGACACTGGCACGGCGGAAAGTCAATCGCGTTTGCTGCGCCGTTCAAACGCAAACGGGCCCCCGCGATGGGAGCCCGCCAACCTTACCCGGATGGGTGAGGTTCTTATTCTTCGGCAGCCACTGCTTCGGCTTCGGCTTCTTCGCCTTCGCCGTCTTCGTCATCAGACGCGGTCAGGCCGCCCGGGGAGGCGATGTTGGCGATCACGAAGTCGCGGTCAATGGTCGGCTTGGCGCCGGCCGGCAGCTCGATCGACGAGATGGTGACAACGTCACCGATGTTCAGGCCTGCCAGATCGACAACCAGCTTTTCGGGGATGTCGCCGGCGGTCCCAACCAGCTCGACCTCGGGGCGGGTCACGTTCAGCATGCCGCCCTTCTTGATGCCGGGGGCGTCTTCCTCGTTGATGAACTCAACCGGGATGAACAGGTTGACTTTCGAGGTGCGGCGCAGACGCATCAGGTCGAGGTGGGTCGGCAGGTCCTTCACCACATCGCGCTGAACGTCGCGGCAGATCACCCGCACGTCTTCCTGGCCGTCAACCTTCAGGTTCCACAGGGTGGACTTGAACTGGCCCGCTTTCAGCTTTTTCAGCAGCACGTTGAACGGGATCTGGATCGCAACCGGATCCGTGTCGCCACCGTAAACAACGCCCGGTACCATGCCTGCGCGGCGCGCAGCGCGAGCGGCGCCCTTGCCCGTCCCCGCACGTACTTCGGCGACGAGATCAGGAATCTCTTTTGCCATGTCTATTCTCCAATATATCTAGGGCGGGGTGCCTCCAAGGCTGTCACCCCGCGTGAAGCCGTGCCTATAGACCGGAAACCGGAATATGGGAAGGGGCAAAGCCCCCTGCCCGGCGGCGGGGCCGCGTTATTCCTGCCAGCAGCCGCCGAAATCCTGCGGCACCAGCAGATTATGGCGCCCCAGCGCCCCGACCGAGCGTTCACCGCACAGTGCCATGGTGGTGTCCAGCTCCTTGCGAATCACCTCCAGCGCCTCGGTGACGCCTTTCTGGCCCCTCGCGCCCAGCCCATAGACAAAGGCGCGCCCGATCATGGTGCCCGTGGCGCCCAGCGCCAGCGCCTTCAGCACGTCCTGGCCGGAGCGGATGCCGCTGTCCAGATGCACCTCGACGTCTCCCCCCACCGCATCCATGATCTCCGGCAGCATCCGGATCGAGCTCAGTGCCCCGTCCAGCTGCCGCCCGCCGTGGTTCGACACGACGATGGCGTCGGCGCCAAGCTTGGCGGCCATGCGGGCATCCTCGGCGTCCAGGATGCCCTTCAGGATCACCTTGCCGCCCCACATCTCCATCAGCTTTTCAATCTTGCCCCAGTCCAGCGACGGGTCGAACTGCTCGGCCGTCCAGACGCCCAGCTGCGAGGTATCCGAGACGCCCTGCACATGGCCGACGATATTGCCGAAATTGCGCCGCTTGGCGCCCAGCATCTGCAGGCCCCAGGTCCATTTGGTCATCAGGTTGGCAATGGTTTTCGGGGTCAGCTTCGGCGGCGCGGACAGGCCGTTCTTCAGATCCTTGTGGCGCTGACCCAGGATCTGCAGGTCCAGCGTGATCACCAGCGCCGCGCATTTCGCATCCTTGGCCCGCTGGATCAGGCGGCGGATATAATCCTCGTCCTTCATGGTATAAAGCTGGAACCAGAACGGTTTGGAGGTCGCCTCCGCCACTTCCTCGATCGAGTTGATCGACATGGTCGACAGCGTGAAAGGCACACCGAACTCCTCGGCCGCCCGCGCCGCCTTGATCTCGCCGTCGGCGTGCTGCATGCCCGTCAGCCCCACCGGCGCCAGCGCCACCGGCATCGCCACGTCCTGACCGATCATCCGGCTGGCGGTCGTCCGCCCCGCCATGTCCACCGCCACCCGCTGGCGCAGGCGGATCTGCTCGAAATCCGAGGTATTCTCGCGGAAGGTCTGCTCGGTCCAGCTGCCGCTTTCGGCATAATCGTAAAACATCCGCGGCACGCGGCGTTCGTAGATGCGCTTCAGGTCGTCGATATTGGTGATCACCGGCACCGGAGTCTCTCCCGCTTTCATTTGGTAAAGTTTCTTTACCAATCAGCCCCAGAAAAGGCAACGACGCCGTTGCCGCAGGCTTGAAACGCAAAAACCGCGCCCGGAGGCGCGGTTTGTAAAGTTCGATTTGCGGTGCCGACGAGGGTCCGCCCGGCGGCACTCCGGGCAGCACCCACCCAGGGTCGGACGCTGCCCTATGCTCTGCTTGGAGAAGGCTCAGCCCCGATGCGCGCCGTCCGCCAGCGATTTCACAAAGGCCAGCACCTCTGTCGGGGATTTTTCCGCGGCAATCTGGCTGACAATCGCGCTGCCCACCACGGCGCCATCCGCGACCGAGGCGATCTTCTCCGCCTTCTCCGGCGTGTTGATGCCAAAGCCGACGATGACCGGCAGATCGGTGGCCGCCTTGATGCGGGCCACCTCGGGGCCGACGTCGCCGGCCTCGGCCTCGGCCGCGCCGGTGATGCCGGTGATCGACACGTAATAGACAAAGCCCGAGGTGTTCTGCAGCACCTTGGGCAGGCGCGCATCGTCGGTTGTCGGGGTGGCCAGCCGGATGAAGTTCAGCCCCGCTTTCTGCGCCGGGATGCACAGCTCGCCATCCTCTTCCGGCGGCAGGTCGACCACGATCAGCCCGTCGATGCCCGCGGCCTTGGCATCCTCCAGGAACTTGTCCACGCCGCGGTTGTAGATCGGGTTGTAATAGCCCATCAGCACAATCGGCGTGGTGTCATCGCCTTTGCGGAAATCGGCGGCCAGCTGCAGCGTCCGCTCCAGCGTCATACCGCCGTCCAGCGCCCGCTGCCCGGCCAGCTGAATGGTTGGCCCGTCTGCCATCGGATCGGTAAACGGCAGCCCCAGCTCGATGATGTCCACACCCGCGGCCGGCAATCCCTTCACCACCTCAAGTGAGGTTTCATAGTCCGGGTCGCCCGCCATCACATAAGTGACAAAAGCTTTCTTTCCGGCGGCTTTCAGGTCGGCGAATTTGGCATCAATGCGGGTCATGGGCGGGCCTTTTATTCAGGTTTCCGCCATGATGTGCCGAATATTGCGCGGGAAATCAATCCCGGGCCGCGTGCAGGCCCGGGAATGCACCGCTCAGCGGCCCAGCGGAATGTGCCAGCGCAGCGACAGCGAATTCACGCCCGGGTTCTGATCTGCGGTCGAGGCGTTGGATTTATGGCTGAGCGCCAGCGACACCGCCTTGCCATTGTGAAACCGTTTACCCAGCGCCAGCAGGCTGCGGATTTCAAAGCCGGAGCCCAGATCATTGCCCTGCGAGCTTTCGTGATAGGCCCCGGGCATCACGCTGGTCTCGATGAACCAGTCGTTGTTCAGGCCGATCACGCCGCTGATGCCGACACCGGCGAATACATCGCCGGCCTCCTGCACCTCCAGCGCGGCCCCGAACCGCGCCGACAGCAGCCGCCCCTCGTGGAACGGCGCGTGCAGATACTCGACCGCGAACAGCGCGCTGTCCTCGGACCCCGCACGGGAATAATTGGAATGGCCCAGCCCCAGCGTCACTTCCTGGGCTGCGGCAGGCATGGCAGTGGCAGCACAGAACGCTGCTGCCAGCAAAGCTGTCTGTTTCATTTCTTGCCCCTCGCAATTTTATTTTCTTTACCTAAGATATTTTTACTAGCTGATTTTCCTAGCCACCTCACGAAAAAGCAACTGGAAGGCTCCCTGTGCGGCAGCGCACAGAGGGCGATTGCGGCACCTCTGTCAGCCATCCTTGCCTTGCGCGCAAGCCCAATGCTGCCTAGAAGCGGCTCCCAAGTGGTATCAGGAGGCCGGTATGGGCTTTAAGATGGGAATCGTCGGCCTGCCGAATGTTGGCAAATCGACGCTGTTCAATGCGCTCACCAAAACCGCCTCGGCGCAGGCGGCCAATTTTCCGTTCTGCACGATTGAGCCCAATGTGGGCGAAGTGGGTGTGCCGGACGCGCGTCTGGACAAGCTGGCAGCAATTGCCGGCTCCAAACAGATCATTCCGACCCGGATGACATTTGTCGACATCGCCGGCCTGGTCAAAGGCGCGTCGCAGGGCGAGGGCCTGGGCAACCAATTCCTGGCCAACATCCGTGAAACCGACGCGATTGCCCATGTGCTGCGCTGTTTCGAAGATGGCGACGTGACCCATGTGGACGGCCGTGTCGACCCGGTCGCGGACGCCGAGGTGATCGAGACCGAGCTGATGCTGTCGGACCTGGAAAGCATCGAAAAACGCCGCGCCAATCTGGTGCGCAAGCTGAAGGGCAACGACAAGGAAGCCCAGCAGCAGGACCGCCTGCTGGCCGCCGCCCAGGCGATGCTGGAGGACGGCAAGCCCGCCCGCCTGGTCGAGGTGGACGCCGAGGACGCCAAGGCCTGGAAGATGCTGCAGCTGCTGACCACCAAGCCGGTGCTCTATGTCTGCAACGTGGGCGAATCCGAATCGGTCGAAGGCAATGCGCAGTCCGCCAAAGTGGCCGAAATGGCCGCGGCGCAGGGCAATTCCCATGTGATCATCTCGGCCCAGATCGAGGAAGAGATCAGCCAGTTGGAAGCGGAAGAAGCCCAGATGTTCCTGGAGGAGATGGGGCTGGCAGAGGCAGGTTTGGACCGGCTGATCCGTGCCGGTTATGAACTGCTGCATCTGGAGACCTATTTCACCGTCGGCCCGAAAGAGGCCCGCGCCTGGACCATCCGCACCGGCACCGCGGCGCCGCAGGCGGCCGGGGTGATCCATGGCGATTTCGAAAAGGGTTTCATCCGCGCCGAAACCATCGCTTATGACGACTTCATCGCCTGCAACGGCGAACAAGGCGCCAAGGAAGCCGGCAAGATGCGCGCCGAAGGCAAAAGCTATGTCGTCAAAGACGGCGACGTGCTGCACTTCCTGTTCAACACCTGAGCCGGGTTGCCAGCCTGATTTTCATCCGCCCGTCAGGTCATCTGGCGGGCGGATTGCATTTTGCGGCCTGCCGGGGCAATCCTGTGCGCGCCGGACACTTCACGCCGGAATTACCGGGACCGGCAGCGCAATCGCGCTACCATTAACCCGCATGCGATATGGACAAGGTGCAGCATGGAAAAAGATAACAGCATCAATGTTCTGGGCGGCCCGCTGGCGCCCTGCTCCACCGCGCCGGTGACCGGCTTCTTCCGTGATGGGCATTGCAACACCTGCACCGAGGATCACGGCAGCCACACGGTGTGCGTTGTGACCACCGCAGAGTTTCTGGCGTTCTCGAAATATGTCGGCAACGACCTCTCCACCCCGCGGGCCGAGTTCGGCTTTGCCGGCCTGCAGCCCGGCGACCGCTGGTGCCTGTGCGCGGCGCGGTTCCTGCAGGCGGCCGATGAGGGCTGCGCCCCCAAGGTGCATCTGGAAGCGACCCATCAGCGGGCGCTGGAGATTGTGCCGCTGAGCGTTCTGCAAAGCTACGCCGCCGACCCGGCCTGAGCGGCGCGCTGAAGGTGAAGGCCGCCAACAAGAAAGGCGCCCCGCAGGGCGCCTTTCGTATCTCGGGGATGCCGCCGTTATTCCTCGAAGCTGCGGCCTTCTTCGGTATCGGACATATCGAACCCAAGGTGCTTGGCGACGGTGAACACATCCTTGTCGCCGCGGCCGCACATGTTCATCACGATGATGTGGTCTTTGGGCAGCTTGGGCGCGATCTTCATCACATGGGCCAGCGCGTGCGACGGCTCCAGCGCCGGGATGATACCCTCGGTGCGGCAGCTGACCTGGAAGGCCTCCAGCGCTTCCTTGTCGGTGATCGAGACATATTCGGCGCGCCCCGATTCATGCAGCCAGGAATGCTCCGGGCCGATGCCGGGGTAATCGAGGCCCGCGGAGATCGAATAGCCTTCCTGGATCTGGCCGTCGTCGTCCTGCAGCAGATAGGTGCGGTTGCCGTGCAGGACGCCCGGACGGCCGCCGGTCAGCGACGCGCAGTGCTGGATCCGGTCATCCACACCTTTGCCGCCGGCCTCGACCCCGATGATGTTCACCGAGGGGTCATCCAGGAAGGGGTGAAACAGGCCGATGGCGTTGGAGCCGCCGCCGATCGCGGCGATCACGGTGTCCGGCAGGCGGCCTTCGCCTTCCTGCTCGGCCAGCTGCCAGCGGACCTCCTTGCCGATGATCGACTGGAAATCGCGCACCATCGCCGGGTACGGGTGCGGGCCGGCGGCAGTGCCGATGCAATAGAAGGTGTCGCGCACATTGGTCACCCAGTCGCGCAGCGCGTCGTTCATCGCATCCTTCAGGGTGCCGCGGCCTGAGGTGACCGGGATCACTTCAGCGCCCAAGAGACGCATGCGGAACACGTTCGGCGCCTGCCGCTTCACGTCATGGGCGCCCATGTAGACGATGCATTTGAGGCCGAACTTGGCACAGACGGTGGCGGTGGCCACGCCATGCTGACCGGCGCCGGTTTCGGCAATGATCCGGGTCTTGCCCATGCGCCGCGCCAGCAGGATCTGGCCCAGCACGTTGTTCACCTTGTGGGCGCCGGTGTGGTTCAGCTCATCGCGCTTCATATAGATCTTGGCGCCGCCCAGCTCGCAGCTGAGGCGCTCGGCGTGGTACAGCGGGCTGGGGCGGCCGACGTAATGCGTCCACAGATCCTTCATCTCTGCCCAGAAGGCCGGATCATCCTTGGCCCGGTTGTATTCCTCTTCCAGGCTCAGGATCAGCGGCATCAGGGTCTCCGAGACGAAACGCCCGCCAAAGATGCCAAAACGCCCCTGTTCATCCGGACCGTTCATGAAGCTGTTGAAAAGATCGTCGGCCATGGTTCTTCCCTCTCTCGCAGCGCCCGCAATGACTATAGCGCGCCGCAGGCCGGGTAAAGAGGACTTTGGCAAGCAGGTTCATCCGGCGAAGGCCGCTGCCCTGCCGGAATTTCTGATTGCTGCTGCTTGCTGCCGGTCCTGACCATCAGGAGGATAAAGTTGGCGGCGCCGCCAATAGGCGGAGGCGGGCGGGCGCATCCGCCCGGGTGCTAAACAATGTCTCTGCACGCCCCAAGGATTGGGGCCCTGTTCCTGGATGCCGGGGGTGTCAGGCCCGGCGGTGACCGCGATCGGGGAGACTATGGCAGAGGCTGTTTAAGATGGGATGAGGGCAGCGTGCGCAAGCGGCGCAACACCCCTGATGAGGCATCCGGGGGCCACCGCTGCGCAGTGAGTACTTGTGAAAAGATGAAGCGCAGGCCTGTGCATCTTCATCTTTTCAAAAATACTCAAATCCCGCCGTCCGGCACACAGGCGGCGGCGGCGGCGGCGCGCAGATCTCAGCCGCGGGCGGCGCGCGCGGCGCGGGTGAAGCTGCCGATCAGCGCCGCGTCTTTCTGCCCTGGCGCAGTTTCGACGCCGGAGGAGACATCCACCTGGCGGGCGCCGGTCATGCGGATCGCTTCGGCGACGTTGTCCGGGGTGAGCCCGCCGGCCAGCATCCAGGGTTTCTGCCAGTATTTGCGCCCCGCCAGCAGGCGCCAGTCAAACGCCAGGCCATTGCCGCCCGGCAGCGCCGCCTCCCTGGGGGGCTTGGCGTCGATCAGCAGCTGATCGGCCACCTGTTCATAAAGCGCAATCTGCGGAATGTCGGCGGCATCGGCGATGCCAACCGCCTTCATCACCGGCAGACCGTAGCGCGCCCGCACCTCTGCCACCCGTTGCGGGCTTTCCTTGCCGTGGAGCTGCAGCATATCAAGCGGCACCGCAGCTGTGACCGCATCAAGCTCGGCATCCGAAGCATTCACGGTCAGCGCCACCTTGCACAGGCCGGGCGGGGCCTCCAATGCCAGGGCTGCGGCCTGTTCGATGCTGACATTGCGCGGCGACTTGGGAAAAAACACAAAACCGGCATAAGCCGCCCCTGCCCCGGCCACGGCAGCAATATCCTGCGCTGCGCTGAGCCCGCAGATCTTGACCCGGATGTCTGTCATGGCGGTGTCAGCCTGCGTCTTCCAGAAGCGCCAGGACTTCGTCTTTGCCTTCGTTCTTCTGCTTTTTCAGCCTGCTCACTTCGCGGTTCAGCCTGCGCGCCTCGCGCGCCTTCTGCGCCGCTTCGCTGCGGTGCTTGTGCTCGCGCAGCCATTCCCACAGGAAGCCGATCACCAGCCCGGCGACAACCCCGCCCAGCACCACCGCAAACAGCGGCAGCGCAATGGTGTAGTTAAACCCGAAAAGCTCAGCCAGTGCCGCGGGCATCAGCTTCAGCTCGACAAAAGAGCGGTTTGCGACGGCAACCGACACCAGCACGATGGCCAGAGCCCCCAGAACCGCGTAGCGAATGTAACGCATCAGGCTTTCCCGTTCAGGCGGTCCCTCAAGAGCTTGCCAGTCTTGAAGAACGGCACATGTTTTTCTTCGACATGGACCGTTTCACCGGTGCGGGGATTGCGGCCGGTCCGCGAATCCCGCTTTTTGACCGAAAAGGCGCCGAAGCCGCGCAGTTCAACCCGGTCGCCGCGCGACATCGCATCGGTCACTTCCTCGAACACCGTGTTCACGATCCTCTCCACATCCCGCTGATACAGGTGCGGGTTTTCGTCTGCAATCATCTGAATCAACTCAGAGCGGATCATGTTCTTTTTCCTCCCAGGCTGCCGGTCTGTTCTGGCTATTATTCTGAGAGTATAGGAAAAATTCTTGCAAGGGGGAACAAAATGCCGCGCGCATGACGGGTAAATCGGCAGGAGTTCACCGGAATTTCCTCTTTGAGGCCGCCATTTCGGGGCAGCTGGCAGCCGCCGCGGCGCAGCATTGTCCGCTGCCAGTCGCGCCGCGCCAATTTGATTCGGGCCGGTAGACAGCCGCCGGAGCGCACAGGCAGCCGGGCCGCACCAAGCAGCGCGAAAGCCGTTTCGGTGCGGCCTTTCCTGCGCCGCGGCCCCTGCCGGGACCGGTCGATTCCACCCGCCCAGGCCGGCAGGAAACCACGCCGTTCACCCGCCCGGCAACGCGGGATGCGGCATCTGGCCGCCCCATATGCCGCATATGAAACTTTATTTCCACGAGGTGAAATTTTTTTATTGTAAAGCGCTTCGTATCCGCCATCATTTCCTGGAACCAGGCACGAGCGAAAAACCGGCCGGTCTGGTGCGATTCGAACCGGCATGCTCTGCCCTTTGGCGGCAGCAAAAGCCGGCCTGTCAAAGCTGGTGGCAAACAACCGGCAGGAAGACAAACCAACATGGAGAAAACTAATAATGCTATTGGACGTGAGCACGATACACGCACAGCAAGTTACACTGAATTCCCTGGTACAGAATATTCTGTACGCTTCCGGGGTCGTCGGCGCCATCCTGGTCGTTGTGGGCCTGCTGCTGATCGACGCAGGCACTGCACGGCGCAGAAATCTTTTCAACTCGACGATTGAAAAGACGCTCGGGTTCTTTCTGGGGTTTGCCACCTACTACATCATCGGATTTGGCCTGTGGGCCGGGCAATATTACATCATGGAAGGCGCAACCATGATGGATTCCATCAAGGATTGGTGGCTTGGCGGCGCCCTGACCAATGCGATGGCGCATCATACGGATCCAGGAACCTTCCCGGGGCTGAACACCTTCCAGATCTTCATCTTCTTCCTGGCGGTGTTTGCCGGGATCATCAACATCCTGCTGCATTTCGCGGTGTCGGAGCGGATGAAGGCCTCGGCCTATTTCATCACCTGCATTGTCGCGACAGTGGTGTCTTCGGCCTTGAGCTGGGCCACCTGGGGGTCGGTCGGACCGCTGACCAACGCCGGATTCCATGACTTCTTCGGAGTCGGCTTTGTTTATCTTTTCCCCGCAGGCATGGCGCTGGTGTTCACCCCGAAACTGGGTGCGCGCCCCGGCATGATGGCGCCGCATCCGCGGATCTCGGCCTATCTCGCCCCCAGCATCGGCCTGTGCGCCCCCGGCCTGCTGCTGATCTTTGCAGGTCTGCCGATGGTGATCCTGTCCTGCCTGTTCTTCTTTGACCCTGAAGCGCTGGCCGTCAGCATCACCATGGCCGATACCAGTGTCGGCGTCGCGATCAACAACTACGCCCTGGTCTGGGCAGGCGGTGCGGTCACCGGCTTGTTGATCGCCTATGCAACAGGGAAATACGCCTATACCCTGCTTGGCCCGCTGGCCGGCTATGTCGCCGGGGCATCTGGCTTTGACGTCTACCTGCCCTGGCAGGCCTTTATCGTCGGGCTGGTGGCACCCTTTGCCGCTTATGCGGTCTATGAGTTCACGCTGAAGCGCGGCATCGACGAGCACAAGCTGTTCCCGCTGTTCCTGGGCTCCGGCATCCTCGGCCTGGTCATGCTGGGTCTGTTCAAGGCCGGCACCCCGCGCGGCGGCTATTTCGGGATTGAGGACGGCGCCTATGCGTTCCAGCACGGGGAAATCTCGCTGGTGATGCAACTGGCGGGCACGGCTGTCTGCATCGGCACAGGGGTTGTCACCGCACTGGTGCTGTCCTTCATTCTGGAGCGGACTGTGGGGCTGCGGGTCTCAGAGGACGACCAGATCGACGGGCTGGACGGCAAGCTGTGGGATCTGGAACCGGATGTCGTCACCCACGCGGACAGCGCGCAGCGCGTCTGATCCCGCCTGAATTACATGAAGGGGCCCCGGCAGCTGCCGGGGCCTTTTCCGTTGGCGGTCCTGAAGATGGCGGAATCTGCTATACTCGGCCGCATCAACAGAGCGGAGACCAGCATGCTGTACCCGCTTGCCACGCTTGAGGCTGAGAAACTGAGGGCGCTCAAGAACCTCGAACAAGACATCGGCAGCCCGGTGGTGGCGCTGGCCGGCGTTGAGGCAAATACCGCTGCCCTGCCCGAAGACCAGCTGAAGAAACTACAAGAGCTGGAAAAGGAGCTAGGCGTCGTGCAGGTGGCGGTGCGGCCGCACTAGGGGCGGCCTCGGTGGCAGAAGCGGTGGCTGCCCCAGTCCTTTGTGCGGGCGGGACGGACATCCGCGCGGACCAGTATTCGAACCTGGTTCCGCCTGGGCTACAAGTAGAACTATTCGGCCAAATCAGCCAAATGCCCGGCTTTGTGATATCCTGAAAAACGCAGCATGCGCTCGTCTAGGCTTGCACTGCAAAGGGGGCAAAAGATGGTTTCGCGGCTTTTACTGATCTTCACGCTGCTTTCGACAGCCGGTCAGGCGCTGGCTCTTGACTGCGGCGGCAAGCGCCAGCCCTGCAGGACAGAATCCGGAGAATACCACATTGCTGTTCCTGATGGGTGGCAAGGCGGACCGGCAGTCATGCATCTTCACGGTTACGGCAGCAGCGGCGCCAAAATCATCGGCAGGGATGGTTTCGTGAAGGGTTTCACAGAACGCGGATACGCTTTGATTGCGCCCACGGCATTGCCCTGGGGCGAGGGCAAACCAAGCGACTGGGCGGTGCGTGACGGGTGGCAGATATATCCCCGGCGCGATACGCTATTTCTGAGAGAGGTGCTGGAAGATGCCGCAGAACGGGCGAGCGTAGATCCAAACCGTTTGATGCTGACCGGTTTTTCCCGCGGCGGCTCGATGGTTTGGGACATGGCCTGCCATGCTCCTGACTTTGCACTTGCATATTCACCGGCGGCAGGTGGATTCTGGCAGCCGATGCCCAGTGAATGCAGAGGTCCCGCGAATATTCTGCACATCCATGGATTTGCCGATCCGGTGGTGCCTATGGAAGGCCGGACGTGGCGCAATGACGAGTATCAATTTACGCTCAACCAAGCCGATATCTGGGAAGGCTTGAGACTCTGGCGGCAAGAGAACCAATGCCCAAGAAACGCTGCATCCGAGAAACCGCCGATGGTGAAAAGGATCACGAAGGCGACGGCGAACAGCATCGGCGCCTCGAAGGTCAGCGAGCCACGGAACATGGTGCTGACCCAGTTGAAC
>NZ_JAXMOX010000056.1:0-23958 GCF_034669605.1 Leisingera sp.
GCAGGGGCGGACTTGGAAAAGCTGATGCCGATCGGGGCCAGAAGCTCATGCAGGGACGGCAGATGCACCGCTCCGGGGAAGCGCGCGGTGGCCGGATCCATCGAGCCTTCGGGGCGCAGCACGTTGACCAGCACATAATTCAGCACCGCCGCGGCGATGAAGTTGAACATGATGGTGGTGATCACGATATGGCTGCCGCGCCTGGCCTGCAGATAGGCAGGAATCGCGGCCCAGGCAGCGCCGAAAACCCCGGCGCCGAGCGCGGCAAAGACCAGCGCCAGCGACCAGTGCGGCCAGGGGATCAGCAGGCAAACCAGCGCCACGCCCAGGCCGCCCAGCATCGCCTGGCCTTCGCCGCCGATGTTGAACAGGCCCGCATGGGCAGCAACCGCCACCGCAAGGCCGGTGAACATGAAGTTGGTGGCGTAATAGAGCGTGTAGCCCCAGCCATAGGTCGAACCCAGGGCGCCATCGACCATCAGTTTGACCGCGGCCACCGGGTCTTCGCCGATCCCGAGGATCACCAGCGCCGACAGCAGGGCGGCCAGAGCCAGGCTGATCAGCGGGATCAGGACCACATCGGCCCATTTCGGCATCTTGTCCATTACGCGGCCTCCCCCGCGACACCGGCCATCAGCAGGCCAAGCTCTTTCTCGTCGGTCTGATCCGCCGGGCGCTCGCCCATGATCATGCCGTCAAACATCACCGCAACGCGGTCCGCCAGAGACAGGATTTCCTCCAGCTCGACCGAGACCAGCAGGATCGCCTTGCCCTGGTCGCGCAAGGCCACGATCTGTTTGTGAATAAATTCGATGGCGCCGATATCGACACCGCGGGTCGGCTGGCCGATCAGCAAAAGCTCCGGGTTGCGCTCAATTTCACGGGCCACCACGATCTTCTGCTGGTTGCCGCCGGAAAAGCTTTTGGCGGCCAGCCAGGGATCGGGCGGGCGCACGTCGAACTTCTCCATCTTGGCTTCGGTATCGGCCCGCAGGGCGGCATTATCCATCAAGAGGCCGCTCTGATAGGCCGGATCGCGGTGATAGCCGAAGGCCACATTCTCCCAGGCGTGGAAGTCCATGATAAGGCCCTCGCGCTGGCGGTCCTCCGGCACATGGCCGATACGGGCATGCCGCCGCGCACTGGCGTCCGATCCCGGACCGCGCAGGGGCAGGGGGGTGCCATGCAGTTTGATGCTGCCGCTGCCTGCGCGCATGCCGCCCAGAACTTCCAGCAGCTCTGACTGGCCGTTGCCGGCCACGCCTGCGATGCCGACAATCTCGCCCGCGCGCACCGTCAGGTCGATGCCTTTGATGCGTTCAACGCCGGCTTCATCCACCACCCGCAGGTTTTCAATCTCAAGGATCGGCGCGCCAGGCCGGGCCGGCACCTTGTCCACCCGCAACAGCACTTTGCGGCCCACCATCAGTTCGGCCAGGTGTTCGGGGCTGGTTTCCGCAGTCTGGACGGTGGCGGTCATCTCACCGCGCCGCATAACAGAAACCGTATCGGTATACTCCATGATCTCCCGCAGCTTGTGGGTGATCAGGATGATGGTCTTTCCCTCGGCCCGCAACCGGTCGAGAATGCGGAACAGCTGGTCGGCCTCGGACGGCGTCAGCACGCCGGTCGGCTCGTCCAGGATCAGGATCTCGGCCTTGCGGTAGAGCGCCTTCAGGATTTCAACCCGCTGCTGCGCGCCGACGCCGATCTCGTCGATACGCTTGTCGGGGTCGACGAACAGCTCGTATTCCGCCTCCAGCGCCTTCAGCTCCTTGCGGGCACGGCGCAGCGAGGGCATCAGCAGACCGCTGTCCTCCGCCCCCAGCACGATGTTCTCCAGCACGGTGAAATTCTCCACCAGCTTGAAATGCTGGAACACCATGCCGATGCCCGCGGCAATCGCTGCCTGGCTGTCGGGGATCGCGGTCCGTTTGCCCTTGATCCAGACCTCGCCCCTGTCGGCCTTGTAAAAGCCGTAGAGGATCGACATCAGCGTCGACTTGCCGGCACCGTTTTCCCCGATGATCCCGTGAATGGTGCCGGGGGCGACGCTGATGGAAATGTCCTTGTTTGCCTGGACCGGGCCAAAAGCCTTGGAAATGCCTTTGAGTTCAATGGCGGGGGCGGTCAATCGGGCTCTCCCATGCCTGTAAAGCCGATCAGCCGCACCACCTTGCCGTCTTCAAGATCGGCAAAATACTGGCCGCGCATCATCCGCTTGCCGTCTTTCTCAAAATCCACCGTGGCACGGGCATGGCCACGGTGCGCCGAGACGGCAACCACCGTGGCCGCGGCTCCGGGCATCATCGCGCTGAACTGTGCGACATACTCCAGATAGGCGCCGCGGCTTTCGATCGGGGCGGGGCAGTTGGGATCGGAGTAGTAGAAACGTGGCCCGATGGCCGCATCCGTTTTTGCGGCGCGGGTTTCGGGCGATGGGCCGCCCCAGGCCGCAAACAGAGTGTGAAGGGAACCTGTCATGGCCTGGGGCTTTCTGTTCAGAAGCTCATCGCCGGGCAGCTGTCATCCGACATGTAGTCATGCACCTTGATCTCGCCAGAGGCGATCTTGGCCGCGGCATCGTCCACCGCGGCCTGCATCTCAGCGGACACCAGCGGTGCGTTGTGCTCGTCCATGGCATAGCCGACACCGCCATTGGCCAGTCCCATGACCGAGAAGCCGGTTTCCATGTCAGCGCCATCGGAGAACGCCTCGAAAACCGCGTTGCCGACCTTTTTGGTCATCGAGGTCAATACCTTGCCCGGATGCAGGTGGTTCTGGTTGCTGTCGACACCGATCGACAGAATGCCTTCGTCGGCGGCGGTCTGCAGCACCCCGACACCAGTGCCGCCGGCCGCGGCGTAAACCACGTCAGCGCCCTGGCTGATCTGCGCCTTGGTCAGCTCAGACCCTTTCACCGGGTCGTTCCAGGCCGCCGGAGTGGTGCCGGTCATGTTGGAAATCACCTTGGCGTCCGGGTTGGCGGCCTTCACGCCCTCGGCATAGCCGCAGGCAAACTTGCGGATCAGCGGGATGTCCATACCGCCGATAAAGCCGACAGTGTTCGATTTCGACGCCATCGCCGCCATCATGCCAACCAGATAGGAGCCTTCGTGCTCGTTGAACACAACCGAGCGCACGTTGTCGCCTTCAACCACCATGTCGATGATGGTGAATTTTGTGTCCGGGTAATCGGCAGCCACCTGGCCCAGGGCATCGGCAAAGGCAAAGCCGACCATCACAATGGGGTTGGCGCCGGCCTCGGCAAAGCGGCGCAGCGCCTGCTCTCGCTGGGCTTCGGATTGCAACTCGATCTCGCGGTAGCTTTCGCCGGTCTCTTCGGCCCAGCGCTGGGCGCCGCCATGCGCTGCCTCGTTGAAGCTCTTGTCGAATTTGCCGCCCAGGTCGAAGATCAGCGCGGGTTCGGCCAGCGCGGCGCCTGCGGTCAGGGCCAGCGACGCGGCCGCGCCCATCAGCGATTTCATCAGGGTCATCAGGTCAACTCCCACTGTCATTATTGTTGGGTGCAGCGGGATTTTCCGCTGCCCGGCCCCGTTCAGGCCTAAAAGGGTGCGGCAATTTAGCCTGCTCGGCAGGCGGGGGGTCAACTGCTTTTTGACCATTTGGTGCGAAATCCGCGCAACTGGCCTAGCGTAAGGCTTTTCTCATCAGCAGCGCATCTGCGGCTTCTGCGCCATCCCGGCGGTAATAGCCGGCCCGGCGCCCGCATTCCGCGAATCCGCGGGCCTGGTACAATGCCTGCGCCGGGGCGTTGTCCGCGGCCACTTCCAGGAAGACCTCTGCCGCCCCGCGGTCCCGGACGGCTGTTTCCCAGCCCGCCATGCAGTCCTGTGCCAATCCCTGGCGCCGATGCGCAGGATGGGTGGCAATGGTCAGCAGCTCCGCCTCATCCGCGATCACCCGCCCCAGGGCAAAACAGCGTGAATCACCGGCGGTAAAAACCAGCGGGCTGTCCAGCAGGGAGGCAAACTCCGTGGCGGTCCAGGGGCGGGATCGGGTAAAGGCCGCGGCATGGGTCGCGGCCATCTTCTCGGGTGTCAGCGGGTCACTCATCAATCAGCGCGGGCGGAACGTCACTGGAAGGCGCCGCATCAGCTGCGCGCAGATACAACGGCGCAGGCGGCTCGGCCACGCTGCGGAACCGGGCCGCGGCATGGCGCGCAATGGCCTCGGCAATCCCTGCCGGGCTCGCCTCGGGGGCAAAGGCCAGTCCGGCACCGCGGGCGGCGTCCTCAGCCTCCTGACGCAGCATCAGACGCGGTGCTTCGCCGGGCAAGGCAGCATAGACCTGATCGCGCGGCGCCGGCACCGCGGGCAGGGTGCCATCGGCGGCGCGGGCCTCAAAGCCGTCAACCCCCACAGCCGGAACCTCCAGCCCCAGTGCCAGTCCGCGGGCGGCGGAGACGGCGATGCGGATGCCGGTGAAATTACCGGGACCGATGCCAACGCCAATCGCATCCAGATCCTGCCAGGCGGCCCCGCCCTCGGACAGCACCTCCTCCAGCAGAACCATCAGCCGCTCGGCCTGGCCGCGGGTCATGTCCTCCAGCCGGGACACCAGCAGCCGGTCCCCGCGCAGCAAAGCGGCCGCGCAATGCGCGGCCGATGTGTCAAAACCCAGAACCAGCGGTTCAGCAGTCATCAGATGTCCTTTCGCAACCGCTCAGACGGCAACCGGGCGCACCTCGGTGACTTCCGGGATGTAATGGCGCAGCAGGTTCTCGATGCCCATCTTCAGTGTCAGGGTCGAGGACGGGCAGCCCGCACAGGCGCCCTGCATATGCAGATAGACCACACCGCGGTCAAAGCCGTGGAAGGTGATGTCGCCGCCATCCTGCGCCACCGCCGGGCGCACGCGGCTGTCCAGCAGTTCCTTGATCTGGTTGACGATCTCGGCGTCCTCGCCGGAATGTTCGGCATGGCCCGAGGCCGGATCGGCTGAGCCGTCCGCCATCACCGGCTGGCCGGACTGGTAATGCTCCATCACCGCGCCCAGAATGGCGGGTTTGATGTGGTCCCAGTCAACGCTGTCCGCCTTGGTGACGGTCACAAAGTCATTGCCAAAGAACACGCCGGTCACGCCCTCAACCGCAAAGATGCGGGAAGCCAGCGGCGAATTGCCCGCGGCATCGGCGCTGGGAAAGTCGGCGGTGCCTGCTTCCAGAACGGTCTGGCCCGGCAGGAATTTCAGCGTCGCCGGGTTGGGCGTGGATTCAGTCTGAATGAACATGTCGGGTCTCCGTTATGCGTGCCCCCGATATGCGCTCTGCGCGGCTTTAAGTCAAGATTTGGAACTATTCTAAATTGTGCGGGCAGCGGCGTGGTCCAAAGCCTGCTCCAGCCGGTCGTCGCCCCAGAACAACTCTGTCCCGATCGTAAAGCTGGGCGCGCCGAAAATACCTGCGGCGCGGGCCGCATCCGTCTGCACACGCAGTGCCGATTTGATGCCGGGCGATTGCGCGCGCTCGATCAGGGCTGCATCAAGCCCAGCCTTGTGCAGGCAATCCAGCAGAACGGGTTCAGCGGAGATATCCGCGCCGTCGCCGAACTGGGCCCGGAACACGGCCTGCGCAAAGATTTCGATGCGGTCCTGCTCCGCTGCGGCCAGCGCCAGCCGTGCGGCCTTCAGCCCGTTTTGGGGAAACGGATCGGGTCGGCGGAACCGCAACCCGCGCGCCGCGCAGATCCGCTGCATGTCGCGCCACATGTAGCGGCCCTTGGCCGGATAGATGTTGAAGGGGGAGGTGTCCCAGCCCTGGGCGGTAAAGATGGGCCCCAGCAGAAACGGTTTCCAGGCAACAGCGACGCCCCGTGCCTGGGCGGCGCTGCTGATCCGCATCGCGCTGAGATAGGAGTAGGTGGAGGCAAACTCGAACCAGAAGGTGACACTGCGCCCCATTGCCTCTGCCTCCTGCCGGTCAGGTAATGGTTTCCAGCTTTTCTTTCGACAGGTCGCCCGGCACGATGGTGATCGGAACCGGCAGGGTGCCGGAATTCTTGGTCAGCTGGGTGACCAGCGGTCCCGGCCCCTTGCGCCCGGTGCCTGCACCCAGCACCAGCACGCCGATTTCCGCGTCGTCTTCGATATATTGCAGGATTTCCGGCACCGGTTCGCCTTCGCGGATCACCAGTTCCGGATCGACGTTCTGGCGGTCGCGCATCCATTTGGCGAAGACTTCGAAATGGGAGTGGATCCGCTCGCGCGCTTCCTCCCGCATCACTTCGCCGACACCGATCCAGTGGTTGAATTCGTCCGGCGGGATGACCGACAGAATCGTCACGCCCGCGCCGGTGTGCGCCGCCCGCATCGCGGCAAAGCGCATCGCGTTCAGGCATTCGCGGCTGTCATCCAGGACCACTAGGAATTTGCGCATCTTCGCTCTCTCGTTGTTCCACCGCGGATCATGGCGCAAGCAGGCGCATCAGGCAATAGAGCCACAGCTGCCAAGCCGCTGTATTAATCTGGCTCTAGGCCGGCGGCGGTCCGCGGCCAGTGAATGCTCCCGCTGCCGCAGGGCTCTCCGGCTGTGCCGGAAACCCATCGGCGGCATTGGGCCGGGCGCCGCGCGTCCGCGCGGCGCGGTACCGCGCAGATGCGCGCTGTGCGTCACCGCCGGCCGGAGGCCCAATCCCAGTACATCTCGCGCACCCGCTTGGCGACCGGACCCGCCTGGTACTTGCAATCGTCAAACGCAGTGACCGGGGTCACCTTGCTCATATTGCCGGAAAGGAAGATCTCGTCGGCCTCTTCAAAGTCCTGATAGCCCAGCACGCATTCGTTCACGGTGAGGCCATCGGCCCGCATGTTGGCGATGTGGCGGGCGCGGGTGATGCCGGCCAGGAAGGTGCCGTTGGGGATCGGAGTGAACACCTCGCCGCCGCGCACCATGAAGACATTGGACGTCGCGGTCTCCGCCACATTGCCCATCGCATCCAGCACCAGCGCATTGGAGAACCCCTTGCTGCGGGCCTCCCGCAGCATCCGGGCATTGTTGGGATACAGGCAGCCGGCCTTGGCGTTCACCACCGCGTTTTCCAGCACCGGCCGGCGGAAGCGGGTGCGGGTGAGCGTAGCAGCGGCGGTTGCCGGCGCCATCGGGATTTCCTCCAGGCTGACCGCAAAGCACGTGCTGTCAGCCCTGGGGGCGATCAGGGTCTCATCGCCGTCGGTGGCCCAGTACATCGGGCGGATATAGACCGCAGCACCGGGTGCAAACCCCTCCAGCCCCTCGCGGACCAGCTCCGCCATCTGTTCTGCCGGCAGCGCAGGCGTCATCATCAGCGCCTCGGCCGAGGCATTGGTGCGGGCGCAGTGCAGGTCCAGATCCGGGATCATCCCGTCAAAGAACCGCGCGCCGTCGAAGACCGAGGATCCCAGCCACATTGCATGATCCGCGGCCCGCATCACCGCCAGGTTGCCGTCATGCCATTTGCCGTCGAAATAGGTCCGGATGCTGCTGCCTGCTGCCATTGTACTGCCCTCGCTTTACGATGCGGAAACTAGGCAGAGTCTGCACGACCGTCCAGACATGCTTGCTTGACAGGCGGATGGAATAGCTGTCTCGATGCGCTTATTCTGCATCTTTTTTATTGATTTTTCATCGGCTTAACGGTCGCGAACGGCAGGAAGTGACGCGGCGTCTTATAGGTCAGCATTGCTGCCCATTTGTTTCGCGCGCGAAACATTCGGACAGAATTGCTGACCTATTCAACCTATGCGTGTTGTGGCGGCAGGGTCCGGCGCGCCGGAAGGCGCGCCCCGCCCAACCGGGGCCGCGCATCCTGAGGCGCGCAGGCCCGGGCGGGAGTGCCCGGTCCCGCTTGCTTACGCAGCCGGTTTCAGTCCGCTCTTGCCCAGAACCGCCCCGGCGTCCTGCTGCCATCGGGCTTTCAAGCCGGCATTCGGGGTGCGGCGCAGGCCGATGGCCTTCAGCCCTTCGAACTTTTCCGAAGCTTCCTGGCCGAAGCTTGCCGCAACCCGCGGCCACCAGTAATCCGCCAGCTCTTGCAGCGCCGGCGCGCCTTGCGCCTCAACCAGTTGCATCAAGCCTTCTTCGGCCAGTTCCGCATGGTGCGCCTCGACCGGCAGAATAGCGCGGAACGCTTCGGCCAGCGGCTGGTAGGAGACATGCGACAGCTCCTCCAGCTGCAGCGTCACAGCACGGCCCATCAGAAGGTTCATCATCACCGCATCCGCCCAGCCTTCCAGCGGGTAGTTGAACACCGCCAGCCGCATGTCGTGCTTGGTCCGGCTCTGGCCGATATCGGCATCGCGCTCCAGCCGGGCGGTCCAGGGGTGGTGGTCGGCATAGCGCTCGGTGTCGGCGCCGAATTCCCCCATGATACGCAGCACCTTGTCGGCATGATCGGTCTTTTCCAGCACGATGCGGGCGGCGGCAATGCGGGCCTTGATGCCGGGGCCTTCGTTGATGATGTCGGCAAAGCCGGCGGCGCCCGCCAGCTCGCTGTCGACAAAGGTCGCCATTATCTTCAGCAGCTCGGCGCGGTAGCGCGGCGGCACGTTGGACGGGTTGCTCAACACGCCGCCCTGGGCCAGATAGCTTTCGATGCTCATCTCTTCTGTCATGGTCTTGCTCCCTCGCTGTTGCCGTTACTGGTCGTAGTCGACCACGACATTGTCCGTCACCGGATAGGCCTGGCAGGACAGCACATAGCCCTTTTCGACCTCGTAATCCTCCAGCGCGTGATTGGCGACCATTTCGACCTCGCCCTCCAGCACCTTGCAGCGGCAGGTGGAGCAGACGCCGGCCTTGCAGGCGTATGGCGCGTCCATAGCGTTTTCCAGCGCTGCATCGAGCAGGGTCATGTCCTTGCCCATCTCGATGGTCTGGGTGGCGCCGTCCAGGGTAATGGCGGCCTTGGTCTGATTGGCGCCGGTCCCTGCATCCGCTGACTGAACCTTGCGTTTGGCGCGGCCCGGCTGGGCAGAGGCGAACAGTTCGAACTTGATCTGGCTGTCGTCCAGCCCTGCGGTGCGCAGCGCCGCGGCGATGCCCAGCATCATCGGTTCCGGACCGCAGATGAAGGCGGTGTCGACCGATTTGATGTCGATCCAATGCTCGAACAACTGGGCGCATTTGTCTTCGGTCACCAGGCCGGTGAAAAGGTCGATTTCCTGCGCATCCGTTTCCAGCACATGGATCACGTTGAAGCGGCCCATGTAGAGGTTCTTCAGATCCTCCAGCTCCTCGCGGAACATGATCGTGTTCACGCCCTTGTTGGCGTAGACCAGCGTGAAGGAGGCGTTTGGCTCGGCCGCCAGTGTGGTCTTGAGGATCGACAGCACCGGAGTGACGCCGGAACCGCCTGCAAAACCCAGGTAGTGCTTTTCGGCGCCTGCGTCGAGCGGGGTGAAGAAGCTCCCCATCGGCGGCATAGCCTGGAGGGTGTCGCCCGCCTTCAGTTCGGTATTGGCCCAGGTCGAAAAGGCGCCGCCGTCGACACGTTTGATGCCGACCTGCAGGATGCCCTCATCGCGGCCTGCACAGATCGAATAGCTGCGGCGCAGCTCCTCGCCGTCAAAGTCGCGGCGGAAGGTCAGATACTGGCCTTGGGTGAAATTGAACTCTTCAGCCGCGCCGTCCGCGGGCTTCAGGGTGACAACCACCGCATCGCGGATGGTCTTGCGGACGTCGGTGACTTCAAGGTCGTGAAAGCGCGCCATCAGGGTCTCCTCAGATGCACTTGAAATAATCAAAGGGTTCGAGGCAGTCCTGGCAGCGCCAGTGGGCCTTGCAGGGGGTCGAGCCGAATTGGCTGACCTTGGTGACATGTTTGCTGCCGCAGTTCGGGCATTTTTCCGGGCCGCCGGCAGCCTGGGGCGGGGCGATACCGTAAGCCTCCAGCTTGGCGCGGCCTTTTTCCGACAGCCAGTCGGTGGTCCAGGCGGGGGAGATCCGGGTTTGCAGTTTCAGATCGGTAATGCCGCGGTCGCGGAGCGCGGTTTCGATATCCAAGGCGATCACCGCAGTTGCCGGGCAGCCGGAATAGGTCGGGGTGACGCTGACAACCAGGGTTCCGCCCTCCCAGGCCACATCACGGATAATGCCGAGATCCACCAGCGAGATCACCGGAATTTCCGGGTCCGGCACGGCGTCAAGCCACTCCCAGATCCGGGCGGTGCTTGGCTGAGTTGTCACTTGGCTCATGCGGTTATCCCTTTTGGCTGTCCCGCCCGGCGGAAACGCCGGGCAGCGCCCGTTCCGCCCCCCCCCACGGGAGGCAGGCGTTCAAAGCCCGCCCTACGGGGACAGGCGCTGCCCTTAATTCGTCATCAATCCCGTTACCACTTGGCGCCCGGGTAGGCGCGCTGCAGCCATTGCATCTGGGTCAGAAGATGGCCCAGGTGCTCGGTGTGCATCGCACCGTTCCGCCCGCCCTTATGGGCAAAGCGGCTCTCCGGGACGGTCAGCGTCGCGTCGCTCAGGATGCGGGTGACCAGCGCGTCGTATTCCTCGCGCAGGGCCGCCGGATCGGGGGCGATGCCAGCCTTGACCATCGCGGCGTCCACGTCATCAGACTGGAACATCTCACCCGCGTAGGGCCACAGATAGTCCAGCGCCTCTTGCATCCGGCGGTGGCTTTCCTCGGTGCCGTCGCCCAGGCTCACCACGGTATCGGCGGAGCGCTCCAGGTGATAGGCGACTTCTTTCGAAGCCTTCTCGGCAATCGCCGCGACCCGTTCGTCGGAGGATTTCATCAGCCGGCCCAGCTGGATCGAGTGCCAGGCGTCAAACAGGAACTGGCGCATCAGGGTGCGGCCGAAATCGTGGTTCGGCACCTCTGCCAGCAGCACATTGCGGAAATCCCAGGCGTCGCGCAGAAAGGCGAGGTCGTCGGCGGATTTTCCTTGGCCTTGCACTTTAGCGGCGAGGCCAAGCCACATCTGGGTCTGGCCGATCATGTCCAGCGCGGTGTTGGCCAGCGCGATGTCTTCCTCCAGCGCCGGCGCGCGGCCGCACCATTCGCTGGTCCGGTGGCCCAGGATCAGGGTGTTGTCGCCCATCCGCAGCAGGAACTGCAGAAAGGCCTCATCCTTGGAAAGCGGCGCGGCCATCACATCGCCCCCACGTCTTCGGGAATGTCAAAGAAGGTCGGGTGGCGGTAGACTTTGGACTCGGCCGGTTCATAAAGCGGGCCTTTGTCGCTGGGAGAGGAGGCCGCGATGCGGTTGGCCTCGACCACCCAGATCGACACGCCTTCATTGCGGCGGGTATAGACGTCGCGGGCGTTCTTGATCGCCATTTCGGCGTCCGGCGCATGCAGGGAGCCGACGTGGCGGTGGCTCATCCCGTGCTGGCCGCGGATGAAGACTTCCCAGAGGGGCCATTCGTTTTTCATATCTCTAATCCTCCTGGCTGAGGGGGGCGCCGCACGGCAGGCCGGAGCGCCGGAATGCTTGGGGTTATTCGGCGGCGTGCTTTTGCGCGGCTTTCTTTCTGGCATGGGCCAGCATTCCGTCGCGCACCCAGGCGCCGTCGTCCCAGGCCTTGTTGCGGGCGGCGAGCCGGTCCACGTTGCACGGGCCGTTGCCCTGGATCACCTCAAAGAACTCGGACCAGTCCGGGTCGGTGTAATCGTAATGGCCGCGTTCCTCGTTCCATTTCAGATCCGGGTCGGGGACAGTCAGGCCAAGGAACTCGGCCTGCGGCACGGTCTGGTCGACGAACTTCTGGCGCAGCTCGTCATTGGTGTTCATCTTGATCTTCCAGGCCATCGACTGCGCCGAATGGACCGAATCCTTGTCGGAGGGGCCGAACATCATCAGCGACGGATACCAAAGGCGGTTCAGCGCATCCTGGGCCATCTTCTTTTGCTCGGGTGTGCCCTCGGCCATCTTGCGGATGGCGTCATAGCCCTGGCGCTGGTGAAAGCTTTCCTCTTTGCAGACCCGGATCATGGCGCGGGAGTAGGGGCCGAAGGAGGTCCGCTGCAGCGGCACCTGGTTCATGATCGCGGCGCCATCGACCAGCCAGCCGACCGCGCCGATGTCGGCCCAGTTCAGCGTCGGGTAGTTGAAGATCGACGAATACTTCATGCGCCCGTCCAGCAGCATTTCCGTCATCTCGTCGCGGGACACGCCCAGCGTTTCCGCCGCACAGTAAAGATACAGGCCGTGACCGGCCTCATCCTGCACCTTGGCCAGCAGGATCGCCTTGCGCTCCAGCGTCGGCGCGCGGGTGATCCAGTTGCCCTCGGGCAGCTGACCGACGATTTCGGAATGGGCGTGCTGGCCGATCTGGCGGATCAGCGTCTTGCGGTAGCCTTCGGGCATCCAGTCCTTGGGTTCGATCTTCTCACCCGCGTCGATGCGCGCCTGAAAGGCGGCCAGCTGTTCGGGATCGTCCTGGGTCGCCTCGGATTTGACCATCTGAGCATACATGTCTGGGACCTCCTGCGGGTTAGGTTACACGCGTTCCAGGATCAGGGCTGTCCCCTGTCCGACACCAACGCACATGGTACACAGCGCATAACGGCCACCGCTGCGCTGCAATTGATAGGCGGCGGTCAGCACCAGCCGTGCGCCGGACATGCCGAGCGGGTGGCCCAGCGCAATGGCGCCGCCATTAGGGTTAACATGGGGCGCATCGTCCGCGATGCCAAGTTCGCGCAGCGTGGCAAGGCCCTGGCTGGCAAAGGCCTCGTTCAACTCGATCACGTCCATCTGCCCGATGGTCAGGCCGGTGCGGTCCAGCACCTTGCGGGTGGCGGGCACCGGGCCGATGCCCATGATGCGCGGCTCAACCCCGGCAGCGGCCATGCCGACGATGCGGGCCATCGGTTTCAATCCGCTTCTGGCGGCCGCAGCCTCGTTGGTCATCAGGATCGCAGCAGCACCGTCATTGACGCCGGAGGCATTGCCCGCGGTCACCGTCTTGTCCGGGCCGTTGACGCCCTTGAGCCCGGCCAGCTTTTCAGCCGAGGTGCCGGGGCGGGGGTGTTCGTCGGTGTCCACCACCAGCGGATCGCCCTTGCGCTGGGGGATCGTCACCGGGGTGATCTCGTCTTTGAAAATACCGGCCGCTTGCGCTGCGGCCCAGCGGGCCTGGCTGCGGGCGGCAAAGGCGTCCTGATCCTCGCGGGAGACGCCGTAATCCGCAGCGACGTTGTCGGCGGTCTGCGGCATCGAGTCGGTGCCGTACATCTTCTCCATCTTGGGGTTCACAAACCGCCAGCCGATGGTGGTGTCATAGACCGCATTGGCGCGGGTGAAGGCGGCGGTTGCCTTGGGCATCACAAAAGGCGCGCGGCTCATGCTTTCGACGCCGCCGGCGATGGCCATATCATAATCGCCCGCCTTGATGCCGCGCGATGCCATGCCGACCGCGTCCATGCCGGACGCGCAAAGCCGGTTGATGGTGGTGCCGGGAACGGTGGCGGGCAGGCCCGCCAGCAGCGCCGCCATGCGGGCGACGTTGCGGTTGCTTTCACCGGCCTGATTGGCGTCGCCCAGGATCACGTCATCCAGGCTGCCCCAGTCCGCATCCGGGTTGCGCGCGGCCAGGGCGGCAATCGGCAGGGCGGCCAGGTCATCGGTGCGCAGCTGGCTGAGGGCGCCGCCATAGCGGCCGATCGGGGTGCGGGTGGCATCGCAGATGAAAGCATCCATGGGTGTTCGCGTCTCCTGTGGCGGCGGCAGGGATAAGCCGACCGTTGGGTCGGTGATACGCCGGAAGATGATTCGCGGCAAGTTAAATGTAACGCACTTCTTCTACTCTGTGAAATCCTGTAACGCATTAGCCCGTGCGCCGTGCGGCTGACCGCTCTGCGCAAACTGAAAGACGTCGTTGGGGTATTTTTCTCCACCGATCTGAAAATGGGTCATGCCGGTGCGGCTGAACCCGTGCCGCAGGTAAAAGCCGATGGCGGGACGGTTTTCGGAATTGGTGGTTAGCCAGGGCGCATCCCAGCCCAGCCCGCGGCACAACTCCAGCCCTGCCGCCAGCAGGCAGCGGCCGGTGCCGCTGCCATGGTGGCGTGGCTGAACATAGAGCGTCGAAATCTCTGTGCAGGAGGGACCGCCAACCGGGCAGGGGCGGCCGTGGCTCAGCCGGATATAGCCGTCGATGCCCTGCTGGTTCTGCGAGACCAGAAACCGCTCCTGCGGGTCCGCCAGCGCGGCCTCGAAATGCGCCGGGGTAAAGTGGTCCAGGGCGTAATCGGAAAACTGTGCGGAAACGCCGTGGCGCAGGTAGGTGCCCAGCCAGACCTCAATCGACAGGGCAGCCAGGCTGGAGCAGTCGTGCGCCGCCGCGGGGCGGATCGGGGGCTGGGCTGAATGCATGGGGAGGCCTCTGAATATTGGAGTGAAATGCGCAATGGTTCAGTCAGTCCTGCGGGCCGGTCAAGAAACTTTGCTCGTCAAGAATGCTTCACCTGTTTAATATTGTGCCTGCATCGATAGGGGAGGCGCCGATGAACATTCTCTACATCATGTTCGATCAGCTGCGGTTCGATTACCTCAGCTGCGCGGGCCATCCGCATCTGCAGACGCCGCATATCGACGCGCTGGCGGCCAGGGGCGTGCGCTTCACCCGCGCCTATGTGCAGTCGCCCACCTGCGGCTCGTCGCGGATGTCGAGCTATACCGGGCGTTACCCCTCCAGCCACGGAGTGCAGTTCAACAGCTATCCCTTGCGGGTGGGGGAGTGGACCATGGGTGACCATCTGCGCAAGGCGGGGATGGGCTGCCACCTGATCGGCAAGACCCATATGGTGGCCGATGCCGAAGGGATGCAGCGGCTGGGGCTGGCGCCGGACAGCGAGATCGGCGTGCGGCAGTCGGAATGCGGCTTTGACCCCTATGTGCGCGATGACGGGCTGTGGGCGGAAGGGCCGGACGGGTTCTATGACGCAAAGCGCAGCCCCTACAATGAGTACCTGAAGGGCAAGGGCTATCCCGGCGGCAACCCCTGGAACGATTTTGCCAATGCCGCGGTTGAGGGCGGGGATGTGGCGTCGGGCTGGTTCATGGTCAATGCGGACAAGCCCGCCAATATTGCCGAGGAGGACAGCGAAACCCCCTGGCTGACCACTCAGGCGATGGACTTCATCGCACAGGCGGAAGAACCGTGGTGCGCGCATCTCAGCTATATCAAACCGCATTGGCCCTATATCGTGCCCGCGCCTTATCACGGCATGTACGGGCCGGAGCATGTGCTGCCGGCGGTGCGCTCAGATGCTGAGCGCGAGGACGCGCATCCGGTGTTTCAGGGCATGATGAACAACCAGATCGGCAAAACCTTCAGCCGGGACGAGGTGCGCGGCAAGGTGATCCCCGCCTATATGGGGCTGATCAAACAGGCCGACGACCAGATGGGCCGCCTGTTCGGCTGGCTGGAGGACACCGGCCGGATGCAGGACACGATGATTGTGGTGACTTCGGATCACGGTGATTATCTGGGCGATCACTGGCTGGGGGAGAAGAACCTGTTCCATGACCCCTCCATCAAAGTGCCGCTGATCATTTACGATCCGCGCGCGGATGCGGATGCTGCACGTGGAACAACCTGCGATGAACTGGTCGAGGCGATCGACCTGTTGCCGACCTTCCTGGACGCGGCGGGCGGCGATCCGGCACCGCATATCCTGGAGGGGCGCTCGCTGATGCCGTTCCTGCGCGGGGAAAGCCCGGAATGGCGGGACTATGCCATTGCCGAGTTCGACTATTCCACCATGCCGCTGTGCGAAAAGCTGGGACTTGAGCCCAAGGATGCGCGGCTGTTCATGGTGGCGGACAAACGCTGGAAGTTCATGCACGCCGAGGGCGGGCTGCGTCCGATGCTGTTCGACATGGAGAACGACCCGGACGAACTGTTGGATCTGGTCAAAGGAGCAGCTCATCAGGAGGTCATCGATCTGATGTATGACCGGCTGCTGACGTGGGGCCTCAGGATGTCGCAGCGGATCACCCTGTCGGATGCGCAGATCAAGGCGCGGCGCGGCACATCCGGCCGCAAGGGTATCCTGCTGGGGGTCTATGAGGCCGGCGAGCTGGCCCCGGAGCTGACAGAGAAATACCGTGGGCCGGTGCCGCGCGGCTGACACCGCTCTTTCATCTTGCCAAAAATACTCCGGGGGAGCCCGCAGGGCGGGGGCAGCGCCCCCGATCCGCGTTGCCAGCCGATCACAGCGGGCCTAAATTGGCGCAAATGCAGCAAGGGTGCGATATGGCAGGGCAGACGGAACAGGTTCTGAACGCAATTCTCCAGGACATCGAGGCCGGCCGGCTGGTGCCAGGCGCGCCGCTGGAGGAGGGCGATCTGGTGGACCGCCACGGGGTGTCCCGCACGCCGGTGCGCGAGGCCTTTATCCAGCTGGAGGCAATCGGGCTGATCAAGCGGCTGCCGCGCAAAGGCGCGGTGCTGTTCAAGCCGACGCTGGAGGAATTCCTGGCGATTCTGGAAGTGCATGCCCGGCTGGAAGGGCAGGCCGCGGCACTGGCGGCGCGGCGGCTGTCACCAGCACAGGCCAGCGAGCTGGACGCGGCAGTTGCCGCCTGCGCGCGGCATGCAGCGGAGCAAGGCGATGGTGATCCGGCGGGCTATTACCAGCTGAACCTGAGGTTTCATGCCTGTGTGGCCGAAGGGTCGGGCAATCCGTTTCTGGTCGAGATGATCAAAACCAACGCCCGCAAGCTGATGGCCTATTACCGGGCGCGCTACCGCTATCCCGGCGCCATTGCGCAGTCGGCCAGGGAACACCGGGAGATTGCCGCGCTGATCTTAGCTCATGACGGTGAGGGGGCGGAGGCGGCGATGATCTCCCATGTTCAGTTCGATCAGGTGACGGTGATGGACTTGCTCGCCGCATTGGGCTGAACGGAGCCTTGCGGCTCGGTGCCTCCGGCGGGAGTATTTTTAACCAGAAAGAAGCGGTGGATCAGCTCTGCCGGGCCTGTTCGAAGAAACGCGCGAGGCATTCGGCAAAGATTTTCTGGTCGGCGCGTCCGGCAAGGCTGTCCAGCGCGCGGGCGTAGACATTGGAACCAAGGGTTTCGCGCAGCTCTTCGGTCAGGGCGGTGATGAAATCGTGGCTCATCTCCGGGTGGTGCTGGGTGGTGAAGATATGGCGCCCAAGGGTGAAGCCGCTATTGATGCCGCCAGAGGTGCTGAAGGGGCTGGCCCCTTCGGGCAGGGTGGCAACGCATTCACAGTGCGCGCCGTAGAGATTTACCTCATCCGGCAGGCCGCCGGCCCAGCCGGGGCGGTTCAGCAGCTGGTTGCGGGTCAGCCCGTGCACCCAGCCGTCCGGGTTGTGATCAAGCGTGCCGCCAAGTGCCAGGGCGATGGCCTGATGGCCGAAACAGGCGCCGAACAGCGGAAAGCGGCGGCAGTGGGCCGTGCGGATCAGCTTTAGCAGCTGCGTGATCCAGGGCGCGCCGGAGCGGACCGAGGCCGGGCTGCCGGTGATCATTGCGCCGTCAAAGGCAAACAGGTCCTGCGGGAATGCGCCGTCTTTCACGGAGAACTCAGAGGTGCGCCAATCCGGCCGCGCCATCTGTATGAGGCCGGTAAATTTCTCGCCGTCCTTCGGGCGGGCCTGGGCAAACGTGCTTTCGTCGGTGTTGGTCATCAGGATGGCCAGATGCATCAGGATACTCGCAAGGTTTTCATTTACATACTTATGATGTCCATTAATATACATTGAGCAAGCAAGTCAGGGAAGCCCGCAATGACAGTCTGGACCCCCACGGATGACGGCCATGCGGATCTGAGCAGCCATGATGCCTTTGCCCAGGGTGCGCCGCACAACACCTTTGCCCGGCTGCGCCGCGAGGATCCGCTGCATTGGACCGAATATGCAGGCGGTGAAAACTTTTGGTCGGTCACCCGCTATGACGACATCACGGCGATGAACAAAAATACCGAGGTGTTTTCCTCGGCCCGCGGGATCCGGATGGAGGATCAGTCTTACGAGGAATACCTGGCGCGGCGGACCTTTCAGGAAACCGACCCGCCGGAGCATTCCAAGGTGCGTATGAAGCTGCTGAAAGCGTTCTCAAAAACCACAATGGCGCAGTATGAGAAGGATATTCGGGATTTGTGCGCGGATATTCTGGATCAGGCGCTGGCCAAGGGGGAGTTTGACGCCACCAAGGAAATCGCCCGGCAGCTGCCGATGCGGATGCTGGGCCGGGTGGTGGGCCTGCCGGAGGCGGACCTGCCCTGGCTGGTTGAAAAAGGCGATGCGCTGATTGCCAATACCGACCCGGATTTCACCTCCCATGTGCTGGACAAGATGCAGACGGATGAGTTCCGGATGATGCCCTTCAACTCCCCCGCCGGGGCGGAGCTGTATGTCTATGCCAGGGAGCTGATGGAGGCGAAGGCGAAGACGGGCGATACTGCGGGGGTGCTGAACCTGATCCTGGAACCGGCCAAGGATGGCTCGGTGATTACCGGGGACGAGTTCCGTAATTTCTTTTGCCTGCTGGTGGCGGCGGGCAATGACACCACGCGATATTCGATTGCCGCGGGCATTCAGGCGATGTGCCATCAGCCGGAGCTGCTGGAACAGATGCAGGCGGGCGGCGCGGTCTGGGAGACGGCGGCGGATGAGATCATCCGCTGGGCCACACCGGCGCTGTATTTCCGCCGCACCGCGACGCGGGATGTGGAGATGCATGGCAAGACCATCCGGGCAGGCGACAAGGTGCTGTACTGGTTTGCCTCGGCCAACCGGGATGATCGGTACTTTGAAGATCCATTTCACGTGAATCTGCACCGCAGCCCGAACCGGCATCTGTCGTTCGGCCAGTTCGGCCCGCATGTCTGCCTGGGCATGTGGCTGGCGCGGCTGGAGGTGACGGTGCTGTTTCAGGAACTGGCCCGGCGCATCCGGCATATCGAACCCGCCGGGCCGCACAAGTTTCTGCGCTCAAACTTTGTGGGCGGGATCAAGGCGCTGCCGGTGCGGGTGGAAGCTGCGTGAACCTCAGCCCCTTCCAAAGGGAAGATTCTGCAAAAAACCGATATATATGTTAAGCAACAAGGCACGGGAAACGATGCCGAAGACAGTCCAACAGGGAAGGACCTTGTTCCATGAAGACCCGCCTGCGCGCGATGTTTTGCGATCACCTCAGCATCATGCGGGGGAAGTATCTGCCCAATTCCAAGATCGGTGATGACTCGACCCGGTTCTGCCGCTCGGTCTTTGGCACCCACTATGACAGGGACCTGCTGGATGCGCCGGGTGCGATGGTCAAGCAGGGCCTGCCGGATATGGAGCTGAAGTGGCTGCATGACGATATCCGCGACAGCTGGCATGCTTCGACCAAGGTGGTGCTGGGGGATCTGTACGACGATGCGGGGGCGCCGCTGCCGCTGTGCCCGCGCGGCACGCTGAAGCGGGCGGTGGCAGACTGGCGGAAACACGGGCTGACGCCGAAAGTCGGGATTGAGCTGGAAGCCTTTGCGCTGCAGGCGGATGATCGCGGGCGGCTGATGCCCTATGACGCGCCGGGCGGCGTGGTTTACGGCACCGGCCCCTTTGCTGATCCCCTGCGATTCAATGACCGGATCTGGGCGATGGCGGATGACATGGGGTTCAGTCTCGACATGATCACGGCGGAATTCGACAGCCCGCAGTTTGAATACACGCTGACCTTTGACGACGCGGTGAAGGCAGTAGATGACATCGTGCTGTTCCGCCTGATGGCGCGCGAGGTGGCGCTGGAATACGGCATTGTCCTGACCTTCATGCCGAAACCGGTGGCCGAGGCCGGCGGTTCGGGCATGCATATCAACTTTTCCTTTGCGGATGAGGCGGGCGGCAATGCGCTGTCCGCGGGGCCGCGGGGCGGGCCAGAGCATATGAACGATCTGGCGCGCGGCTGTCTGGCGGGCCTGCTGCATCACCACAAGGGGCTGGCGGGGCTGATTGCACCCAGCGCCAACAGTTACATGCGGCTGCAGCCGGGGTCGCTGTCGGGGTATTGGCAGAACTGGGGCGGCGATCATCGCAATGTGACCACGCGGATCAGTTCCGAGGGCGGCGCCAAGGCGCGGCTGGAGCACCGGATGGCGGATGCCTCGGCCAATCCCTACACGGCAGTGGCGGCGGTGCTGCAGGCGGCGCGGCTGGGGGTGGAGAACGGCCACCAGCTGCCGCCGATGGAGACCGGCGACGGCTTTGACCGCACCGATGCGCGCGAGGGCACCGCAGTGGATCTGAAGGGCGCGGTTGGCGATCTGGAGCGGGATACTGTGCTGGCAGAGGCCGTGGGGCCGGAGCTGGTTGCCAGTCACGTCTTCATGAAGCGCAAGGAAGTGCGCAAGACCCGTGATCTTGAGGGCGACGGGATGCGCGATTTCTACGTGCATTTCATCTGAGTTTCTATATGCCGCAACCGCGCCGCGCCAGCGGCGCCGCCGAAGGCGCGGGCCCGAAGCATTTGCTTCAGGTCCGCCATGGCATTTCGCGGTGCCCGGACCTTGCGGCCCGGGCGCGGGCGGCGTTTGGCGCGGGTGTCAGCCCGCTGCCGCCAGGCCTGCGTCCAGGGCGGACAGGATGGTCGCGGCTTCGGCCTCGCTCAGCACCAGCGGCGGTGACAGGATGATATTGGGGCCGGAGACCCGCACCATCGCGCCGGCCTTATAGGCCGCTTCCTGCAGCCTGCCGGTGGACGCCTTGTCCGCCGCTGCCTTGCTGGTG
The DNA here is from genome assembly GCF_034669605.1 of Leisingera sp. Lineage (GTDB taxonomy): Bacteria > Pseudomonadota > Alphaproteobacteria > Rhodobacterales > Rhodobacteraceae > Leisingera. Next base: position 20,701 of record NZ_JAXMOX010000056.1, read on the forward strand.
CGGTCGGACACCAGTTCCACAGCGCTCATCAGGCCGTGACCGCCGCGGACATCGCCGATCAGCTCGTATTTTTGTTGCAGCGCCAGCAGGCCCTCATGGATCTGGGTGCCGCGGGCGGCGGCATTTTCGGGCACGTTCAGGCGCAGGGTCTCTTCCAGGCAGGCCAGAGCGGCAGCCGCCCCGACCGGATGGCCGGAGTAGGTGTAGCCATGGCCGATGGCGGCCTTGCCGGTGGTGTCCTTCTCGAAGACCTCGGTCATGCGATCTGCGATCATCACCGCCCCGAAGGGGAAGTAGCCGTTTGTGATCGCTTTTGCGGTGCACATCATGTCCGGCTGCACGCCCCAGTGGCGCGAACCGGTCCAGGAGCCGGTCCGCCCGAAGGCGGTGATCACCTCATCGGCGATCAGCAGGATGCCATGTTTCGTGCAGATCTCGCGCACGCCGGGCATGAAGCTGGAATGCGGCGGGATCACCCCGCCCGCACCCAGGATCGGCTCCATGATGAAGGCGGCGATGGTGCCTGCGCCCTGGAAGGCAATTTCATCCTCCAGTGCCTGCAGGCAGAACTGGGCGAGGCGTTCGGGGTCGGTCTCGTTGAACGGGTTGCGGTAGGCATAGGGCGCCGGGATGTGATGGCAGCCGGGCAGCAGCGGTTCGTACTGGGTGCGGAAATTGGCATTGCCGTTGACGGAGGCGCCGCCCATGTGGGTGCCGTGATAGCCCTTTTTCAGGCTCAGGAATTTGGTGCGGCCGGCCTCGCCGCGGATCTTGTGGTACTGACGGGCCAGCCGCAGGGCAGTTTCCACCGAATCCGAGCCGCCGGAAGTAAAGAAGGCGCGGGTAAGCCCATCGGGTGCAAAGAATTTGCGCAGTTCCTCGGCCAGCTGGATTACCTGGTCGTTGGTGGTGCCGCGGAAGGTGGAGTAATAGGGCAGCACATTCAGCTGCGCGGCAATCGCGTCCTTCACCGGCTGGCAGGAAAAGCCGAGGTTCACGTTCCACAGGCCGCCGACCGCATCGACCACTTCGTGCCCGTCGACATCGGTGATCTTCACGCCTTGCGCCGAGGTGATGATCGCGGGCGGGTTGGCGAGGCTGTCGCCGGGATGCGCCATCGGGTGCCAGAGCGATTTGGCGTTGTGTTCTTTCAGGAAGTTGGAGTCTTTCATGGGGTCAGCTCCTGGATGTGGCCCCGAGTGGGACCTGAGATGGGGAAGTCAGGCGGCGCTGTCCTGCGGATAGTCTGCAGGCGCCGAGCCGCCGATGCGATGGGTGAGGGCGGCACCCGCGCGGCGCAGGGCAGCGGGGATTCCATGTGTTTGTTCCGGGGTCATGCGGGAAACCGGCGCGGCCACGGCGAGCGCCCCGATCACCTGGCGGTCGGGGCCGAAGACCGGCACAGCGTGGGAATGCACATCCGCCTCAAAACCGCCGATGGATTGCGCCATGCCGGCGCTGCGGACATCTGCCAGCTGGGCACGGATTTCCTGCGGATCGGTAAGCGTTTCAGATGTGTGGGCCTGCAATGGCTGCGCCAGCGCCGCGTCAACAAAGCCGGGGTCGGCATAGGCCAGCACCGCCATGCCGGAACTGGTGCCGTGAAAGGTCAGCACCTCGGCGTCCTCCATCATCACCTTGGTGGCATGGCGCGGCGAATAGGCGTGCGACAGCGAGTTCAGCTGGCTGCCCTGCAGGAGCGAGAGGTGGGTTGTTTCACCGGTTTCGTCGCTCAGATCGCGCAGCACCCGGCGGGACACGGAGAGAATCGGAACCGCCGCCTCGCGCAGGGCAGCCAGACGCAGAACCTGCGGGCCGAGCCTGTACATGCGGTCGCCGTCTGTCTGTTCGACAAAGCCTGCGACCTGCAGCTCGCTCATCATCCGGTAGACCGTTGCCTTGTTCATGCCGGACAGGCGGGTAAGGTCGCTGAGCCCGATCCCGGTCCGGCCGTGGTTAAAATATGTCAGTAATGACAAGGCTTTGGATACCGTTCCCATGCGCCTGTTCATTCTCCCTGTTTGATCTTGGCAGGTGGCGACTTCGGAAAAAGACGCACCTTGGATGCAATTTTCTTGACAGATAACGGGGCGGGCTGTCAATCTAAATTCAAACCAAGGGTTCGGATAATGAACCATCGGCAAAAGGCCGAAATGAAAACTGGGAGGAAAGTCATGAAACTTAAAACCCTCATGAAAGGGGCCGCCGCTGCGGCGGCGCTGGGGCTGAGCGCGGTTGCGGCGCAGGCCGACTATCCGGAGAAGCCGGTGAATTTCATCGTGCCGTGGCCGCCGGGTGATCTGGAGGATGTGCTGACGCGGATGATCGCAGAGGATTTCCAGAACGAATACGGTGTTGCGGCAGCTGTCGTGAACAAGCCGGGCGGCGGCGGCGGTCCGTTCCCCGGCGCCATTGAAGTCGCCAACGCGCCGAGCGATGGCTACACCGTCGGCTCCTTTGTGATCGGCGTGCCGGTGATGGGCCACCAGATCGACATCCCGCCGCTGACACCCGAGAAATTCGACCCGCTGGGGATCTTCCTGACCTATCCCTTTGTCATCGCGACCTCGGGCAATGCGCCCTACAGCTCGATGGAAGAGCTGGCGGCCTATGCCAAGGAAAACGACGTGGCGCTGGGCCATTTCGGCGATGTGCTGACGCCGACCCAGGTGACCAAGGCCTATGCCAAGAATGCCGGTTTCGAATGGGGCTCGGACGCGGCCTTTGATGCACTGGATTGCAACACACTGGCCTCGGGAGATGCGGATGTGATCAACACCACACTGCAGCTGGTGCTGCCCTGCCTTGATGACATCAAGGTGCTGGTCTCGATCACCGACGAGCGTATCCCGCTGGCGCCCGATGCGCCGACCATCGGCGAGCTGGACAAGAGCCTGGACATCGCCCTGTGGAACGGGCTGTTTGTCACCAAGGACACCCCGCAGGATGTGCGCGACAAGATCATCGCCGTGGCCGAAAAGACGGTGATGAGCGAACGCGCGCAGAACGTTGCCAAGGAAACCGGCGCGCTGGTTTACTGGCAAAACGCAGGGGACAGCGCCGCCCGGGTTGCCAATGACATCGGCACCATGGCCCGTATCAGCGGCCTGCTGTCGGAGTAATCCTCCCCCGCGGCATCGGGGTCTGATTGGTCCCGGTGCCGTTTCACTCGCGCGGACAAAGAATTTCACACATGGCTTCGGAACGTGAACACCGCTTTGCCGGACCGCGGCGCGGACAGCAGGTTTTTGCCCTCTT
>NZ_JAXMOX010000057.1:0-23757 GCF_034669605.1 Leisingera sp.
AGGCGGACCTGACCGTCGTTTCGGACAGCCAGGCGGCAATTGAAACCATGGTTGACCGGGTGCTGGAAGCCTTGCAGGCGCGCCCCGATGTATTGGAGTGGACATGATGGAACGCAAGGTTCACGTGCCTCTGGGCGAGCGGGCCTATGATGTGGTGATTGCGCCCGGGTTGCTGGCGCAGGCGGGGGCGCGGATCAAGCCGTTGCTGACGCGGCCGCAGGTGGCGGTGGTGACGGACGAAACAGTGGCGGAAAAACACCTGGAGGGATTGCGCGCCGGGCTGGCCGCTGCAGGCGTTGAGATGAGTGCGCTGGCGCTGCCGCCGGGCGAGGCGACCAAGGGCTGGCCGCAATTCAGCCGTGCGGTTGAGTGGCTGCTGGAGCAGAAGGTCGAGCGGGGCGACGTGGTTGTTGCCTTCGGCGGCGGCGTGATCGGCGATCTTGCGGGCTTTGCGGCTGCGGTGCTGCGCCGGGGGGTGCGGTTTGTGCAGATCCCGACCTCGCTGCTGGCACAGGTTGACAGTTCGGTGGGCGGCAAAACCGGCATCAACGCGCCGCAGGGCAAGAACCTGATCGGGGCCTTCCATCAGCCGTCGCTTGTCCTGGCTGATACATCCGTTCTGGAAACACTGACGCCGCGCGATTTTCTGTCCGGCTATGGCGAAGTGGTGAAATACGGGCTTCTGGGCGATGCGGATTTCTTTGCCTGGCTCGAAGAGCATGGTCCTGCACTGGCTGAAGGCGATGTCCCAGCGCGGGTCGAGGCGGTGGCGCGCTCGGTTCAGATGAAGGCGGATATCGTTGTGCGCGACGAAACCGAACAGGGCGACCGGGCGCTGTTGAATCTGGGTCATACCTTTTGCCACGCGCTGGAAGCCGCCACAGGCTATTCGGACCGGTTGCTGCATGGCGAGGGCGTGGCCATCGGCTGTGCCTTGGCGTTTGAGCTGTCGGCCAGGCTGGGGCTGTGTTCCCAGGAGGATCCCAGCCGGGTGCGGGCGCATCTGAAGGCGATGGGAATGAAGACCGATTTGACCGATATTCCGGGCGATCTGCCGGGGGCGGAGGTGCTGCTGGACTTGATGGGACAAGACAAAAAGGTCGTTGCCGGCCAGCTGCGGTTTATCCTTGCGCGCGGCATCGGCGAGGCCTTTGTCACCGCCGATGTCCCGCCCAAGGCGGTGCTGTCGGTGCTGCGTGACGCGGGCGCCTGATCAGACCTTAGTCTTGCAAAAAGAAAAGAGCAGCCGCAGGGCTGCCCTTTTTTGTTTTCTGATATCCAGCTCTTAGAACGGAATTTCGTCGTCGTCGATGTTGTGCGAGGCACCTCCGCCGAAACCGCCGCCCTGGTTGCCGCCGCCTTGCGGGCCGCTGTCATAGCCGCCGCCATATCCACCGCCTTGGCTGCCACCGCCGTAGCCGCCGCCACCCTGGCCGCCACCGCCGCCGCCTTCACCGCGGCCGTCCAGCATGGTCAGCGTGCCGCCGAATCCCTGCAGCACGATCTCGGTGGAGTAACGGTCCTGGCCGCTCTGGTCCTGCCATTTGCGGGTCTGCAGCTGGCCCTCGACATAAACCTTGGAGCCCTTGCGCAGATATTGTTCACACACCCGCACCAGCCCCTCGCTGAAGACCGCGACGGAATGCCATTCGGTCCGCTCGCGGCGTTCACCGGTGTTGCGGTCCTTCCAGTTTTCCGAGGTGGCGATGCGCAGGTTGCACACCTTGCCGCCGTTCTGAAAGCTGCGCACCTCCGGGTCGCGGCCCAGATTGCCGATGAGCATGACTTTGTTGAGTGAGCCGGCCATAGGGTTCCGTCCTTTTATTCCTGAATGTCCTGTCCAGCACCGGTCCGGCGCGAATCCGTCCGGGCTGCTTTGTCGGCACAGTATAGACCTGTGCAAGGTGAGGAAAGCAGCTCTATGGGGATGGTTTTGCAGGAGTTTGCGGTGCAGTGACGGCGGATTGCGCCCGTGTTGCTTTAAATTTCCGCTGGATCGGTTATATTCCCGCAAAGTGGGACAGTGTTGGGACAGCGGAAATGCGCAAAGCCGTTGCGGGGCTGGTGATTGCCCTGGTCGGGGCAGGGCAGCCTGCCGCCGCCGATGTTTTGAGTACCAAGAACCGGCGGGATTTGTTTTCCGCCCACACCAGCGTTCTGGATGGCCGAGCGGCCACCCAGTACAGGAACTCTAACCGGCTGCAGCCCAAGACATATCAGATACCTTCAGCCGCGGGCACGCTGCCCTACAGCGGCAAGTACCGCGGCCAGTACCTGAAGCTGGCGCGGGTGGCCGCGCGGCAGCACGGTGTGCCAGAAGATCTGTTTTTGCGCTTGGTGCAGCAGGAAAGCAATTGGAACCCGAACGCTAAATCGCACAAAGGCGCCTTGGGCCTGGCGCAGCTGATGCCTGCCACCGCGCGGGCGCTGGGGGTCAATCCGGCTGTGCCGCAGCAGAACCTGGAGGGTGGGGCGCGGTATCTGGCGCGGCAGTTCCGCAAATTCGGGTCCTGGCGGCTGGCACTCGCGGCATATAACGCTGGTCCGGATGCGGTGAAGAAATACGGCGGGGTGCCGCCGTACAAGGAAACCCAGAACTATGTGAAGAAAATCTGGGGCAGCTGAGACCGGGCTGGGTTAACCTGCGGGTAAGATCCCTTAATGCCGCGTTAACTCCGCCGCACTGTCACGCATTTGCCTTAATTTTTCGTGAATCTGCCCTCAAGTTCTGGAGGGAATGACGTGTATTTCAACAGCTTTGACGAACGCCTCAACCGGATTGACTGGCAGCCGAGCGCGGTTCCAACGCGGCAGATGATCGACAGGGTCCTGGCCAGCCGTCTGCCCCGGCAGCCGCGCAGTGCGGTGTTGAGCCTGGCCGGCGCTATTGCCGGCATTCTGATCGGCACCGGCCTAAAGGGTATGGCTTTGGCCGGATCCCCTTGGGGACCGGAAACAGGCCTTGCCGGAGCTATCGTCGGCAGCCTGGCGCTGACCGGACTGGCGGCCTCGGTAACGGCTGCGCTGATTGCTGCGGTCAAAGGGAAAGAAGCGCCGCGGCTGATCCAGTTCGCCTCGATGAACCTGTTGATGATCGTGGTGCTGCTGTTGAGCTGAACAAGACGGCCCCCGTGGGAGTGGGGAAGGGAAATGGCCCCCCATGCGTTGCCTTATAAGCCGCGCGCGGCTTTTGCTTTGCCGCGTCTGGCTTTGGCACACAGGCCAGTCCTGGCGGGCGTGTTACGCGCAGATGCGCTGCACCTGAAATGGGCGCCGCGGCCTGATGAGGCCGCGGCGCAGTACTGTCTGTCAGCCTGGCGGCAAGGGATTACTCCGCGGCGACCTTGATCACCGGTTTCATCCGCTCCAGCACCTCGTCGCTGAGGTGGCATTTAATCTGATGGCCATCTTCCAGCTGGTGCTGCGGCGGCACCTCGCGCTCGCAGAGGTTGCCCGGCACCTCGGATTTCCAGCGGCAGCGGGTCTGGAACGGGCAGCCCGGCGGCGGGTTCATCGCCGAAGGGATGTCGCCCTCGAGCACGATGTGCTCCTTTTCGACCGAAGTATCGGCAATCGGCACCGCCGACAGCAGCGCCTCGGTATAGGGGTGGTAGGGCGGCGCAAACACCTGATCGGTGGTGCCGAGCTCCACCACATGGCCGAGATACATCACCATCACCCGGTCGCTGAGGTAGCGCACGATGCTGAGGTCGTGGGAGATGAACAGCAGCGTGGTCTTTTCCTTGCGCTGGATCTCCATCAGCAGGTCGGTGACGGCGGCCTGCACCGATACGTCGAGCGCCGAGACGGGCTCGTCCGCCACCACGATACGGGCGCCGCCGGCAAAGGCGCGGGCGATGCCGACACGCTGCTTCTGGCCGCCCGACAGCTGCCGCGGCATCCGGTCAGCAAAGGCGCGCGGCAGTTTCACCAGGTCCAGGAGCTCCAGCATCCTCTTGCGCCGTTCTGCCTCGGAATTGCCGATGCCGAAGATCTCCAGCGCCCGCATGATCTGGCGGCCGACGGTCATCGACGGGTTCAGCGTGTCGAACGGATTCTGGAACACCATCTGCACGTCGGAGATGGTCTTGGTGTCGCGCTCCTCGATCGGGATCTGTTCGATGTTGCGGTTGTCGAGCAGGATCTGGCCTTCGGTGGCGGTTTCCAGCCCCATCAGCACCTTGGCAAAGGTGGATTTGCCGCAGCCGGATTCGCCGACGATGGCGAGGGTCTCGGATTCGCGCGCCTCGAAGCTGAGCGTCTCGTTGGCCTTGACCACCTTCTTGTCGCCGCCGCCGAACAGGGCGTTGGCCGCAACTTCATAATATTTCTTGAGGTTTTCCATCTTGAGAACAACCTTGCCAGGCGCGGTTTTCTCTTTTTGCTCCCCCAGTGTAATCGGGGCGTTCCAGTCGATTTCCTGGAACCTCAGGCAGCGGGTCTCATGGCGGTCGTTGCCATGCACGGGCGACATCGGGATGACCATGTCCTGATCGCAGCGGCCCTGCTCGAAATAGTCGCAGCGCGGCCCGAAATTGCAGCCGGGCGGGCGTTCGTGGGGCAGGGGGAAATTGCCGGGAATGGCCACCAGCGGGCGCGAGTTCTTGTCGGCTCCGGGCAGCGGGATCGAGCGGAACAGCGCCTGGGTGTAGGGGTGCTGCATTTCGTCGAAGACGTCGTGGATCGAGCCGCGTTCCACCGCCTCGCCGGAATACATCACGCACAGCCGGTCGCAGGTTTCCAGCACCAGGCCGAGGTTGTGGCTGATGAACAGCATCGAGGTGCCGTATTTCTTGCCCAGATCCTTGACCAGTTCCACCACCGCGGCCTCAACCGTCACGTCGAGCGCGGTGGTGGGTTCATCCAGGATCAGCAGCGACGGTTTCGACATCAGTGCCATTGCAATCACGATCCGCTGCTGCTGGCCGCCCGACAGCTGGTGCGGGAAGGAGTTCAGCATCCGCTCCGGGTCGGGCAGGCGCACGTCGGTCACCACTTCCAGTGCGCGCTGGTAGGCTTCCTTTTCACTGACGCCCTCGTGGATCATCGGCACTTCCATCAGCTGCTTGCCGATCTTCATCGCCGGATTCAGCGAGGCCATAGGCTCCTGATAGATCATCGCGATCTCATTGCCGCGGATGCCGCGCAGTTCTTTCCTGCTCATCTGGGCCAGATCGCGGCCCTTGAACTTGATGGTGCCGCCGACGACACGGCCGTTTTTGCCAAGGTCCTGCATGACACCCAGCGCCACGGTGGATTTGCCGCAGCCGCTTTCGCCGACCAGACCCACTGCCTCGCCGGGCTGCACGGCCACAGAAAAATCCATCACCGCCGGGATTTCACGCAGGCGGGTGAAAAAGGAGATCGACAGCTTTTCAATCTCGAGGATCGGGCCGTCGTAGTCTTCCATTTTACTCATAGTCTTATTCTCCCTGTTGGAGCGGGAGGGGAAGGGCCCCCTTCATCTGGCTCCAATTCTCTGGGGGGCCGGTGGCCCTGCCCCCCAGCCGGATCAATCCCTGAGGCTCTCTTCGCGCAGGCCGTCGGCCAACAGGTTCAGACCAAGAACCAGCGTCAGCAGAGCGAAGGCAGGCGGCAGCGCCGGGTGCAGGTAGATCGACAACAGCTTGCGGCCGTCATTGATGGTCGATCCCCAGTCCGGGCTTTCCGGCGGCAGTCCAAGACCGAAGAAGCCCAGGGTCCCGAGAAGGATGGTGGTGTAGCCGATGCGCAGGCAGAAATCGACGATCAGCGGCCCGCGGGCGTTGGGCAGGATCTCCCACAGCATGATGTACCAGGGGCCTTCGCCGCGGGTCTGGGCCGCAGCCACGTAGTCGCGCGTTTTGATGTCCAGGGTCAGGCCGCGCACGATACGGAACACCGTGGGCGAGTTGACGAAGACCACCGAAACAAACACCACCAGGATGCCGCCGGGAATGTCGAACATATCCATCGCCCGGGGCAGGCCCCAAATCGCGTATTCCGGCGTGTTGATCAGATAGCCGCCGTTCGAGACCAACTGCAGGTAGAACCAGATAATGGTTCCCAGTACCAGCGGCAGCATCCAGTTGCGCAGCTTGGGGCGGGTGTAATAGCGCGAGTTCAGCAGCACCCCGACAAAGATGATCGGGAACACGAACAGCACGATGGCCATATAGTTCGGAACACCGGTGGCGACGATTTCCGGGGTCACCAGCAGGTAGAACAGCAGGATCACCGGGAAAGCCAGGATCAGGTTGGCAGCGAAGGACAGGATGGTGTCCAGGCGGCCGCCATAGTAGCCCGCGGGCAGGCCCAGGGTGATCCCCACCATAAAGGCAAAGACCGCGGCCATCGGAGCGATCTTGATGACTTCCCAGGCGCCTTTGACCAGACGGCTGAACACATCGCGGGCCAGGTTGTCACCGCCCAGCAGATACCATTGATACTGGCCTTCTTCCGGGTTGCGAAGCGGCGTGCCGGGCACCTTGTTTTTCATGCCCGAAAGCTGGCTCAGCGGGTCATGGGTGATGATCATGTCCATGGCGCCGTAGACGCCGGTGAACACCCAGAACATCACCAAGCCAAAGCCGATCATGCCGATGGGGCTGTCAAACAGCTTGCCGTAAAGGCCAAGCCGCCGTTTGAAGCCGATGGAGGCTGCGTAGAGGATCACCAGGGAAATCCAGACAGGAGACAGCTGGTAGACAATACGCCCTGCAATTTCAATTGCGCTAAGAGGTTCCATTCTCTGCTGCCTTCCTTATGAGATCCGGATACGCGGGTTCAGATACACATAGCCGATATCCGAGATCAGCTGGGTGATCAGAACCACGAAGACTGAGACCACAGAGACGGCCAGCAGCAGTTCGATGTCGTTGTTGCCCGCCGCTTCCACCAGGATCCAGCCGAAGCCCTTGTAGTTGAACAGGGTTTCGACAATCACCACGCCGTTCAGCAGCCAGGGGAACTGCAGCATGATGACGGTGAAAGGGGCGATCAGCGCGTTCCGGAGTGCGTGCTTCAGAACGATGTTGTGAAAACTTACACCCTTGAGGCGGGCAGTGCGGATGTACTGCGCGGTCATCACCTCGGTCATCGAGGCGCGGGTCATCCGGGCGATGTAGCCCATGCCGTAGAGCGCAATGGTCAGCACCGGCAGGAAGAAGTTTTCAAAATTCGGGTTGTCCATCGCCGAGGTCGCGGTGCCCTTGAACCATTTCAGGCCGACGGTGGAGGACGTGAAGACCGCGATAAAGATAACTCCGGACACATACTCGGGCGTCGCCGTGGTCAGGATTGAGGCGGTCGACAGGCTCCGGTCGGTAACGGACCCTTCCCGCATCCCGGCCAGCACGCCGATGATCAGCGCCGATGGAATCATCAGCATCAGCACCCAGAACATCAGGCGGCCGGTATTGCCCAGCCGCTCTGCGATGATTGAAGAAACATCGTCCTTAAAACGGGTGGAATAGCCCCAGTCGCCCTGCAGAATACCGCAGAAGGTCGAGGCTTCGGCGGCCACTTCAGCCGAGACGGTGCCAGTCATGCAGCGGCCGCTGAAGCCGTCTTCGGACTCGCGGGTCCAGCCCGGCAGAACGCCCAGCCATTGGCCGTATTTCGAAACCATGGAACCGCCATAGCCATTGGCGTCCAGCCAGCTGGCCACGGCTTCATCCGACATGCGGAAGTTGCCCTGGGTCTTGGCGAGTTTTTCAAGGTTCGGGTAGAGGTTCGTCAGGAAGAACACGATGAACGTCAGGCACAGGGCCGTCAGCAGCATCACGCCTGAACGGCGGAGAATGAATAGTCCCATGAGGGTCCCCTGTCAGTCTGGCGGATCGGACCCGGTTGCCGGTGCGGGTCTCTTGTCGTCTTAGCTGGGAAGCACCGCCCCATCCGGGACGGTGCGGGAGCCAGGAGCCTGGAAGGGCTTGGCCTAGGCAGCCCAGCCCCACTTGTAGTGATGGTGTTCGAAGGACACGTGCATGTCCGCGCCGACAACGCCTTCGCGCATGTGGCGGTAGAGCGAACGCCAGTAAGGCTGGATGGTAACGCCTTCCTCTTGAATCAGCGCCTGGCCCTTGGCAGAGATCTCGCGGCGCTTGTCAGCGTCGGCGATCGACAGGGCTTCTTCCAGCAGGGCGTCGAATTCAGGGTTCGACCAGCCGAATTCATTCCAGGCTTCACCAGACTTATAAGCCAGGGCCCAGATCTGCACGCCCAGCGGGCGGTGGTTCCAGTTGGTCGAGGAGAATGGGTATTTCACCCAGTCGTTCCAAAAGGTCGAACCAGGCAGAACGGTCCGCTTTACCTTGAAACCGGCGTCGCGCAGCTGTGCGGCCACGGCGTCGGTGGTGTTCCGGCGCCAGTCGTCATCAATCGACAGGATTTCATGTTCGAAATCCATCATTCCGGCTTCTTCCATCAGTGCACGGGCACCTTCAGGGTCGACCTTCTGCGGCGGCAGTTCGGAGTATTCCGGGTGGATTGGGCCGACATGGTGGTTCTCGGCAGGTTCACCACGGCCGCCATAGCCGAGTTCAAGGCAGACAGAGTTGTCGACAGCCATCTGGATCGCCTTGCGGACGCGTTTGTCGGCATAGGGGTTTTTGCCGTCGATTTCTGCCAGCTGGTTGGTCCGGACCACGATCGTGGACATGGTCACAACTTCGGAGTTCTTGTAGCCAAGGCCGTCCATCACGTCGATGAATTCACCAACCGATTCATAAAGCATGTCGACTTCATCGGATTCCAATGCAGCCAGCCAGGACGACGGGTCGGTGCCGAAATCGACATATTCGATGCGGTCCAAAGCGGGCGTGCCGTAAATCGCTTCACCCCACCAAGTGTGATTTTCGTTGCGCACCAGCGTTGCTTTCACGCCCACGTCCAGCTCAGTCAGCAGGTAAGGGCCGGTGCCGACGTTGGACAGGAAATCATTGGTTTGGAAAGACGCGTGGACAATCGCCGCCGGATAATCCGCCATGCCTGCGATCAGCGAGATGTCGGAGTTCGGCAGGTTCAGTTTCACGGTGTGGCTGTCGACCACTTCGATACCGCCTTCAACCGCTTGGCCGGAGTCAGCGTCGATCAGGGTTCCAAAACGGCCGGCCATCGAATTGCCTTCAAGCCCTTTGTCACACCAGGCGGCGATATTGCGGGCAACGTCTTCGGCAGTGAAATCGTCGCCGTTGTTCCATTTGACGCCCTGGCGGACGTTCAGCGTGTAGACGGTGGCGTCCTCGTTGATCTCCCAGCTTTCCAACAGCATGCCGGTGAAGGAGCCGTCGTTGTTGTATTCCACCAGGTACTCTTGGGTTCCGCGGGATAAATTGCCCATTTCCGACCAGTCATAGGTGCGTGGGTCCTTCAGCGGCTTGACCAGCATCTGAACGCGCAGGGTTCCGCCTTCTTGCATGCCCTCTGCAGCTTTGGCCGGCGCGGCCATGCCGATCATGCCATAGGCAGCGGCGGCAGTGACGCCCAGTGAGGTGGCGCGGGTCAGGAATTCACGGCGGTCGAGCTTGCCATCGAGCACTTCTTTGGCGTGCATTTTGACGGCCCAATGTACCGGTGCTCCATTAATTGTGTCATTGGTCATTTAAGTCTCCCTGTTATACCGTTTGGTCATTTGTCTTGCGAAACGGATTTTGGCCCAGCGGAGTGCCGGGCATTTTTGCTAAGCGCTTAGGATTAAAGTTTCCCCATAGCTGTATTCGGGCAGAGATATGCCGTTTCGTCAATGCACAGTTTCGGCGTTTGAAGGTAAAATTACGACATTCTGGGTGTCGTTTTCCCGGTTTGAAACGGTATGCTGCTGAATACTGTTCAATACTGCCCAGTGACTGGAACGAAATCCGCCCTTGCTGGAAAATATACAAAAATCTGCAGGCGGATCAAACTTTTGTCACTTGTTGCGGGTGGCTTTGCGCAATGCGCTGGGTGTTTGCCCGGCGTGCTGGGAAATGAAGCGGGTGAAATAGGCGGCGCTGCCAAACCCCAGCTGAGCAGCAATGTCGCGGATCGGCAGGTCAGAGTAGATCAGCAGCGAGCGGGCGGCATGCAGCTGGCGCTCGGTCAGCAGGGCTGCGGCGCTTTTGCCGGTCTCGGCTTTGCAGACACGCGTCAGGTGGGTTGGCGTCACCTTCAGGGCAGCCGCGTGACCGGCCATGCCGGCCTGGGCGCCGGGCAGACCGGCGATGCGGCGGCAGTAGGCGTGGCACAGGCGTTGCGCCGCGGTTTGCCGGGCTGCCGGGCCGGCGGGGTCCGGTTGCCGGTGCAAGGCGATCGCAGCAAGTTCGCAATGGGCCTGGATAGAGCGGTTCCAGAGAGGGTGCTGAGCATCCTGCTCGCGGCTGATGGCTTCGAACAGGGCGGTCAGCCTGACTTGGTCCTGAAGGCTGGTGAACCGTTTCTGAACCGGCGTGTCGGGGAAGGGCAGCGTCAGCGGGCCGGATAGCGACAGAACCTGCCCTAGGCACTGGCGGGTGAATTCGGCGGACCAAAGCGTTCCGGCCGGAAGGAAGATAGCATTGTAAGGGCCAAAGCCACGCTGTACTCCATTGACGCAAATGCGCCCCTGTCCGCGGGTGATCCAGATCAGCAGGTGTTCGCGGCGGGTGTGCGCCAGCCCGGTTTGCCAGGCGCCGTCGGGGGCAAGCCAGGATAAGGGGGCGGCGTGAATGTCGCTGGACAGGTTCGGATCAAATGGCATCAGATATCTTAGGCGCAGGATTAAATATGATGTGATGCAAAAGGGCATGAAACCCTGATTCTGGCAAGTTTTCGCCGGACAGAACGGAAAACGTCTAAATTTTTATTGGTCTGACCGGCTGGCTGGCCGGCGGCGGCGCTCAGGCCAGCGTCACCTGCTGCCAATCTTTCATGCGGGCGCGGAACCAGCTGCGCTGGCGTTTGGCGAACCGCCGGGTGGCGATAGCGGCGCGTTCTTCAGCCTCCGCCAGCGTCATCCGGCCCAGGGCGCAGGCCATCAGTTCGGGAACGCCGATTGCCTTGCAGGAGGGCAGGGCGGGGTCGTAGCGGTTCTGCATTGCGCCGATCTCATCCATTGCACCCTGATCCAGCATCTGGCCAAAGCGTTTGCGGATGCGGGCCTCCAGCCAAGGTTTCTCTGAATTGAGCACCAGGGCGGTGCAGCCGGTCAGCGGCAGCGCCGGGGCAGGGGTATCATCCTGCCAGCTGGCCAGCGGGCGGCCGGTGGCCTTCAGCACCTCCCAGGCGCGCTGCACCCGGGCCCGGTTCTGCAGGTCGATGCGGGATGCAGTTTTGGGATCCAGCTCTGCCAGCAGCGCTTCAAGGGACAGGCTGTCGCCTTCGGCCCGCACGGCGGCTGGGGTAGCGGGAATGTCTGCCATGCCTTCGGTCAGGGCGGTAAAGTAAAGGCCCGTGCCGCCAGTGATGATCACCCGCTCAGGCCCGTTCAGCAGCTCCAGCACTTCGCGCAGCCAATGGCCGGCGGAATAATCTGCATCATAGGGCACATGCCCGTACAGCGCGTGGGGCGCTTGCGCTTCTTCCTCGGCGGAAGGGCGGGCGGTAATCACCCGCCAGCAATCATAGACCTGGCTGGCATCGGCATTGACGATGATGCCGCCCTGGCGCACGGCAATCTCCAGCGCCAGAGCCGACTTTCCCGAAGCGGTGGGCCCGGCGATCAGCACAGGCAGATCCGGGTTGATGTCAGGCAGGTTCATTCAGGCGTGATCCGTCTGTTAGGTCGCGTTCCGCAATACTGTACGGAAAGCGCGCTGCGCGGATTGAAACCGGCAGCGATTTGCTTCATTTTACGCGCAAACTAACCCTCACATCTTCTGGAGTGCAACATGCCTCAACCGCAAGACAAGCCGGAGCTGCATCCGGCCGCCGCCTATAAACGCGTCATGCTGAAAATTTCGGGCGAGGCATTGATGGGCGATCAGGGTTTCGGCCTGCATCCGCCGACCGTGCAGCGCATCGCCCGCGAAGTGAAGTCGGTGCAGGAGATGGGGGTCGAGATTTGTATGGTGATCGGCGGCGGCAACATCTTCCGCGGCTTGTCTGGATCGGCGCAGGGGATGGAGCGCACCACCGCTGACTACATGGGGATGCTGGCCACGGTGATGAATGCGCTTGGCATGCAGTCGGCGCTGGAAGAACTCGGGGTTTTTACCCGGGTGATATCGGCGATCCGCATGGATGAAGTTGCGGAGCCCTATATCCGCCGCCGCGCCGTGCGCCACCTGGAGAAAAAGCGGGTCTGCATCTTTGCGGCGGGCACCGGCAACCCGTATTTCACCACCGACACTGCTGCGACCCTGCGGGCCAATGAAATGGCCTGCGAGGCGATCTTCATGGGCAAGAACGGGGTCGATGGCGTCTATGACAAGGACCCCAAGGAACATGCCGATGCCGTCCGCTATGACGAGATCAGCTATGACGAAGTCTTTGCCAAACGGCTGAAGGTGATGGATGCGTCGGCCATTGCGCTGGCACGGGACAACAATCTGCCGCTGATCGTGTTCCCGCTGGATGAGCCGGGCGGCTTCCGCGGCATACTGGCCGGCGAAGGCACCTATACCAAGGTGCACGGCTAAGTCGTGATCCAGGTTTGATGAAGGACGCGGGCCCATTGCGGTCCGCGTTTTTTGTTCCCTGCTCCGGTGCCCCCCCCTGGCAGGGAAGTGCAATTTCGTGAAATCGCCTGATGGCAAACTAAATTTCCTGCAGGACAGGAGAGACCGGCAAGGGTGCAATATGCGGTCCCGGAGGCGGCAAATCCTGGCCGACATCGCTATACATCAGCCTTCCAATGGCTTATGAGCCAATGGAAGACCGCCTCAGATAAGGGGAGAGAGCAGCATGTCTGATGATTTTGAACTGGATACCGACGACCTTAAGCGCCGTATGGACGGTGCCATGGCCAACCTGCGGACCGAATTCGCATCCTTGCGCACCGGCCGGGCCTCTGGCTCAATGTTGGAGCCGGTGATGGTGGATGCCTATGGCTCGATGACGCCGATCAACCAGGTCGGCACTGTAAACGTGCCGGAACCGCGCATGGTTACTATCAACGTCTGGGACAAGGGCCTGGTCGGCAAGGTCGAAAAGGCAATCCGCGAATCCGGGCTGGGGATCAACCCGCAGCTAAACGGCACCATCATCATGCTGCCGATTCCGGAGCTGAACGAAGAACGCCGCCGCGAACTGACCAAAGTTGCCGGCCAGTATGCCGAGCATGGCCGGGTTTCGATCCGCAACGTGCGCCGCGACGGTATGGACCAGATCAAGAAGGCCAAAGCCGACGGCATGTCGGAAGACGATCAGAAGTTCTGGGAAGCCGAAGTGCAGGAGCTGACCGACAAGATGATCAAAGCTGTGGACGAGGCGCTTGAGACCAAGCAAGCCGAGATCATGCAGGTCTGACCGGCAGTATGCCAGGAGATGCAAATCCGCAATTGAGCGCCGCCGGAAACTCTCCGGCGGTCCGTTCCGGCCCGCGCCATGTGGCCATTATCATGGACGGCAATGGCCGCTGGGCGCAGGCCCGCGGGCGGCCGCGGCTGTTCGGCCACCATGCCGGCGCGCGCCGGGTGCGGGAAGTTGTCGAGTGCTGCCCGGGTCTGGGCGTGAAATACCTGACCATCTTTGCCTTCTCGACCGAGAACTGGAAACGCACCCAGACCGAGGTCGCCGGTCTGATGAGCCTGTTCCGGCGTTATATCTCCAAGGAGATGAACGCTCTGGCGGAGCGCAATGTCCGGGTGCGCTTTATCGGTGACAGGGTGCGGCTGGATGCCAAGCTGATCGACCTGATGGACAAGCTGGAACTGAAAACCGAAGGCAACGACGGCACCCAGCTGACCATCGCGCTGAACTACGGCGGTCGCGACGAGGTCGCCCGTGCCACCAAGCGGCTGGCACAGGATGTGGCGGATGGCCGGCTGGATCCTGGCAAAGTCGATGAAGAAACCCTGCCGCGTTATTTGGACACCCATGTGCTGCCGGATCCGGATCTGGTGATCCGCACCAGCGGCGAGGCGCGGATCTCGAACTTTCTGCTGTGGCAGTCGGCCTATGCGGAATACGAGTTCATCGACACGCTGTGGCCGGATTTCTCCGGCGAGGAACTGGCCAGGCTGTGCAACAGCTATGGCTGCCGGGACCGCCGTTTCGGGGCCGTTAAAACATGAGTGCTGCCAGGGGCCGCTGGGCGGACCTGCTGCCGCGGGCCTTGTCTGCCGTGGTGATGGTGGCGGCTGGCGGATATGCCGTGTGGGCTGGCGGGCTGGTGTTTAACGTGCTGATTGCGCTGTGCAGCGGCGGCATGGTGTGGGAATTGGTGCGCATGCTCCAGCCTGCGCGCAGCAGCATTGCACTGCAGCTTGGCGCGATCTCTGCTGTTGCGTTGCTATTGGCGTCGTTCCTGCCCGCGCTTTGGGTGCTGCCGGTGCTGGCGGCCCCTGTGGCGGCAGGGTTCAGCCAGATCCGCGAGCGGCGGCAGTATTTCACCGGCTTTGCCTTGTGGGTTCTGCTGGCGGGTTTCGGCTTTGTCTGGCTGCGCGGCCAGATGGGCTTGGCTTGGATGCTGTGGCTGATCTGTATCGTCGTGGCCACCGACATTGCGGGCTATTTCGCGGGCAAAGCCATTGGCGGGCCAAAGTTCTGGCCGCGGGTCAGCCCCAAGAAAACCTGGAGCGGCACTGCGTCGGGCTGGATGGCGGCTGCCGTCGTGGGCGCGGTCTTTGCCGGGCAGGCCGGGCTGGGTTATGGCATCGTGGTGCTGTCGGTGCTGTTGTCAATGGCCAGCCAGGCCGGTGATGCAGCCGAAAGCGCCTTGAAGCGGAAGATGGGTGTCAAGGATTCCAGCGGGCTGATTCCCGGCCATGGCGGGCTGTTCGACCGGTTCGACGGCATGCTGGGGGCTGCGGCGATGGTCCTGGCCGTGACCGCCCTCTGGGGTTAACCAGACAGGAAGAACAATGCGGAAAGTCTCGATTTTCGGCGCGACGGGCTCGATAGGTCAGAACACCATCGACCTGATCCGCCGCGCGCCGGACGCCTATGACGTGGTGGCGCTAACCGGCGGCGCCAATATTGCGCGGCTGGCACGGGACGCTGTTGCGCTGCGGGCTGATGTTGCCGTGACTGCCTATGACGACCGCCTGCCGGATCTGCGCGCGGCGCTGGAAGGGACTGGCGTCGAGGCCGCAGCAGGGCAGGCGGCGCTGGTGGAGGCTGCCGCCCGGCCTGCTGATTGGATCATGTCGGCCATCGTCGGCGCGGCCGGCCTCGCTCCGGGGCTGGAGGCGCTGAAACACGGCACCACCCTGGCGCTGGCCAACAAGGAATCGCTGGTCTGCGCAGGCCGGCTGCTGCTGGAGACGGCTGCGGCACACGGCGCCCGGCTGCTGCCGGTGGACAGCGAGCATTCGGCGGTGTTTCAGGGGCTGGCCGGCGAAGACATTGATGCAGTCGAGCGGATCGTCATCACGGCGTCCGGCGGTGCTTTCCGCGATTGGCCGCTGGAAGATCTGCCCAAGGCAAGCTTGGCGCAGGCGTCGTCCCATCCCAATTGGGACATGGGGCAGCGGATCACTATCGACAGCGCGTCCATGTTTAACAAGGCGATGGAAGTCATTGAAACACGAGAGTATTTCGGTGTCCAGCCAGAGAAGATAGAGGTGCTTGTGCACCCAGAATCGCTGGTCCATGCGCTGGTTGGTTTCACCGACGGCGCGCTGATGGCGCATCTGGGCGCGCCGGATATGCGGCACGCCATCGGATACGCGCTGCATTGGCCGGAACGGCGGGACCTGCCGGTGGAGCGGCTGGATCTGGCCCGCATCGGCCAGCTGAATTTCCGTGCGCCGGACCCGGCCCGGTACCCGGCGCTGCGCCTCGCCTATGACGTGATGGCGCGCGGCGGCATGATGGGCGCAGCCTTCAACGCTGCAAAGGAACGGGCACTCGATGACTTCATCGCGGGCCGTATCCGGTTCACTGACATGGCGGCCGTCACCGAGACCGCGCTGGAGCGCATGTCAGCGGAACGTGACCTCCTCGATGCCGCAATGACACTTGATAACGTGACCCGGGTTGACCATCTCGCCCGGCAACAGGCGGCACGCGCCGCAGAAGAACGCATAGGGTAGATCTTTGGACGTACTTGCTTTTGTCCCGCAGTTTGGCGGTTTTCTTTACACGATTGCCAGCTTTGTCATCGCCTTGTCGGTGATCGTGGCGGTGCATGAATACGGCCACTACATCGTTGGCCGCTGGTCAGGGATTCATGCGGAAGTGTTCTCGCTGGGGTTCGGCCCGGTGCTGTGGAGCCGGGTGGACAAGCACGGCACCCGCTGGCAGGTCGCTGCCCTGCCGTTCGGCGGCTATGTGAAATTTCTTGGCGATGCCGATGCGGCCTCGGGCAAGGATGACCAGGCGATGCAGGCTGCGGCTGACGATCCGGCAGCGCTGCGCCGGACCATGCATGGCGCGCCCCTGTGGGCCCGGACTGCAACTGTGGCTGCCGGCCCGGTGTTCAACTTCGTGATGTCGGCGATCATCTTTACCGCTGTGGCGATGTCCCAGGGGATCATGCGCGACCCGCTGACCATTGGCGCGCTGGCGCCGCTCCCGGGGGTCGAGAATGGATTGCAGGAAGGGGATGAGCTGATTACAGCAGGCGGGCTGGCGGTGCCAAGCTATCTGGAACCCGACGCTTGGGAAGCCTTCCGCAAAGCCCTGCCGCAAGAGCAGCCGCTGGAGTATCAAGTGCGCCGCGGCAGCAGTGAGATCAGCGTCAGCGGGCCGTATCTTTACCCGCCCTATGTGCGCGGTGTTGTGCCGCGAAGCGCTGCGGCGGATGCCGGGTTGCAGCCGGAAGACGTGATACTGGCGATGAACGGCGCACCGGTGGTGTCTTTTGACCAGCTTAAGGCGCACGTCGAAGCGGCGGACGGCAAAGTGCTGGTGCTGGATGTATGGCGGGATGGCCAGCAGGTTGAGATGGCGCTGGCGCCGCGCCGCACCGATGAGCCGCAGCCGGATGGCGGCTTTGCTACCCGCTGGCGGATCGGCATCATAGGCGGCCTGGCGTTTGAGCCGGCCACGGAATCCGCGGGCTTCGGCGCCTCACTGGCGGCCGGCACTTATCAGGTATGGGCTGTGGTGGAGACTTCGCTGTCCGGGCTGAAACATATGATCACCGGCGCCATCAGTACCTGCAATCTGTCCGGGCCGATCGGGATTGCCGAAACCTCGGGCGCGATGGCCAGCCAGGGGGCGGAGAGCTTTATCCGTTTCATCGCGGTGTTGTCGACCGCTGTTGGCCTGCTGAACTTGTTCCCGGTGCCCGCGCTGGATGGCGGCCATCTGATGTTTTACGCCTACGAGGCCGTGGCAGGCCGTCCGCCCAGCGACCGGGCGGTGCGGGTGCTGATGTCGCTTGGCATTGCCATCGTGTTGACGCTGATGGTGTTCGCGCTTGGCAATGATCTGTTCTGCTGAGCGGACTGCCCCGATACGATGGCATTGGGCGGCCATTTTGCCGCCCAAGTGCTGCCACATTCTCCCGTTAACTTTTTATCAATCCGCGGATTTCGCCAGACGGGAATTTCGCGGACGGGTGGACGATAACTGGGGGATGACCATGCAGACACTCACGCAATCTTACCGGGGCCTGGGCCTGTTGGTCCTTCTGAACCGGGACCGCGCGCTGACGGGTTTTGCCGTCCTGGGCGCCTTGACCGCCGGCGCCTGGCTCGCCACATTGTGATTCCTGCAACCGGCGCGCAAGTCTGCTGTGCCGGTTGCCGCCAGAATGCGCTTTGTTGGTTTTGACAAGCGCTTTCAAACCCGGTACGCACATCCCAAAGCTGCTATAATAATCGGGTTTGAAAAATGGTTTGGGGGAAGTTCGCAGGCAAGTCCTGTGGTGAGCGCAAGACGGGCATCAACATCTTGTACCGCAAAGTTTCGGCTATTTCTCTGGCGGTTGCGCTGGGTTATGCATTGTCTCCGCTGCCGGCCGAGGCGCAAAGCTACCGCTTCAATACGGTCCAGGTCGAAGGCAATCAGCGGATTCAGACGTCTACTGTTGTCGCCTACACCGGGATCGAACGCGGCCAGACCGTCAGCGCGGGCGAACTGAACGACGCCTATCAGCGCATCCTTGACAGTGGCGCATTTGAAACAGTGGAATTGGTGCCGCGCGGAAATACGCTGGTGATAAAAGTCACCGAATTCCCGACCATCAACCAGATCAGCTTTGAGGGCAACCGCCGTCTCAAGGATGACTCGCTGGACCAGATTATCGAATCCGCTCCGCGCCGGGTGTTCAACCCCTCGCAGGCCGAGCGCGACGCCGCCGCGATCGCCGAAGCTTACAGCGTTCAAGGCCGTCTGGCGTCGCGCGTGACACCGCGTATCATCCGCCGCAGCAACAACCGTGTCGACCTGGTGTTTGAGGTCTCCGAAGGCGACACCATCGAGGTTGAGCGGGTCTCTTTCACCGGCAACCGGGTCTATTCCGACCGCCGCCTGCGCCGGATCCTGCAGACCAAGCAGGCCGGATTCCTGCGCAGTTTCATCAACTCGGACACGCTGATCGAGGACCGGCTGGAATTTGACAAGCAGGTGTTGCGCGATTTCTACCTGTCCCGCGGTTACGTGGATTTCCGGGTGAACAGTTCCAATGCTGAAGTCACGCGGGAGCGGGATGCGGTCTTCCTGGTGGTTGATGTGACCGAAGGCCAGCAGTTCAAGTTCGGCAGCATTTCGGTGACAAGCGAAATGCCGGAAGCGGATGCCGACCTGTTCAGCTCAACGCTGAAGATCAAACCCGGAGTGGTCTATTCCCCGACCCTGGTCGAGAATGCGATCGACCGGATGGAAGGGCTGGCTGTTCGCAATGAGATCGACTTTCTGCGGGTTGAGCCGCGGGTCACTCGCAACGACCGGGACCTGACCCTGGATATCGAATTCGTATTGCGCCGCGGGCCGCGGGTGTTTGTCGAACGGATCGATATCGAGGGCAACACCACAACGCTTGACCGGGTGGTCCGTCAGCAGTTCCGCTCGGTGGAAGGCGACCCATTCAATCCGCGGTCCATCCGCAACAGTGCGGAGCGCATCCGGGCGCTTGGTTATTTTGCCAATGCCGATGTCGAGACCCGTGAAGGCAGCTCTTCCGATCAGGTGATCATCGATGTTGACGTCGAGGAGCAGCCGACCGGCTCCCTGAACCTTGGCGGCGCGTACTCGGTCACCGATGGGTTCGGGGTTAGCGTCGGTCTGACCGAGAACAACTTCCTGGGCCGCGGCCAGCGGCTGTCTTTCAATATCGCCACGGCAACGGAATCGGATTCCTATGTGCTGGGCTTTACCGAGCCTTACCTCTTGGGGCGGGATCTTAGGTTCGATCTGGATCTGGGTCTGAATGAAACCGACTCCAGCTTCTCGGAATACCGCACCAAACGGATCTTCTTCCAGCCTGCGCTGACCTTCAACACAGGCGAGGATACCTCGATTCAGGTCCGTTATACGTGGGATTCGGACGAGATGCTGTTCAGCGATAACGAGGATGACGACACGACCTCCTTCCTGGCGAGCCCGGTTATCCGCAATGAAATCGCGCAGGGTGAGCGTTCGTCGAGCGGCGTCGGGTTCACCTACCGCTATGACAGCCGTCTGACGGGCCTGGATCCGAATGCCGGGTTCCTGGTTGAAATCGGTGCCGACTATGCAGGGCTGGGCGGAGATTCGGAGTATATCAAGACCACAACGAAGCTTGTCGCGCAGAAGAAGATTCTGAACGAGGAAGTCACGATCCGTGCAACCTTGGAGGCTGGCTCGTTCCAATGGGAAGGAAACGGCTCCAGCCGCTCGATTGACCGGTTTGTTCTGACCCCCACTATCATGCGCGGCTTCGAACCCGGCGGTATCGGTCCCCGCGATCAATCCGGCGGCGCGCCTGGCGGAGGCAGTTACAATGACTTCCTCGGTGGCAATTATTATGCAGTGGCCCGCTTCGATGCGGAGTTTCCCCTTGGCCTGCCGGAAGAACTGGGGATGCGCGGTGCGCTGTTCTATGACGTTGGCAGCCTTTGGGGCCTGCAGAATGTGGACACGTCCAACCCCGGTGGCGGCAATGCAAATGTAGTCGGACGCAGCCGGTCGTTCCGCCATGTCGTTGGCGTTTCTCTGTTGTGGACCACCGGGATTGGCCCGCTAAGGTTCAACTTCTCCAAAGCCCTCCAGAAAGAGGATTTTGACCAGGAGCAAAGTTTCGACCTGACCTTGCAGGCGCGGTTCTGATCCGGTGCGGCGGCCGGCGCCCAATTATCGGACAGCGCTTGGTCTTGCCATAGCGCTGTCCGGGGCGGGGACAGTGCCGGCGCTTGCCCAGGAGCCGGTTTCACCGGCCCCCAATGCCGCCGGGGAGTTCCAATTGGGGCTGCCGCAGAGCGGTATCCTCACCATCCAGCCTGACCGGTTGTTTTCAGAAAGTGCCTTTGGAAAACGGGTGGAGCGCGAGATCGAGGCCGAGGGCGCGGTGCTGACCGCGGAAAACCGCCGCATCGAGGCTGAACTGCGCGCCGAGGAGCTGGAGCTGACCGAGCGCCGCAGCGACATGGCGCCGGACGCCTTCCGCGCCTTGGCCGATGCTTTTGACCAGAAGGTGCAGGAAACCCGCCGCCGCCAGGACCAGAAGCTGCGAGAAATCAATCAGATGGGTGAGGACGCCCGGCGGGAGTTCATCACCGCTTCACTGCCGGTGCTGCAGCAGATCATGCGGGAAAGCGGAGCAGGGGCGATTCTGGACCATGCATCGGTTTTTCTGAGTGCCGATGCCGCGGACATCACCAGCCTTGCAATCGGCCGGATTGACGCGGTGCTCGGCGATGGCGCGATGGTTGAGGAGAGTGAGCGCTGAGCGTGCGAACTTGCCCAAGGGCCGTCTGCTTGCTAGGGACGGCGCAGCATAATTGACGAAAATGGGAAACCACGCATGACCACCGAGCTGCAAAGTGCTGACATTCAACTGATCCAGCGGATCCTGCCGCACCGCTATCCGTTCCTGCTGGTCGACAAGGTGGTCGATATCGACAGCTACAAATCGGCCCGCGGCATCAAGAATGTCACCATGAACGAGCCGCATTTCCAGGGCCATTTCCCGGGTACGCCGATCATGCCCGGTGTCACCATTGTCGAAGCGATGGCGCAGACCGCGGGTGTGATGCTGGGCGTCGGCATGGACCTGGTCGATACCGACCTGCTGATCTATTTCATGAACATCGACAAATGCAAATTCCGCCGCAAGGTGGTGCCCGGCGACGTGCTGGAAATGCATGTGGAGACGCTGCGCGGCAAGCCGGGCGGCAAGATCTTCAAATTCCTGGGGCGTGCCACGGTGGACGGCGAAGTGGCAGCAGAAGCCGAATTCACCGCGATGGTAGACCGCCAGGCGGAGGGCGCCTGATATGGGCAGCATCCACCCAAGCGCGATTATTGAAGACGGTGCCAAAATCGGCGAGGGCTGCGAGATCGGCCCGTTCTGCCTGGTGGGGCCTGATGTTGTGCTGGGGGACCGGGTTGTTCTGAAATCCCATGTGGTGGTCACAGGTGACACCGAGATCGGCGACGAAACCGTCGTTTTCTCCTTTTCGGTGCTGGGCGAGATCCCGCAGGATCTGAAGTTCAAGGGCGAGAAGTGCAAGACCGTGATCGGCAAGCGCAACCGCATCCGCGAGCATGTGACGGTGAATGCCGGCACCGAAGGCGGCGGTGGCATCACCCGGATCGGCGACGACGGTCTGTTCATGGCCGGCTGCCATATCGCCCATGATGCCCAGGTCGGCGACCGGGTGATCGTGGTGAATTCTGCCGCGGTGGCGGGTCACTGCGTGCTGGAGGATGACGTGATCATTGGCGGCCTGTCCGGCATTCATCAGTGGGTCCGCATAGGTCGCGGCGCCATCATCGGGGCAGTCACCATGGTGACCAATGATGTGATCCCCTACGGCCTGGTGCAGGCGCAGCGGGGCGAACTGGACGGATTGAATCTGGTCGGCCTCAAGCGCCGCGGTGTGGCCCGCAGCGACATCACCGCCTTGCGCGCCGCGTTTCAGATGCTGGCCCAGGGCGAGGGTACTTTTCAGGAGCGCGCCAAGCGGTTGGGGGACGAGGCCGACAGTGAATACGTGCAGCGGATCGTCGCCTTTATCACCGGCGGCAGCGACCGCTCTTTCCTGACCCCGGGGGGCTGAGGTTATGCTGGCAGTGATTGCAGGCACCGGCGGGCTGCCGGCCGAAGTCCTGTCCCGCGTCCCGGGCAGGCCGCTGGTTTGCGCGATGGCAGGGTCCGAACCCGATGCGGTGGATGCGGAAATCACATTCCGGTTTGAACAGCTGGGATCTTTTCTGGAACGCTTGAAGGCCGCAGACGTGACCGGGATCTGCATGGCGGGCGCGGTGCGCCGTCCCAGCATCGACCCTTCGGCCATTGATGCCGCCACGATGCCGCTGGTTCCGGTGCTGCAGGCTGCGCTGGCCGCTGGCGACGATGGTGCCTTGCGGGCCATTATCGGTATTTTCGAACAGGCCGGGTTCACAGTCCTTGCCGCCCATGAGGTGGCACCTGATCTGCTGATGGCAGAAGGCGTGCCGACCAAGGTGCAGCCGGGCGAGCTGGACAAGGCGGATGCTGCGCGGGGGGCCGAGATTGTCGCCGCCATGTGTGCGGCTGATATCGGCCAGTCCTGTGCAGTGCGCAAACAGCAGGCAATCGCGGTCGAGAACATCTTTGGCACCGACTGGATGCTGGCCTCGCTGCTGCACCGCCCGGACGGGCAGGGCGGATTGCTGTTCAAGGCGCCGAAACCGGCGCAGGACCGCCGCGCTGACCTCCCGACTATTGGCGTTTGGACAGTGGAGGCCGCAGCCAAGGCAGGCTTGTCCGGTATTGCACTGGAAGCAGCCGGCGTCATTGTGCTGGACCAGGATGCGGTGATTTCGGCCTGTGACCGGCTTGGCCTGTTCCTGTGGCTGCGCGCGCCATGAGCCTGCGGGTGTTCATTCTGGCCGGGGAGCCTTCGGGCGACCGGCTGGGCGGAGCGCTGATGGCAGGGCTGAGACAGCTTGCACCCGGAGTGCGTTTTGACGGCATCGGCGGCGCACTGATGGCGGAACAGGGGCTGGTCTCGCGTTTCCCGATGGACGAGCTGTCGGTGATGGGGCTGGCCGAGGTGCTGCCGAAGTACCGCCACCTGAAACGCCGGATCCGGGAAACTGCCGATGCGGTGCTTGAGACCAGCCCGGATGTGCTTATCACCATCGACAGCCCGGATTTTTCTCTGCGGGTGGCACGGCTGGTCAAAGCGCAAAGCAATATCCGCACGGTTCATTACGTGGCGCCCTCGGTCTGGGCGTGGCGCCCGAAGCGGGCGGCAAAAATGGCGGAGGTCATCGACCATGTGCTGGCGCTGCTGCCGTTTGAGCCGCCCTATATGGAAGCGGCCGGGATGGCGTGCGACTTTGCCGGCCACCCGGTGGTAGCCGAGCCGCAGGCTACGCGCGAAGAGGTTGCTGCGTTCCGGCAGGAGTTTGGCCTGGGGGACGCGCCCTTTGTGCTGGCGCTGCCAGGTTCGCGGCGCTCTGAGATATCGCGGCTGGCGCCGGTCTTTGGGGCTGCCTTGAAGCAGTTTCTGGAGACGCATTCGGGTTATCAGGTGGTCGTTCCTGCCGCCGCACCGGTTGCAGGGCTGGTGCAGGAGACCT
>NZ_JAXMOX010000058.1:0-23684 GCF_034669605.1 Leisingera sp.
CTTCCGATCTTCCAGCAGGATCACCTGCCCGTCCTGCGCCAAAGCACGCGCCAGGAACACCCGCTTGCGCTGGCCG
Source organism: Leisingera sp. (assembly GCF_034669605.1). Classification (GTDB taxonomy): domain Bacteria; phylum Pseudomonadota; class Alphaproteobacteria; order Rhodobacterales; family Rhodobacteraceae; genus Leisingera. The sequence continues at coordinate 77 of NZ_JAXMOX010000058.1, forward strand.
CCGGACAGCTCGCCGATCTGGCGGTGGCGGAAATCCTGCATGTTGACCCGGTGCAGCGCCTGCTCGACGGCCTCGTGATCCGCCGCCTTGGGGCGGCGCAGGAACCCCATATGGCCATAGCGGCCCATCATCACCACATCCTCGACCAGCACCGGAAAGGCCCAGTCGACCTCCTCGGACTGCGGCACATAGGCGACCAGGTTCTTGCGCAAGGCCTGCTTCACCGTCATGCCGAGAATGCTGATTTCGCCCTGCGCGGCCGGTACAAACCCCATGATCGCCTTGAACAGGGTCGACTTTCCCGCCCCGTTCACGCCAACCAGAGCAGTGACGGTGCCGCGGGGAATGGCAAAGCTGGCATCCCACAGCGCGGTATGGCCGTTGCGATAGGTCACCGTGACGTTCTTGGCGGCGATCCCGTCATCGGCGGGCGTGGCGCTGGCATTCATAATGCGGGTCTCACTGGCATCAAGCATGGGCTGTCCTGCAGAGTTACACACAGAATATGTGCTTTGTGAAATGAAACGCCCCGCAGCACGTGCTGCGGGGCAAAAGCATATTCATTGAAAGGCTCAGTTGGTGACCTCGGTCAGACCGCGTGCCACGGTTTGGGACGTGACCCTGAGCAGGTCCAGATAGGTGGGCACCGGACCGTCCGCTTCGCTGAGCGAGTCGACATAAAGCTCACCGCCATAGGCCACGCCGGTTTCACGGGCCACCTGCTCGGCCGGAGCGGTGTTGACGGTGCTTTCGCAGAATACCACCGGGATATCATTGGCGCGCACCCCGTCGATCACCGCGCGCACCTGCTGCGGGGTGCCGACCTGATCGGCGTTCATCGGCCACAGGTACAGCTCCTTCATGCCGAAGTCGCGGGCCAGATAGCTGAAGGCGCCTTCGCAGGTCACCAGCCAGCGCTTGTCTTCGGGAATTTCGGCAATGGCGCGGCGCAGCGGCTCAATCGTGGCGCGCAGCCTGTCCTTGTATTCGCCGGCGTTCTTGACGTAGACGGCGGCGTTTTCAGGATCGTGCTCGGCAAAAGCCTCGACGATATTGTCTATGTAGATCAGCGCGTTATCCAGACCCATCCAGGCATGCGGGTTGGGCTTGCCCTCGTAGGAGCCGGCCCCGATCGGGATCGGATCGATTCCATCGGTCAGCGTCACCGAGGGCACATCCTTCATGTTGGACAGGAACTGTTCGAACCACAGCTCCAGATTCATGCCATTCCACAGGATCAGGTCGGCATCGGAGGCCCGCACGATATCGCGCGGCGTCGGTTCATAGCCGTGGATCTCGGCGCCGGGCTTGGTGACCGAGACCACCTCGGCGGCATCCCCCGCCACATTGGCCGCCATATCTGCCAGAACGGTAAAGGTTGTGACCACCTTCATCTTGTCTTCAGCCATGGCAGCGCTGGCAGCAGCGGCCGCAAAAGCGGCGGCGGAAACTGTCTTGAGCAGGTTCGGGAACATCCGATTCTCCGTTTTGAAGATGTCTGTGATGCATCGTTATTGCAAATCATTCTCAACTGTCAATGAAATTGAGAATGATTTGCAATAACAGCGCAGGTGCCGACAGGGCTGCGCTGTCATCCTTTCCCTGCTGCATGGTTAATGGCGGTTAATGACGTCTTAATGTTGCCAGGATCGCAACCGCCATTTAGCCCCAATCGGCGGCTAAACCTGAAGCTGCAGCCAGAACGGCGCGGGACTGAACCTAATCCTTCGACCTTCTGAGCGAGCACACTCCCAATGACTTCACCTGGAGATCTTTCCAGCTGTTCCGGCGCAATCCAGCTGCTGATCACTGGCACTGCGGTATCCGGCAGCCCGTTGCGGACTGTTCAGCTGCAGTACAGCGGGTCTCTGCAACTGCCGCTCTGCAAAGCGCTGGCCAACGGCTTGCAGAAGACATTCCCCGGTGCCACGATTTCCGCTGCAGACCGACAGCAGACCGGCGCAGACCTGACCCTGCGTTTCGTTGAACAGAACCAGGCGGCTGATTGGATCTCCGGCAGCCTGGCCTGGCAGCACAGCGACGGCCGCAGCGGCCAAGGCCCTGTCATCGAACAGTCGGTCATGGATGGGCAGCTGACTGCGGACGATCTCTCGGACTTTGCCGGAAAGTTGCTTCAGCACACTGAATTCCCTTTGTAATTCATAGATCTAGGATGGAACACGGACATGTGTGAATATTGCGGTCAAGCCAATCACAGAATTCCCGAAAACACCGCCAGCAGCGGCTCAGGTTCAGCAGGCCAGCCGGCCGGCAGCAAACCCACCTATACCGTCGATCAGGTGGCAGAATATCTGTACAAGGGATACTGGCAGTCGACTGGCCGCACAGAACGGTCCTTTGATGTGGAAACCGGCGGTCAGCTCACTGTGAACCTCAGCGGGCTGAATGGAACCGGCAAAGATACCGCACGCAAGGCGCTGGAAAGCTGGACCGCGCTCACCGGAATTGAATTCGTCGAAACCAGCGGCAGCGCCAAGATCACCTTCGACGATAACCAATCCGGGGCCTATGCCAGCTCCTCGGTCAGCAATGGCACAATTCTGAGCTCCAGCATCAATATCGACGATGCATGGGCCCAGTACGGCAATTACTACCTGCAAACTTACATTCATGAGATCGGCCACGCCCTCGGCCTGGGCCATACCGGCAATTACAACGGCAGCGCCAGCTACGGCTCGGACGCGCATTTTGCCAATGACAGCTGGCAAATGTCGATCATGTCCTATTTCAGTCAAGCCGAAAATACAGCAGTGAATGCCTCATTTTCCTATCTCGCAACCGCTCAGCTTGCTGACATCGCGGCGGTTCACCATCTCTACGGCACGCCGGTGAACATCGAAACGGGCAACACCACTTATGGTGACGGTCAAACCACTGGCCGCTTCGGCATGGATCTGAACGGCGGCTTCGGCGTGGCGATTGTCGATACTGGCGGTATCGACCTGATCGACCTGGGCTCGCGCACCTACAATCAGACATTGAATCTGAATGAGGAAGTCTTTTCCAGCCTGAACGGAAAGACCGGCAATTTCGCCATTGCCCGCGGCACCGTGATCGAAAACGCGGTCACCGGTTCGGGTATCGATCATATCACAGGCAACGCGGCGGCCAACCAGCTGGAGAGCGGCGCCGGAAATGACCAGATCGAGGGCGGTGACGGCAACGATACCTTGATCGGCGGCGGCGGCGCAGACTTCCTTACCGGCGGCAGCGGCGCAGACCGGTTCGTATACAGCAGCCTCAGCGAATCCGGCGATTCCATTGCTGACTTTGATCTGGCAGCAGGCGACAGGGTCAGCATCGCGCAACTGCTGCAAGCAATTGGCTATGGAGGAGATGATCCCGCAGGCGACGGCGTCGTTACGCTGCAGGCCGGCAGCGGCGGATCATGGCTGAAGATTTCTCATGGTGGCAGCAATACCCTTTTAGTCTTTCTTGCCGGCGTGACCGAGGATGCCAACCCGGCAGAGATCATCAACACTTCCGCAACCCCGGGGCCGGCACCGGACCCCACACCTGATCCGGACCCGGCACCCGATCCGGCACCGGACCCCGACCCGACTCCTGACCCGGACCCGGACCCGACTCCTGACCCGGATCCAACTCCGAAAACCATTGAAAACACATATGTATTTGACGACACCTTCGCGACGCAATGGACCCAGCAGCTTGGAACCGTCACTGACACGAATGGCGGAATTGACACCCTGGACCTTAGTGCTGTCACGCGGATCTCGACAGTCGACCTGGCAAGCGGGGCAGCCGGAAAAATAGGTTCCAAGAGCCTGACAATCAGTGACGGCTCCGAGATTGAGAACGCCATTCTCGGCAGCGGGTCAGATAAGGGCTACGGCAACGAGCTTGCAAATCTGATCGAAGGCCGTGGCGGCAACGATCTTCTGGAGGGGCGCGGCGGCAATGATACGCTGGACGGCGGCATCGGCAACAACAAAATCAATGGCGGCCTGGGCGATGACAGCCTGACCGCCGCAGACGGCAACGACAATATCTATGGCGGCGGCGGGAATGACACGCTCCATGGCGGCAGCGGGAGAAACTTCCTGTCCGGTGAAGACGGCGATGACACTGTCACGGCCGGAGCCGGTGCAGACCGGATTTATGGCGGCGGCGGGAATGACAATCTGGACGGCGGCGATGGCAAGAACCGGATCGACGGCGGCGAAGGTGACGACGCCATTACCGGCGGCAGTGACAAAGACCTTCTGTCAGGCGGCGAAGGCCATGATACGATGGCGGCCGGCGAGGGCACAAACAGACTGGAAGGTGGCGGCGGCAATGACAGCATGTCCAGCGGCAGCGGCAATGACAAAATGTCAGGCGGCGATGGCAACGACACTATGTCTGCCGGTGATGGAGACAACAAGCTGGACGGCGGCGCCGGGGATGATGCTCTCACCTCAGGCAGCGGCAACGACAAGCTGGCTGGCGGCGAGGGAGCTGACACGCTGTACGCCGGCGATGGCGAAAACAAACTGGACGGTGGTGAAGGCGACGACAGCTTGTCCGGTGGCAGCGAACAGGACCGCATTAAAGGCGGTGATGGCAATGACACGATATACGCCGGTGACGGCACCAATAAGCTGGATGGCGGCAACGGGAACGACCTGATCACCAGCGGCGCCGGGGAGGACAATCTGAAAGGCGGCATGGGGGATGACACGCTCTCGGCTGGCGACGGCAAGAATAGGGCTGATGGCGGCGACGGCAATGATATGCTCAGCAGCGGCAGCGGCATGGACCAGATCAAAGGCGGCAAAGGGAACGATACGCTGTTGGCCGGTGCCGGGGACGACAAACTGGATGGCGGCAAAGGGGACGACAGCCTCAGCGGCCAGGAAGGTACCGATCTCCTGAAAGGCAACAGTGGCAATGACACCCTCAGCGGCGGCGACGGCACCGACAAGATCAAAGGCGGTTCGGAAGACGATGAACTTTCGGGCGGCGCCGGAATGGACACGCTCGATGGTGGCTCCGGCCTGGACCGGCTGGAAGGCGGTGCAGGGGCGGACTACCTCAAGGGCGGCAGAGATGCCGATGTGTTTGTCTTTACCGCGGCCGAGGACGCAGGGGATACCATCGGCGATTTCAAACTACGCGATGGAGATGCCCTCGACATAGACGGGCTGCTTCTGGATCTGGGCGCCAGCCTTGGCGACGCCCTGTCCAGCGGCAAGCTGAGCCTCAGCGACAGCCGTACGGTCTGGCTGGAGTATGACGCCGACGGCGAGGGCGGTGACGATGCGTTTCAGATCGCCTATCTGAGAGGGGTGAAGCCGGGTGATAGCCTGACCGACGACTGGTTTGTCTAAGCACAACACATCAGTCAGGCAGCGCCCGGTCTGCGGTCTGGGATCCGGGGCGCCTTACGTCATGCGTTGCGAGCTGCAGCAGGCTGCGGTCAGGATCTCTGCCCTGGAACCCGGGACACGGCGCGTACGCCATCCGGGGTGATCGACATAAGCGACAGCGTATGATCCATGTTTTTCATCCGGTGCCGCAGCATCAACCGCGTCAGCCGGTTCAGATCAGCGGCATATGCCGGCTGTCCGGCCACATTCTCCAGCTCCCCCTGCCCTTCGCTGTCAAACAGCATCGGCGGCAGATCAGAGGCAAACTCGACCAGCGTGAACCGCGCATCGCGCAGGATCCCCAGACAGCTGTCGCTTGGGGAGGTGCCCAGCGCCTGCTGCCACAGCGTCGGCTTCTGCGGCTCCGAGAAATCCAGCTCCGAGAAGGAATACTGGCGCCAGTCCTGCGGGTCGTCTCCCTGCAACAGCGGCAGCAGCGACCGCCCGTCCATCGAGTTCGGGATCTTCAGCCCGGCCCAGTCCAGAATGGTCGGCGTCACATCGATCGACTCGGTGATCTGGCTGAGGCAGGCACCGGCATTGTCCTCATTACCCGGCATCCGGATGATCAGCGGCGTGTGATAAGCCGCGTCATAGACCGTCATCTTGCCCCAGGAATGGCGGTCGCCCAGCATCTCGCCATGATCTGCCGTGATCACCACCATGGTGTTGTCATACTGGCCGCTATCCTTGAGGAACCGTATCACCCGCCCGACATGGTGGTCCACCTCACTCGCCAGCCCCAGGTAGAGCGCGCGCAGGGTGCGGATATTGTCATCGGTCGGCTCCAGAACCGGGAACCCCTCAACAATGCCCGCGATAGCGCTGTTGCGCAGCAGCGGATCAAAGAAGGGATGCTGGCTGCACTCAGCCTCTGGGCTGTTCAGACGCACCGGCAGCGGCAGGCTGGCGGGATCATACATCGTGTTATAGGGCGCCGGCGCCACCAGCGGCGGGTGCGGCCGGATATAGGTCAGATGGGCAAACCAGCTTTCCTTGTGATAGGCAGTCATCTTGCCCAGAAAGGAATTGGTGAGGAACGCGGTATCGCTGTCCTCCGCCGCATAAAGCGCAGGATCGTTCAGTTTCGGTGCGCCGCCATCGGGTGAAACCGGTTTGTAGACGTCCCAGTAATTTTCGAACCCGTAGCCCCGGTTCATCAGATGCGATTGCCAAGGATAGGACATCTCCATCCGCATCTCGGTCATCTCATGAAAGCCGTTCATCGGAAATTCATAGGTCCGCAGCGCCGGGTCATTGGCGTCAAAGGCGCGCGGATCCTGCGAGGTGTCGGTATAGCCGAACAGCATCGGCATATAGCCGGCCTTGCGCATCTCGGTGGCAATGTTCGGCGTGTCGTGGCGCAGAGGCGTGCCATTGCGCACCGACCGGTGGTTCATCGCATACTGCCCGGTCAGGATCGAGGCACGCGACGGGCCGCAAGGATTGGTCACCGAGAAATGCCGTTTGAACGTCACCGCATCCTTCATGAATGCGCGGATGTTCGGCAGCTCCACATGCCTGGCCAGCGCGCCGAACACGCAATCTGCCCGCAGCTGGTCAATGATGATGAACAGGACGTTCCGGTTTGCGGGGCCGGTCTTGGGACGGGTGGCAGGCATTTGGGCATCCTTGCAGGCACAAGACAGATTTCGACTGGCAATCTGCGGCGATCTGCGCAGGGATTACAAGCGCAGTTTGCGCGGCACTGAAAACCGGCTCAGAACCAAAAATGCCAGCTGACAAATCCCTAACCATTGTATCTATCAGGGCGCCAGCCCCCGTGTGAACAACCTGCCGAATTGCGGCTGACGCTCTGTGACACCAGCAAGGCGCAGCATGTGCCAGGCCAGTGCCTGGTTGCTGGAGACAACGGGCACCGCGGTCTGTGCCTCAATCTCCGGAATGACCCGCAGGCAGCGCAGATTGGTGCAGGAAATCACAATGGCATCGCAATCGCCCTCTTTTACCACCTGCTTGGCGGCGTCCGAAATTGCCGCCTCGGTGATCCGCGCCACCACCCGGTCGTCCACTTCCTCAAACGAGCCGAAGCCTGCGATTGCAAACCCCGCGTCTTCCAAATTGGACCGCATCTGCGCAGAAACCTCTGGCAGGTAAGGCGTGACGAACCCCAGCCGGGAGGCGCCCAGCGCCCGGCCCGCCGCGATGATTGCCGCCAGCGGGTCGGTCACCCTGGCCTTGGGCAGGACCGTCTGCACCGCCTCAGCCACCTGGGCTGAGCCGATCACCGTCGACGCCGAGGTACAGCCATAGCCAATCACATCAAAGTCCCGCGAGGACGGCAGCAGCCGGGCCGAGGCCGGCAGGTCCGCCAGCATCCGCGCCAGCGTTTCCGGACGGATCTCCGGTGCCATCGGAATGCGGCTGTGATAAAGCGCCACCCCTTCCCGCGCCATCATCCGGGAGAACTCCGGCTCCAGCGTCTCATCGGTTTCCAGCACGATCACACCCAGCGTGGCGCGAGTGCCGATGCCGGCGTCCGTGTCATAAGGGAGCTTCATCGCGGATCCTCCTTCAGATCACCGGCAGTTCAGGCGCGGCGCGGGTTGTCAGCAGGTCTGCGCCATCTGCCCGCACCACGATGTTCTCCTCATGGACCATGATACGGCCATCGCCGTAGCCGAGCGAGGGTTCCAGCGTCAGCACCATGTTTTCCTCGATCACCGTATCGTCAAAAGCCGCGTGCGAGGGCCATTCGGTCAGCTGCATCCCCAGCCCGTGGCCCAGGCGGCCGACATCGCCGCCCTGATCGTCCATTTCCGCAATCACGGACTGCATGGCCTGGAACAGATCCCGGCAGGTCGCCCCCGGTTTGGCAGCAGCAATCCCGGCCTCGGTCGCCCGCCACAGCACATCATAAGCCCGGCGCGACAGATCATCGGCGCGGCCGATGGCAAAGTTGCGGTCAAAATCGCAGAAATAGCCGTCCCAGGTCGAACCGGTGTCCAGCATCACGATGTCGCCCGCCTGCAGCGGCCGGCTGGTCGGCGGCGAGATCACATCGCTGTAGCCGCCTTGATCGGCGCCGCCGACCAGATAGGGCACGTCGTCCGCACCCTGCGCCAGTGCTTCGCGGCGGAAGGCGCGGAACAGATCGTCGAACGGCTGCCCCTCATGGGCGATCTGCGGGACCTGCGCAAAACTGCGCGAGCCGATGGCGCAGATATGGCTCAGCTTTTCGATCTCCGCTGTGGATTTCACCATCCGCAGGCTGCGCACCAGCGGCGTTGCATCCGCGATACTCAGTCCCGGCAGGCCTGCCATTAAGCGTTCATAGTCGCCCAATGGCATCCGCAGCGCGGTTTCATGGCCTTTCATGATACCGACACTGCCACCGCGCCCGGCAATCGGCGACAGCAGCTCTGTCAGCAGGCTGATGCCGTCGTCCTCCGGTGCAGGCGCGCTCCAGCTGCGGATGTCCTCGATCCAGGTGCGGCGCATCAGGTCAGCGCCGATTTCCGGGATGATCGCGACGGGCTTGCCCTCAGGCGGCACAAACAGGAACCAGGGCCGGGTCGGGCTTTGCCAGAACAGCGTATGAAAACCGCTGAAATAGCGGACCTCTGCCTCTGTCAGCAATAAAAGCCCATCCAACCCCTGCTGTGCCATCCGCGTCTGCGCCTTTTGGGTCCGCGCGGCAAACTCCGCCTCCGGAAAACCGCGCACCGGCACCTTAGACATTGTCCCTTCCTGCCATGATCGCGGCATAGATCGCCGGGTCGGTGACACCTTCGGAACCAATCAGCAGCACGCGCGCGTTTTCATCCAGACCCAGCGTATTCTTCATCCCGGCAGACTGGCATGCCGCGATCAAGGCAGCCAGCCCCGCCACGGCGCTTTCGCCGGCCTCAACCGCCGGATCGCCGGTTTCCGCATTGGCCAGCAGCCGCACTGCGGGGGCGACAATGCTGTCGGGGATGGTCAAAAAGTCCGAGGCTTCTTCTGCCAGGATTTCCCACGCCATTTCAGAAGGTTCGCCGCACGAGAGGCCCGCCATGATGGTCTCTTCCTGAATTGCGAAATTGGTCGCCTTGCCGTTGCACGCACTGTCAAACAGGCAGGCCGCCAATTCGGGTTCAACAATCACAACCCGCGGTGCCTGCACAGCATAAATCTGCCGCAGTGCCGCGGCGACCGAGGCCGCCAGCCCGCCGACACCGCCCTGCAGGAACACATGGGTCGGCGCCTGCTCCAGCGCTTCGCAGACTTCGCGGGCCATCACGCCATAGCCTGCCATCACATCGCGCGGCGGTTCGGTATAGCCCTCCCAGGAGGTGTCAGAGACCACGAACCAGCCGTTTTCCTCCGCCTCCTTTTTGGCCAGCAGAACCGAGTCGTCATAATCGCCAGCGATCCGGATCACCTCGGCGCCCAATTCGCGCATGGCGACGGCCCGGCCTTCGCTGACCTCGGCATGGATGTAAATCCGGCAGGGCGCGCCGAACCGCAGGCAGCCCCAGGCCAGCGAGCGGCCATGGTTGCCATCAGTGGCAGACACCAGGGTGATGCCGGCGCAGGCGTCCTTGTGGGCGCCCTTGCGGATCTCCTCCAGGCTGACGTCCTTGCCCAGCCGGCGGCTCAGCTCGCGCTGCAGAACCCGCTGAGCGGCATATGACCCGCCCAGCGCCTTGAAGCTGCCCAGCCCGAACCGCGGCCCTTCGTGTTTGTAGTCAATCCGGCCCACGCCGATTTTTTCAGCCAAGCCCGGCAGCGACACCAGCGGCGTCCCTTCATAGCCCTCCCAGGCGGTGATTTCCGCACAGGCACCGGAGAAATCCTGTTCGGACAAAACGGTATAGGCGGCGTCGCCGGACTTTGGGTTTCCTGCCGTGTGGCGCAGGGCAACGGCAAATTGTTCAAGCATCGTCAGTCCTTTCCCTCTGGCAGCCGGTCACGCACCAGCTGCACCCAGAACTCGGCGCCAATCGGCAGCAGAGCGTCGTTGAAATCATAATCCGCCGCATGCAGCGGCTGGCCGTGCGCGCCCTCCTCGCCATTGCCCAGCAGCAGGAAGCAGCCGGGCACCGCGTTGGCGAAATGGGCAAAATCCTCAGAGAAGCTCATCGGCGGGCGGTCGCGGATCACCTCGCAGCCCGCAGCCTCGCCTGCGCGGCAGGCAGCCTCGGCCGGGCCTGCCGCGTTGATGGTCTCTCTGAATTCGGTGTTGAAGCTCATCTCGGCTTCCACCGCATGGGTGGCAGCAACACCGGCAGCAATCTGGCGCATGAAGCGTTCTATTGCCGCGCGGTCCGCAGGCATGCGTGCGCGCACGTCGCCCTTCAGCACCGCTTGGCCCGGCAGCACATTGCGCTGGCCGTCGGTCAGGAATTCTGTGACCGACACAACCGCGCCCGCCCCCGGCACCAGCTTGCGCGAGACGATGGTCTGCAATGCCAGCACCATCTCGGCCCCGACAGTGATCGCGTCGACCCCGGCTTGCGGCATCGAAGCATGGCCGCCCCGCCCTTTGATTGCGATTTCAAACAGGCTCTCGCTGCTGCAGATCTGGCCCGCCCGGGTCGAGATCTGCCCCACCGGCGCCCCCGGCAGATTGTGGATGGCATAAACCTCCTCAATCGGAAACCGCTCCAGCACGCCTTCTGCAATCATTGCCTGCGCCCCCAGCCCGTGTTCTTCGTTGGGCTGGAAGAGGAACACAGCAGTGCCGTCAAACCCCTGCTCCTGCACCAGCCGTTCGGCGGCGCCCAGAAGCATCGTCATATGGCCGTCATGGCCGCAGGCATGCATTTTTCCGGGCGTTACAGAACCATAATCATGGGTGGAGATTTCTGCTATCGGCAGCGCATCCATATCAGCCCGCAGCCCGATGGCCCGGTTTCCTGTGCCGGCCCGCAGCAAGCCGACAACGCCAATCCCTTCATGCACCTCCAGCCCGAGACTGCGCAGATGCTGTGCCACCTTGGCCTTGGTCCGGTCCTCCTGAAAGCCAAGTTCCGGATGCCGGTGGAAGTTCCGGCGCAGCGCGGTCAGGCGGTCCTGAAAGCTGGTCATATGCGTTCCCCCAGGCTGAATGCAGCGACCTTATTCTGCCAAACACGGCTTGGCGCGTATTTTTCCCGCTCCGCTGTGACGAAATTTATTGCCGTGACCGGGGTACGGGCTGAAATTCGTACCTGTCAACGTGCGGACCGCATGGGCCGCATTGACGGTCCGGCCAAGCCGCCCCCAAGCCATCGGCAGTTCCGAATACTTTGGCCCATACGGCGCGTCCTTGCAGATACAGGCCCACAGGCTGCTGCGCCGCCGCGTCAGGCTTCCTCCACAAAGGGCTAGGCCGGCGGGAACGGCCGCCGCACGGCAGCTTCTTCTCCTACGGCGTATCGGTCGGCGAAAAGTTCGATGGAGACCCGGGCCAGTATCCGGTGAACGATGGCAAACTGTGCCTGAACGCCGCCACCCGCGCGGCCTTCCTGGAAGATGCGGCGGGGCCCGCAAAAACCGCAGACCGCCAATCGGACCGGAACAAGCACACAGCTGTCAGCGCACTCTGTACCACTTGCCCTTGCCCCCGCGGCTGATGCGTCAGCTGCGGGTTTTTTTGGATCGGTGATGTTTACGCCAGTGTTTCACCGGCCTCGCGGCGGGCTTCGATCACCTCGATGGCCTTGGCCAAGGCCTCCTCGATGCTCAGATCGCTGGTGTCGATCAGGATGGCATCCGGTGCCGGGCGGAGCGGCGCCTCGGCGCGGTTCATGTCCCGCTCGTCCCGGGCCTTCACATCGCCCAGAACCTCGTCCAGCGTGGTCACCTTGCCGGCCGCGGCCAGTTCAAGAAACCGCCGCCGGGCACGGACTTCGGCGCTGGCAGTGACAAAAAACTTCACCTGCGCATATGGGCAGATCACAGTGCCGATATCGCGCCCGTCCAGCACCGCACCACCTGCGCGACGGGCAAAGGCCCGCTGGAAATCCACCAGTGCGGCGCGGACTTCGGCGATCACTGCCACCTTGGAGGCTGCCTGCGCCACCTCCGGCCCGCGCAGGTCATCGCGCGCCAGCTCCTCGGGTGTCAAGTTCACCGCCGCCTCGACCGGGGCCGCGCCATCCAGCATTTTTGCCCCGACGGCGCGGTACAGCAGGCCGGTGTCCAAATGGCCGAAACCGTAATGGGCCGCCAGTGCCTTGGACAACGTGCCCTTGCCAGCAGCAGCCGGCCCGTCAACGGCTATGGTGTAACTTTCGCTCATGCGCGCTCCAGCTTGGCGCCCAATCCGCCCATCAGGCTCTCAAAGATCGGGAAGGACGTGGCAATCGGACCGCCATCATCGACCGAAACCGCCTTCTGCGCGCCCATGCCCATCACCATAAAGGACATGGCGATGCGGTGGTCCAGGACGCTTTCACAGGTGCCGCCGCCCGGCACACCGGAGATGCCCAGACCGGTGACCTCCCACCAATCTTCGCCCTCTTCAACCGTCACGCCGTTGGCGCGCAGGCCCTTGGCCATCGCATCGATCCGGTCGCTTTCCTTGACCCGCAGTTCTTTGACCCCGGCCATCATGGTCTTGCCTTCCGCAAAGGAAGCAACCACCGACAGCACCGGATATTCGTCGATCATCGAAGCGGCGCGTGCTGGCGGCACTTCGATGCCCTTCATGTCGGGCGAGTATTTCGCACGCAGATCTGCGACCGGCTCGCCGCCCTCCTCGCGCATGTTTTCAAACGTCAGATCCGCGCCCATGTCCTGCAGGGTGTAGTAGAGGCCCGCCCGGGTCGGGTTCAGCCCGATGTTCGGCACCAGCACGTCAGAGCCAGGCGTGATCAGCGCGGCGCAGACCGGAAAAGCAGCCGATGACGGATCGCGCGGCACCGCGATAACCTGCGGCTTCAGCTCGGGTCGGCCGGTCAGGGTGATGACGCGGCCCTCTTCAGTATCCTCGGTGGTGATCTCGGCACCGAAACCCGCCAGCATCCGCTCGGTATGGTCGCGGGTGGCTTCCTTTTCGATCACCACGGTCTTGCCGGGCGCGTTGAGGCCGGCAAACAGCACCGCGGATTTCACCTGCGCCGACGGCACCGGCACCTCATAGCGGACCGGAACCGGGTCCGCCGCGCCGACAATGGTCATCGGCAGCCGCCCGCCGGAGCGGCCCACGGACTGGGTGCCGAACAGCGCCAGAGGATCAGTGACCCGCGCCATCGGGCGCTTGTTCAGCGAGGCATCGCCGGTGAAGGTCGCAGTGATCGGCGAGGTGGCCATCACCCCCATGATCAGCCGCACCCCGGTGCCGGAATTGCCGCAGTCGATCACGTTGCCCGGCTCGGCAAAACCGCCAACGCCGACGCCGAACACAGACCAGTTGCCGCCGCCGTGGTTCACCACCTCGGCGCCAAAGGCCTGCATCGCCTTGGCAGTGTCCAGAACGTCCTCGCCCTCCAAAAGGCCGGTGATCCTGGTCTCCCCCACCGACAGCGCCCCCAGGATCAGCGAACGGTGCGAGATCGACTTGTCGCCGGGCACCTCTGCCACGCCCTTGAGCGGGTCAGCACGGTGCGAGGTCATCGGGATGGGCGTGCCGTGTCCGGACATGGGGCTTCCTTCGTCTGTCGCTGCTTGCATACGTTGGCGCTATCGGTATCGGATTGGTGCTGGACGGTCCAGAGCCTTTGGCCGCTGCCGGCCCGCCCCCTCAGCCCAGGCGGCGGAAGGTCAGGTAATGCGGCGTACGGCCTTCGCGCAGGGCTTTTTGCTCATAGCGGGTGGAAATCCAGTCATCCCAGGACTTGCGCCAGTCGGCCGGCCCTTCTGCCAGCCATTCAAAGCCGGCTTTCGGCACCTCCTCCAGGGTTTGGCGCACATAGTCGGGAATATCGGTGGCCACCCGGAAGACCGCGCCCGGCTTCAGGCAGCGGGCCAGCGGCTCCAGATGCTCTTGCGTCACAAAGCGGCGGCGGTGATGGCGGGCCTTGGGCCAGGGGTCCGGATACAGCAGGAAGGCACGCGAAATCGAGGCCTCGGGCAGCACATCCATCAGATCACGCGCGTCACCGGGATGCACCGCAATACTATCTGCACCGGCTTTGCGGATCTTGCCCAGCAGCATTGCCACGCCGTTGATAAAAGGCTCGGCGCCGATGATCCCTGCATCCGGGTTGCTTGCGGCCTGATGCACCAGGTGCTCGCCGCCGCCAAAGCCGATTTCAAGCCAGACATCCTTGCCGCCGAACAGCGCATCAAGGTCAAGCGGCGTTCGGTCCGGGTTTACATCCCAGTCCACGGCGCCGGGACTGAGGCTCGCCAGATCCTCGTTCAGGTAGCGCTTCTGGCTGTCCTTCAAGGTCTTGCCTTTGAAGCGGCCATAGAAGTTGCGCCAAGGCGCGCCGCTGGCGTGTTTATCGGCCGCATTGGCGGCAGCGGGCCGGGCTAGCTTGGGCTGGTCGTCGCGGGGCGTTTGGTCGCCGGACATGCGTCTGGGCTCCTGTTCAGGGCGTCTCTTGAAAGGCTGGCCGCTGCTCTGCCGCAAGCGGCGCCCCAGGTCAAGCCGGAGTCAAGCCGGCTAGGGGCGCCGGCCCGGCAGAACCTCCCGCAAAACCCCTGCTGCAATCAACCGTAGACGGCTGGGATACCATTCCCCGTTGGGATCCGTCCGCAGTGTCTCGATCGCAAAACCAGGATCAACGCC
The DNA here is from genome assembly GCF_034669605.1 of Leisingera sp. Taxonomy (GTDB): domain Bacteria; phylum Pseudomonadota; class Alphaproteobacteria; order Rhodobacterales; family Rhodobacteraceae; genus Leisingera. The sequence goes on from NZ_JAXMOX010000058.1 coordinate 15,131, forward strand.
GCGCTCCACCATATAGCTGAGATGGTCAAAAATCTCCTGCTGCGTATCCAAATAGATCCACGAGCCGAACTCAAAAGGCGTCGCCCAGCGCTGCGCTTTCCGCTCGCTCCGGTAGTATTTATGCACTTCTGCCGCCGACCAGCTGCGCTGGTGGAAGCCGATTTTGGACCCGATTGTCATCCGCCTCCGGCTGCCGGCCAGAAAGACATCAACACAGGCGCTGATACACTCCCCGTCAACCGAGGTGTCAAGCCCGTAGTCCAGCACCAGCCCGGCAATTTCTTCCCCGGCAAAAATACTGCCGCCGACGCTGTTGAGCTGCAGCTCTGTGATTTCCGGGTTTTTCTTCAGGATCTCCTGCAGGCGCCCGATATCCTGTTCGGTGATTTCCGCCAGTTCCTCATCCGCTTCCCGTTCCGTGTCATAAACCAGCGTTCTGCCTTGCAGGCTGAACTTTTGCGGCAAGGCTTCTTTGGCGGCTGCAGCCGACGCCAGAACCAGATAGAAAAAAACAATCATCACCCGCAACATTACGAACCCGGCACTTGGAAACACACTGCCTTGCAATATGGTGCAGCCCGCCTGTGTCTTCCAGCCTGAAAAAAGGTCAGCCATTCTGCCGCAATGTTTCGCGCGCTAAACATCCGGTCAGCAATGCTGACCGGTCCGCCGCGCTGCAGCACCGCGCTGGACCCAACGGATGAGGCGCAGCCCCTGAATGCACCGAAACGGGCGAGAGCATCTCCCAAACGAAAAAGAGCGGACCTCGCGGCCCGCTCTGCTGTTTTGGTCAGTCCGGTTTCAGACCGCTTTCTTCAGCGCCTCAGCGAGGTCGGTGCGCTCCCAGCTGAAGCCGCCGTCCGCTTCCGGGTTGCGGCCGAAATGGCCATAAGCAGCCGTGCGCTGATAAATCGGCTTGTTCAGGCCAAGATGCGAACGGATGCCGCGTGGGGTCAGATCCATCACCTGGTCGATCGCCTTCTCAATCGCTGCGGCATCCACTTCTCCGGTGCCGTGCGTGTCGGCATAGATCGACAGCGGCTTGGACACGCCGATGGCATAAGACAGCTGAATGGTGCATTTCTCTGCCATGCCCGCAGCGACCACGTTTTTGGCCAGATAGCGCGCGGCATAGGCTGCCGACCGGTCCACCTTGGTCGGATCCTTGCCGGAAAACGCGCCGCCGCCATGCGGGGCCGCACCACCGTAGGTATCCACGATGATCTTGCGGCCGGTCAGGCCAGCGTCGCCGTCCGGGCCGCCGATCACAAACTTGCCGGTCGGGTTCACATGCCATTCGGTGGCGTCCGTCAGCCAGCCTTCGGGCAGCGTTTCACGGATGTAGGGTTCCACCAGCGCACGAATGTCGGCCGAGGTCAGGCTTTCGTCCAGATGCTGGGTCGACAGCACCAGCGAGCTGACGCCCACCGGCTTGCCGCCCTCATAGACCACGGACAGCTGCGACTTGGCATCCGGGCCCAGCGCGGGCTCAGTGCCGTTTTTGCGCACTTCCGCCAGGCGCCGCAGGATCGCGTGGGAATACTGGATCGGCGCAGGCATCAGCGCATCGGTTTCATTGGTGGCAAACCCGAACATGATACCCTGATCGCCGGCACCTTCGTCCTTATCACCGGACGCATCCACGCCCTGGGCGATATGCGCGGACTGCTCGTGCAGCAGGTTGGTCACTTCCACGGTTTCGTGGTGGAACTTGTCCTGCTCGTAGCCGATGTCCTTAATGCAGGCACGGGTGATCTCGTCAATCTTGCCCATGTAGTCGTGCAGCTTGTCCTGATCGGACAGGCCAACCTCGCCCCCGATGACAACACGGTTGGTGGTGGCGAAAGTCTCAGCTGCCACCCGTGCTTCGGGCTCCTCCGCCAGGAACGCGTCCAGCACCGCATCGGAAATGCGGTCGCAAACCTTGTCCGGGTGGCCTTCGGAAACCGATTCCGAAGTGAAAGTGTAGTTCATACGGGTCATGAAAAGAGTGCTCCATTGGGTTCAGCCCGCCACGCCAGGAAGCCGTTGTGGCAGGTATCAGGCCGCAGTACGCGGCTCATCCGCGCGGGTCAATCAATATTCGTTTAGAGTTAACCCGCTATGACCGCGGAGCAAGGGCGCGGGAGCAAAAGAATCCGGCCACTGCGCCGAACAGGCACAGCAGGAACACCGGCCAGTCACCGGTGCGGCTGTAGAACGTCGGCGGCAGCGGTGCGGGCAGGTCGGCATCGATATACCCTGCTTCTCCCAATGGCAGGCTGTCCAGCATCCCCCCATCCGGCGCAATCATCGCCGAAACCCCGGTGTTTGCGGCGCGGATCATCGGCAGCCCCTGCTCCAGCGCCCGCATCCGCGCCTGCACCAGATGCTGGTAAGGGCCGGAGCGGGTGCCGAACCAAGCATCGTTGGTGAGCTGCACCAGCATGTCCGGGCGGGTGTCTGCGGCGCTCACATCCTGTGGAAAAACAGCCTCATAGCAGATCAGCGGCAAGGCGCTGCCGATAGGAAGATCCATTACCTGCGGCCCCGGCCCGGCGGCATAACCTGCCCCAGCCTGCGATGCGAAGCCATAGATCCCGAACCGGGCCATAACGTCGCCAAACGGCACATATTCGCCGAACGGCACCAGGTGCGCCTTGTCATAGGCGGCGGCGGGCTGGCCATCCGCGTCTAGCAGCACTGCAGAATTGTAATAAGCGCCCGCCTCTTCCCGCTGGATGCCTAGAAGCACCGGAACCCCGCCCGCGTTTTCGGAAAGGGCCCGCAGGGTGTCATCCGCATAATTAAGCAGCTGCGGCACCGCGGTTTCCGGCCAGACAATCAGGTCCGGGCGCGGTGTTCCGGCAGAAAAAGCAACAGCGCGGCGGACAAATTCCCAGCGGTGATCCGGGTGCCATTTCAAATCCTGCGGTGCGTTGGGCTGAACGATTCGCACGGTCTTGCCTGTTGGATATGTCTGCGGCGGCGCGGGAGCGGCAAAAACGGCGGCTGCCGCCAGACCCAGCGGCGCCAAGGCTCCAGCCGGGGCCTGCCGCAGCAATGCCAGCGGCAAGAAGGCCGCAAGTGTCAGCAGCGCCAGCCCCTGCGGGCCGGTCCAAGGCAACAGATTCACAGCAGGCGTGTCGATCCAGAACTGGCCGAAAGCCGCCCAGGGAAAGCCAGTCAGCAGATAGGCGCGGCCAAGTTCCGCCAAGGACCAGGCGGCCGCCAGCATCGGGATCCTCCAGGCGCCGGTGCTGAACCGAACCGCCAGTCCAAAGGCCGCCCCCCAGAACAACGCAAGCCCGCCCGCCAGAAAGAACAGCGCAAATGGCGCCATCCAGGCATGGCGTTCCGGGTCGATCTGAAAAGGTTCAAGGATCCAGGACAGGCCAAAAGCAAAATACCCCAGCCCGAACAGCCAGCCGGCCAGCATCGCCGTCCGCACCGTGGCAGCCTGCAGCGCCAGCCAGCCTGCGGCCCCTAAGGCAACAGGCAGGCCGATCCAAAAGCTCCAGGGGGCAAGGGCCAAAGACGCCAGCGCGCCGCCGCCAAAGGCCAGCCCGGCCCGGGCCGGCCGGAGCTGCCGCACCGCCGGCCGCAGCCTGACTGTCATCATGCGGCGGCGTCCGGCAGCCGGACCCGCAACCGCTTGATCCGCCGGGGGTCGGCATCCATCACTTCAAATTCGGCGCCTTCGGGGTGTTCGATCACCTCGCCGCGGGCAGGCACCCGGCCCGAGAGCATGAAGACCAGCCCGCCCAGGGTCTCGATCTCCTCTTCGTCAACGTCATCGTGGCTGGTCAGAGACTGGCCGATCTCGGTTTCAAACTCCGGCAGCGGCGTACGGGCAAGCGCGATGTAGCATCCCGGTTTTTCCTCGAACCAGGTCTGCAGCTCATCCGCGTCGTGCTCATCCTCGATCTCGCCGACGACCTGCTCGATCAGATCCTCGATGGTGACAAGCCCGTCAACGCCGCCGTATTCGTCGATCACCAGCGCCATATGACGGCGCTCGGCCTGCATTTTGGTCAGCAGCACGCCGATCGGCATCGACGGCGGTACGAACAGCAGCGGGCGCAGCATTTGGGACAGTTCGAAATCCGACGTGCCGCCGTTGAAGCCATGATTCAGGGAGAAATCCTTGAGGTGGACAAAGCCCAGTGGCGTGTCCAGCGTGCCCTCATATACCGGAATCCGGGTAAACCCGCTTTCGCGGAAAATGCCAACAAGGTCTTTCTTGGCGATCGAGACCGGCACGGCAGCGATTTCCGCAGAGGGGATCGCAACATCCTCGACCCGCAGCCGGCGCAAGTTCATCATGCCGGGCGGTTCCGTCCCGGCAGCGGGCTGTTCGCGGCCACTGTCTTCTTGGGGCAGCGGCTCCGAGCTTAATGCCCCGAAAAGCCGTGCCCAGAACCTGGTTTTCCCGGCGGCCGGCGCTTCCGCTGCCGTGCCATTTATGTTCTGCAGCGCGCCCTGCGCCGCGTTAGAACTGCCTTCTATGTCGCCCATTGATCCTATCCAAATGCCTCGCTTATGAGGCGTCCTCACTCATATATGGGTTCGCGACACCCATTTTGCCAAGTAGCTGCACCTCAATCTCTTCCATCAGTGCGGCATCGCGCTCACGAATGTGATCATACCCGAGAAGATGCAACATTCCATGAACGATCAAATGGCGGGTATGATCGCCCAGCGGCTTTCCTGCTGCCGCGGCTTCACGGGCGCAAGTGTCGTAAGACACCGCAATGTCGCCCAGCGGATATTCGCCGGTGAAATCGGCCTCGGGCCGCGCCGGGGTGCCGCCATCCGCCTCCGCGGCCAGATCCTCGGTGGGCCAGCTAAGCACGTTTGTCGGCTTATCTTTTTCCCGGAATTCTGCGTTGAGACCGGCAATGCGCAGATCATCGCAGGCCAGAAGAGAGATTTCGCAGTCCTCCCGGTCCAACACGAAATGCGCCAGAACCGCTGAGACGGCCTCGCCGGCCAGTGCCTCAAGCCCGGCTTCCTGCCAGCGGCTGTCTTCGATGGTGATGTCGAGCGTCATGTCCTGCCTGTCAATGCGGGGGCTGGCCCCCGCACCCCCGGAGTATTTCCGGATAGATGAAAAGAGCGCGGCGGCTTCAGGCCTCAGGTCGATTTTACATCGGCGTCATAGGCCTCGATGATCGCCGCCACAAGGGGGTGGCGGACCACGTCGCGGGCGGTGAAGTAGTTGAAGCTGATCTTGGGAATCGCCTTTAGCAGCCGTTCGGCATCGGCCAGGCCCGATTGCACCCCGCGCGGCAGGTCGATCTGGGTGCGGTCGCCGGTGATCACCATACGCGAGCCTTCACCCAGACGGGTCAGGAACATCTTCATCTGCATGGTGGTCGCATTCTGCGCCTCATCCAGCACCACAAAGGCATTGGACAGGGTGCGTCCCCGCATAAAAGCAAGCGGCGCGATTTCGATGCGTTTCTCCTCGATCAGCTTGGCTGCCTGTTTTTCCGGCAGGAAGTCGTTCAGCGCGTCGTACAAAGGCTGCATATAAGGATCAACCTTATCCTTCATATCTCCGGGCAGGTAGCCGAGCTTTTCGCCCGCTTCCACCGCCGGACGGGACAGGATGATGCGGTCGACATGGCCGGTGATGAACATGGAAACACCGACGGCCACGGCGAGATAGGTCTTGCCGGTGCCGGCCGGGCCGATGCCGAAGGCCAGTTCGTTTTCGAACAGAGAATGCACATAGGCCTTCTGTGCTTCGGTGCGCGGTTCCACCAGTTTCTTGCGGGTCTTGATTTCCACCCGGCCGCCGCGGAACATTTGCAACTGGCCGTCAGGTTCGGCGCTCTCGGCTTCGGGACTCATCCGCAGTTCGCGGTCGATATCGCCGGTTTCGACGCTGCGCCCGGTTTCCAGCCGGTCATACAGCGCCGTCAGCACAGCTGCCGCCTGTTCCCGCGCGGAATCCTCCCCCATCACGGACAGCTGGTTGCCGCGGCGGACAATCTGCACGCCCAGTTTCTGTTCTATGTCAGCCAGGTTGCGGTCGTATTCGCCGCACAGGTCGATCAGCAATCGGTTGTCGGGAAATTCCAGCAGCACTTCGTGGGTTGCGGACTGGTCTTGCGCGTCATTCAGGGCACTGATGGCCAAGCTGATCTCCTTAGTCAGAGGTTACAGCTTCAGTCTGCCTGCGAAGTGAATTCTGCGCAAGATCCAGCGGCAGAAATTCACGCAATCGAAACAAAACAGCCGCCCGGGAGGGCGGCTGCAAATCACGGTTGTCAGTGTTTCCTACAGCGGGTCGGCAAAGGTGGAGCCGCTCTTGAACGGCCCAGTGGCAACATTGCGCGGCAGGTTGCTGTTGCAGACCGGCTTGCCGTCCGGTGTGCGGCGCAGATCGGCGTAGCCTTCAAGACCATCGTCGATGATCCAATGTTCGCAGCCCTGCGGATCCACCCAGATGCCGGCTGTCATGTTCGACAGATGGCTGGAGGAGCCATCGCCGGCGTGCTGGTCGCGGGTTTTGTCAAAGGCATCCGTGCAGCCCGATACAGCGGCGGCAGCGGCAAGGAGCACAAGTGTTTTACGCATCAGCATGATTTTGTCCCCTCAGCGCAGGCAATAGATTTCGACGCGACGGTTTTGCGCCATGTTTCCGGCACTGGTGTTGGGCACCCGCGGATCACGTTCACCATAGGCGCGCACATCGCTGATCCGCGCGCCCACCGAACGGCCCGCCTGAGCCACGGCATGGGCGCGGCGCTCGGACAGGCGGATATTGTATTCATCCGATGCCCGGCTGTCGGTGTGGCCGGCAATGACAAAAGCGCGGGCGCCATTGGATTTTGCCTGCTGGAAAAATTCCCCCAGACGCTGGCGGCCTGCTGCATTGATGTGGTGTTTGTCCGTGGCGAAAAACTGATCTGCCGGCACCACGCCGCAGATATTGCCGCGGCGGCAGACCGGCTTGCCATCCGGCGTCACATGCGGTGTCATGAACCCTTCGGCTCCGTCATCCATCACCCAATGTTCACAGCCGTCCGGGTCAACCCAGATGGTGGGAACATAGCGCTCGCCCTTGATGGTCCGCTGCCCGGATTGCGCGCTGGCAGGCGCGGCGGCGATGCTGAGTGCGGCCGCAGCAGCGGCGGCCAGCGCAATCGCTTTGTCAAATTTGTAAGTCAACACAACCAGATTTCCTTCACCTAAGTTCCCCCAGCGCGCTTGCCGCTAATGTGCCCACCGCTCAGGCCATAAGGGACAAACTATCTGAAATTTATGTAATATACCTGCTAAATTGAAAGTTATTCCGTGCAGATTAATCGCATTTCTCGGGACACTTAAAGCAGCCAAGGGAAATTGTCGCCGGAACCGATGCAATCGGGACTCACCTGCGCAATCCGGAGAAACGGATGTACAACAGTTTCTATAAAGGAGGATTAAAGATTCGCGCTGCGGCGGGAGCTTCAGCCGATCAATTCCCCTGCCAGTGAATTTGCACCAGAGGAAATGATGCGCACCCGGGCCAGGTCGCCCGCCGCACGATTGCAATCAGCGACATGTACAGCATGGAGGTAGTCGGATTTACCAACCATCTGCCCCGGAAGACGGCCCGCCTTTTCAAACAGAACGCCAACCTCGCGGCCAACCATGCTGTCCTGCACCTCACGCTGCTGCTTGGTCAGCAGAGCCTGCAGGCGCTGCAGCCGGTCGTCGGCCGCGGCCGGATCGACCTGCGCACGTTCGGCAGCCGGGGTGCCTGGGCGGGTCGAATATTTGAAGGAATAGGCAGTGCCGTATTTTACTTCTTCCACCAGATCCATGGTGGCCTGGAAATCTTCCTCGGTCTCTTCCGGAAAGCCGACAATGAAGTCGCCGGAGATCAGGATGTCGGGCCGCGCGGCGCGGATGCGCTCAATCAGGCGGAGGTAGCTTTCGGCGGTATGGCTGCGGTTCATCCGCTTCAGGATCTTGTCCGATCCCGCCTGCACCGGCAGATGCAGATAGGGCATCAGCTTGGCGCAGGTGCCATGCGCCTCGATCAGGTCATCCTGCATGTCATTGGGATGCGAGGTGGTGAAGCGGATACGCTCCAGCCCGTCGACTTTGTCCAGTTCCCAGATCAGCTGCGCCAGGGTCAGGTCGCCATTGGGGCCGGCTCCGTGATAGGCGTTCACATTTTGACCCAGAAGGGTGATTTCGCGCACGCCGCGCTCCACCAGATCGCGGGCTTCGGTCAGAATGCGGTCCGCCGGGCGCGACACCTCGGCACCGCGGGTATAGGGCACCACGCAGAAGGCACAGAATTTGTCACAGCCTTCCTGCACGGTCAGAAACGCCGTCGGGCCGCGCTTGGCCTTGGGGCGGTTCTTGAGCTTTTCGAACTTGTCTTCCTCGGGGAAATCGGTATCCAGCACCTTCTCCCCCTCCCGCGTCTTGGCTTCCATCTCGTGCAGGCGGTGATAGCTTTGCGGGCCGACCACCAGATCCACCAGCGGCTGGCGGCGCATGATCTCCTCGCCCTCGGCCTGGGCGACACAGCCGGCGACGCCGATCTTGAGGTCGGGCTTTTCCGCCT
>NZ_JAXMOX010000059.1:0-23558 GCF_034669605.1 Leisingera sp.
GCCATGGCCGCCGTGCTCATGGGCATGCTGGTCCAGAGCACGCCGGTCTCGGGCTCCCAGGCCATGCCGACCGGGTTGCGCAGGCCGGAGGCAAAGACCCGCGCCGCCTCGGTCTCGACGTCCAGCTCCCAAATCGCGGCGCGGCCTTCTTCGGCCTCCATCCCCTGATCGGCGATATTGGTCAGCGAGCCGACGCCGGCGTAGATCCTGGTGCCATCGGGCGAGACGATCAGGCTGCGGGTCCAATGGCCATGCGGTTTGAAATCGACCAGCTTTTCGCCCGGCCCGCGCAGCGCGGTGGCACCCGGCTGATAGGTGAACCGCACGATGCCGTCGGTATTGCCAAGGTAGAACCGCTCGCCCACCAGCGCCATGCCGAAGGGCTGGTTCTGGTTCTCGACAAACACCTCGCGCTGCTCGGCCACGCCGTCGCCATCGGCATCGCGCCACAGGGTGACGCGGTTGGCGCTCTTGCCGATCGCCTTGACCCGGCGCATCGTCGCCTGAGCGGCGTGGTCCATCAGGGTTTTCGGCGGGCCGGCCTCTTCCTTGGATTCCGCCACCAGCACATCACCGTTGGGCAGCACCTCGATCCAGCGCGGATGGTCGAGCCCCGTGGCGAAGGCGTTGACCTTGAGCCCCGGCGCGCAGGTCGGCAGGTGGCCCTCGGCCCAGCCGGCGGCGACCGGCATCTTCAGGGTCATGATGCCCTGCGATTTCGCTTCGGGGATCTGCGGGCTCTGGCCCACCGCCTGATGCGACGGCGCGCCGATGCGGCGCAGCAGCGCCACGGCGCCCCCGACCACGGCGGTGGCTTTTGCGATAAGTTCCATGTCCGGCCTCCTGACAGGTGCCGAGGGGCTGCGCGCCCGCCGGCGATGTGCCGAGTGTTATAAGGTCGGCGGCGGATATGCAAAACGCCAGACCGGCCGTGGCCCGTCCCGCGGGGTGCAGGTCTGTGGCTTGGGGTCGAGCGGATCCCGCACCAGCTTGCAACTCCAATGCAGGGGTCCGCGAAGAAATCCCAAACGAAGCGTCTGGCTATTTTAGTCCAGCCTGGACAGAGCCGCCGATGAACCCTCCGGACTGGCGGTTCCATAGCGTGGCATAAAGCTTGCCCGCGGCCAGAAGCTCCCGATGGGTGCCGCTTTCCACGATACGTCCTTCGTCCAGCACGACGATCCGGTCCATCTCGGCAATCGTCGACAGCCGGTGCGCGATGGCGATCACCGTCTTGTCACCCATCACATGGGTCAGCGCGTCCTGGATCTCGGCCTCGACCGCGCTGTCGAGCGCGCTGGTCGCCTCGTCGAGGATCAGGATCGGCGCGTTCTTGAGCATCACCCGCGCCAGCGCGATCCGCTGGCGTTGACCGCCCGACAGTTTCACCCCGCGCTCGCCGACATGCGCGTCATAGCCGGTGCGGCCCCGGCCGTCCTTGAGATCGCAGATGAACTCATGCGCGCGGGCCTCGCGGGCGGCGGCTTCGATCTGCTCTTGCGACAGCCCCTCCTGCCCCAGCATCAGGTTGTCGCGCACCGAGCGGTTGAGCAGCGCGGCCTGCTGGCTGACCATGCCGATGGCGCGCCGCAGGCTCTCGGGATCGACCTTGCGGATGTCCTGCCCGTCAATCCGGATTTCGCCGGCCTCGGGCTCGTAGAACCGCAGGATCAGGTTGACCAGCGTCGACTTGCCGGCACCCGACGGCCCCACGAGCCCGACCTTCTCGCCCGGCGCGATGTGCAGGTCGACGCCCATCAACCCGCCGCGGCCCTTGCCATAGTGGTGCCGTGCGCCGGCGATGGTGATCTCGCCTGCCGTCACCTTCAGAGCCGGTGCCTCGCTGTCATGCGGGATGACCAGCGGCTGCGCGACGGTGTGCAGCGCCTCGCGGATCGAGCCGACCTGCTCGAATATTCGCCAGACCGCTTCGAGCAGCCATTCGGCCATGGTGGTGATGCGCAATGACAGCGCCACCGCGGCGCTGACAAGACCGATGCTGGCGCTGCCCTGGCTCCAGAGCCAGATGCCGTAGCCGACGATCCCCACCATGATGATGCCCTCGAGCCAGACCGTCACCGTGCGCAGGGCAAGCCCGATCTGACGCGCGCGAAACAGGGTCTCGCGGGTGTTCTCCAGCGCCGCCAGATGATCGGCCTCAAGGTCTGCGCGGCGGGCAAACAGGCTGACGGTGTCGAAGTTGGTGAAGGTATCGACAACCTTGCCCAGAAGCTCCGATTTGGCGGCGCTGAAGGCCTCCATCGCGTGCACCATGCGCGGCACGATCAGCGTCATCAGCCCGATGTAGAGCGCCATCCAGAGAAACAGCGGGATCGCCAGCCGGATGTCGGTGCCCGCCAAGAGCATCACCACGCCGATCACATAGACAAAGCCGAAGGCGACCGCGTTGATCGCCTGAAACATCGCATCGGAGGCGTAATTGCCCATCAGGACGAGCCGCGAGGCGATGCGTCCGGCCAGATCCTCCTGAAACCAGCCGACCGACTGCCGGGTCAGGTGGTCATGCGCCCGCCAGCGAAACAGGTTGGCGACATTGCACGAAAAGCCGATGTCGTTCACCGCATAGCGCGCGAATTGCGACAAGGGACGCAGCAGGACGATCGTCAGACCGGCAAGGATCAGGCTGAGGCTGTGCCGCTCCCAGATCTCGGCCGGCGGCGTACCGGCCAGCATGTCGATCAGCTGGCCGGCATAGCTGATCAGCCAGACCTCGACGCTTGCGGTCAGCACGGTGACAATCACGCTGAGCACGAGCACACGACGCAGCGGCGGCAGGTGCGATTTCAGATAGGGCCAGACCTCCTTGGCCGGCGCCGTGCCCGCGCCAAGAACGTAGGGATCGGACAGGTTGAGCGCGCGCCGCGTCAGCCACTCGTACAAATTGACCATGGTGCCTCAATATCCCAGGAGCGTCGCCCCGGACCATAAGAATGCGGCACGCGCGGGGTGAGGGCAACGCGACGATGCCGCCTTGCACAACTTTACCGATCCATCTGTGCCGGATCGTCGCCCCGGCAGGCAGATATCCGCCGATCACGAAATGTTGCCGCATGTGCAATGCGCCCCGGCGGTACCGTCGACTTTTAACGGGTGCGTTATTGACCCTGTTCACAAGGAGTAACCAAATGAAATTTACACGAATTTTGGCCACGGCTGTGACGCTTTCGGTGGCTGCGGCCGCGTCAGCACAAGACGAGTCCATGAGCTTCTTCATTACCAGCGTGAACCCCGGCAATGGTGCCGACCTCGGCGGGATCGACGGCGCTGACGCCCACTGCAGCGCATTGGCCGAAGCCGCCGGTGTGACCGGCAAGACCTGGGCCGCGTATCTGTCGACCAGCACCGAGAATGCCCGTGACCGGATCGGCAGCGGTCCATGGATGAATGCCAATGGCGAGCAGGTCGCCGCGGGCGTCGACGATCTGCATTCCGAGGCGAACAACCTGTCCAAGACCGTGTCGCTCGATGAAACAGGGGCGGTGGTCAACGGTCGTGGCGACGATCCGAACCGCCATGACATTCTGACTGGCTCGGACGATCAAGGTGTCCTGTCCGGCGATGCCTGCATGGATTGGACAAGTGCCTCGGCTGACGGCTCGGCGATGGTGGGTCACCACGACCGGACCGGCGGCGGCGACAGCCCGACATCGTGGAATGCCGCACATGGATCGCGCGGCTGTGGGCTGGAGGACTTGCGCGGCACCGGCGGCGACGGGCTGTTCTATTGCTTTGCCACAGACTGATATGACTGTCGGGAGTGCGCGTCCATACGCACTCCCGTTCTCAATCCCGGTATGGCCCCCAGCGCGACCGGATACCTGCCCCGGCGTGACCGACGTCGCTTCTGGAACGACGGGTCCGGTGTGCCGTTAAAGCAGGCCATCACATGCGGATAGCTTTCGGTGACGACATAGCCATAGACGCCGTCCTGCATCATCCCGATGCACTGGTCGAAGTCGCCTGAGCCTTCGACATAGGCCCAGTCATCGATGAAGGTGCCGTCGTAGGTGCCGCCCGGGCCGCCATCGCGTTGGCCGGATTTCAGCTGGTAGCTCGACCTTGCCGGCCGCACCGCGCCACCCTCCGCGATAAAGCTGCCGAAAATCGGAAACCCGTCCGCATCGGAACCGATCACCGAAGACGGCTCGGTCGCGCCTGATTGGCGGAACAACGCCATCGGATTGCCGTGATAATGATAGGTGCCATCCGGTTGCGTATGGGCGTTGTGCTCGTCGGCGCCGAATTTGCCCGGCGATCCGAGCGGATCATACCTGTAAGACGTGTCCATGTCAGTGCAGCCGATGTTGCCGGCGCCGGCGCCGAAACACCCGGCCGCCATCACCCCGTGTAGGGGTGCGCATATTTTTTCGATCCCTCGACTACAGATTAAGGACTTACGGCGCAATCATGCGGATAATTCTTCGCTAACTGTGCGCACATTTTTTCGCTCCATACACTCGCCGTGCTCGGAGTTTCCAAAGTCTAACGATTGTTGCTCGATAGCAAGAAGCATGGCTGACGCTGTCTTTCGCTCGCACAGGAGAAGCTCAAGTGATCGACTGAAAAATGAACACCCGCGGAAAACATAGCTTGTGCACCGAACAGCCATCTACGCCCTGAAACCCCTGCTTCGCCAGCCGGCGCCAGGCCGAAAGCTGGTTTGGCAAGATTCCATGCCGCGCTGTCACCCCATTCACTGTCGCGCCCGGCTCAAGCGTATCCGCCACTGCCCGGGCCTTGGCTTTAACCGGCCAGCGCCGGTGACCCGACGCGTAGTTCTCCGCGCCCAGCGATTTGAGAAGCGAATTTATAGCGCACATTGCGGGACGCACTTCCTCTTGTGAAATGTGAAAGATCTCGCAGCACGGGAGAGGCGCTACAAGGTTGGGGCGCAGACGCCGGTTACGACATTGCGCTTGATGCATCGATTTCACTCACCAGGACCTCTAAGGGCAATAGACTGACCCGGAGTGGTGAATTGAAATTTTGCAAACGCGCAAATTGTAGGTTCTGTAGCTTCAACTGTAGCCGCCGACAGCAATGCGGTCGATGTAAGCCCTCACCGCATCCGCACGCCCTTGCCGCATAAGGTCGGCGGGGGTTAGATTGCCGAACGATGGCAGTGGCTGCTCTTCAAACCAGACGACGGCCTCAGCGTGGGACGCTGTCCAGGACCTGACCAGCGCGATGAGTTGTTCAGCCATGTCGTGCTCTTCACTTGGCATTTGAGGGCTCCGCGATGAGGCGCCGCACTCGTTCAGGGTTTTCCTGCCGCCTTCGGCCGCTGGCCCGGTCCTGCCAAATCGCATAGACGAACGCGGCGCTGCCAGAGCCAGCCACAGAAACGCACAGAATGATCTCGAGGGTGCTCATGATGCTGAGCATAGCACGGTTTGGACACTTGTGGCGACGCAGCTTCGTCAGATAATCGAGATTGCGGCGATCCATTTCCCGTTGTCATGAGAAAACCTCCGTCCGAGCAGTTTCCAGCTCCCACTCTGGGAATTTCCTGCGTGCATCTAATCAGTCATCCTCATCGTAGCTATCTGTCATCCTTCGGATATCGTTGTCCCGCTCGTAGGACCGTGACATTTGATGGACAACTTCGTCCCTGTGCGCCACCAGATAGTCGAGAAACCCGGCTCGTCGTTCCTCGGACAGGGTCAACTCGATACGATCGCCGAAGCGCTTGATGAAGCCAACCGGACGCGAGATCCCGGGGCTATAAATTTCTCGGACGACAGTGGGCTTCTCACCTTTCCCGGCATCTGTGCGCGTGTCGGCAAGCCGATCGAAACCGGCAGTGACATTAGCCACCGAGTGCTGCGGCTCAAGTGGGGCGGCATCGCTCCGCGAGTCATGTGTCGCCTCACGCTCGCGGCGCGGCACCCACCCATCGGAGCCGAAAAGATCCTGAACGCGCCAGATAGTCCTGATTATCATTTGCTGCCATAGCGGTCGCCCTCGAAACACTTGTAAATCCGGCCGGGCCGCCCTTAGGCGATCCCTGAAGCTTTCGGCGGAACTGGAAACTTCATTTCCCTCAATGCGATCCGTTTCAGCGCGCAGTCGGGCGACCTCCTGAACCAGTTGTTCTCGGGTCATTTGGTCCACGGGAGTGCGCACCATTTTGGCTACCCTTCTTTCTGGCCGATACCAAGCGCGGCGGTTACCACCGCGGATTGGGCGACGAGATGCCCCCGCCACGCTTTTCCTTCCTGAAAAGCTCCTACCGTCTCTACGCCGAGTTGTCCGAGACGACGGATCATATATCTCGAGGTCGTGCCCAGCTGCTTCGCGAGTTCATTAAGCGGCAAATAAGTCGTCTGAAATCGCAGCAGGTTTTCCAACCGGATCATTCGGCCGGTGCGGCCCGCATGTGCATAGACCTCATGAGCAAGCAGTCCCTGATCACACCAAGCTGCGATGCACTGATCCTTCCAACCCGTGAGTTGCGCTACCTGCTGGACCGTCAGACCTGGACCACGCCGGACCTCGGTCAAGATCGCACAGACTTCAGCTTGGCAGAACCGATATGCCGCGAGTTGACCTTTCGTGCTGCCCGAAACTGGACGCAGCCGCCCATCGATGATCCGTCGGAACACCTCGGTAAGCCCGGCCCGGTCAGTGGTATAACGGAGGTTGAGTTCGGTGAAGCCTACTGTGTCATCTTTTGGTGCCACAGCGTGAGCCGCGATGCCGTCGACAAGCGCTCGCATGGCATCGAGATCATGAGCACCGTTGACGAGCGGGGGCGGTGCGCCATGAATGCAGCTTGCCAAGCCTGTGAACCGGCGTGCAATTTTGACCCCGTAGAGGGGTGATCGGCGTCCAAAAATGACCCCCTTACACTGATGTGGATGATGCCCCCGAGATCATCGGGGAGCACAGTGTGGGATGTTGGTCGTGGAGACGATAGCGAAGATCCGGCGGGCGTATTTTCAGGACAAGAAGTCGATCAAGCAGATCTGCCGGGAGCT
Source organism: Leisingera sp. (assembly GCF_034669605.1). GTDB lineage: Bacteria > Pseudomonadota > Alphaproteobacteria > Rhodobacterales > Rhodobacteraceae > Leisingera. The sequence goes on from NZ_JAXMOX010000059.1 coordinate 7,002, forward strand.
GCGAGTATCGCGGAACACGGTGCGCAAGGTGATCCGGTCCGGTGCGACGGAGCTCACCTATGAGCGGACCATTCAGCCATTGCCGAAGATCGGGCCTTGGAAAGACATGCTCGACGAGATGCTGGCGGTGAATGCGCGGAAGCCCAAGCGCGAGCGACTGACCCGCATTCGGATCTTCGAAGAGCTCCGGGCCCGAGGTTATGATGGCGGCTACGATGCCGTCCGGCGATACGCCGCCTCTTGGTCGAAGGATGAAGAGGTGGCATCTGCCGCAGCCTATGTGCCGCTGAGCTTCGATCCTGGGGAAGCCTACCAGTTCGACTGGAGCCATGAGATTGTAGTGATCGATGGCGCGACGACCACGGTGAAGGTGGCGCACGTCCGCCTCTGCCACAGCCGGATGCTCTTCGTTCGGGCCTACCCGCGTGAGACGCAGGAGATGGTATTTGACGCCCACGACAAGGCGTTCGCCTTCTTCGGCGGCGCCTGCGCGCGAGGCATCTACGACAACATGAAGACGGCGGTGGACACGATCTTCGTCGGCCGCGACCGCGCCTACAATCGGCGCTTCCAGCAGATGTGCGGGCATTATCTCGTCGATCCTGTTGCCTGCACCCCGGCATCCGGCTGGGAGAAGGGACAGGTCGAGAACCAGGTCGGCGTTGTCCGACGGCGGTTCTTCGTGCCTCGACCGAAGTTCAAGAGCTACGCCGAACTCAACGCCTGGCTCGAGGATCGCTGTGTTGCCTGGGCCAAGGCCAACCCGCACCAGGAGCTTCGGGATCGAACGAACTGGGAGGTATTCCAGGACGAGCGCGCGAGTCTTGTCCCCTACGTCGGTCCGTTCGACGGCTTCCATGCCGTGCCAGCCTCGATCTCGAAGACCTGTCTCGTCCGGTTCGACAAGAACCGCTACTCCGTGGACGGCCGGGCCGTTGGCCGACCTGTCGAGATCCGTGCCTATGCCGAGCGGGTCGAGTTCTGGCAGGACGGCAAGATCGTGGGGCATCACGCCCGAGCCTTCGGGCGCGACAAGGCCATCTACGACCCGTTGCACTACATTCCGGTTCTGGCTCGCAAGCCCGGCGCCCTCCGGAATGGCGCCCCCTTCAAGGACTGGGACCTGCCGCCGGCGATCAGGCGCGTGCAGCGCAAGCTTGGCAAGGTGCCGAACGGCGACCGGCAGATGGTCCAGATCCTCAGCATGATCCCGATCGATGGGCTGGATGCGGTGGATGCTGCCTGTGCCGAGGCCCTGAGCGAGGGGGTCCCCGCGGCCTCGGTCGTCATCAACATCCTGGCCCGGCATCGGGAGCCGCCACCGCCGCTGACCATCGATACGCCGGCCGCGTTGCGACTGACCTGCGAACCCGTGGCCGACTGCAAACGCTACGACAGCCTCAGGAGACCCAACCATGGAAAGATCACAGGTGCTGAACGCGATGAGCCAGCTGAAGCTCTACGGCATGAAGGCCGCCTACGATGAGATCATCACCACGGCGGTGAAGCGCCAGCACGAGCCGCAACAGATCGTCGGCGACCTGCTGAATGCCGAGATCAGCGAGAAGCAGGCGCGCTCGATCAAATACCAGATGACGATCGCCAAGCTGCCGCTGGCGAAAGAGGTCGACGAGTTCAGCTTTGAAGAAACGCCGGTTAACGAGACGCTGGTGCGCGATCTGGCCGCCGGGGAGTTCCTCGAACAGCAACGCAATGTCGTCCTCATCGGCGGCACCGGGACTGGCAAATCCCACCTTGCCGTCAGCATCGCCCGGGCCTGCATCCGGCGCGGCAAGCGGGGGCGCTTCTTCAATGTCGTAGACTTGGTAAACAAGCTCGATGCCGAAGCCCGTGCCGACCGACAGGGGCGCACCGCAGACCTGCTGTGCCGCCTCGACTTCTTGATCCTCGACGAACTCGGCTATCTTCCCTTCGCTCAGTCCGGCGGCCAGCTGCTGTTCCATCTCATCAGCCGCCTCTACGAGCGCACCTCTATCATCGTGACAACCAATCTCGACTTCGGGGAATGGCCTTCGGTCTTTGGCGACGCGAAGATGACCACTGCGCTGCTCGACCGGCTGACCCATCACTGTGACATCGTCGAAACCGGCAACGAGAGCTGGCGCTTCAAAACCCGTGAATGACCGTGAACCCGCTGGCCCGATACGGCTGCGCTGTGTGAGGGCTACACCGCATCGGGCCAGCTACCCGAGCGATCCAGGGGGTCATTTTTGAATGCCGATAGGGGGTCAAGATTGCCTGCCGATTGACATTTCTGAAACCACCCCTCGGGGTCCACCTCCTTTTCGCACCCGGAAAGGAGGTTTTCTTTTGTCTGTCAGCGGGGTGCAGCCTTGCCCGAAACCCCATCAGCATACCGCGAAAATGACACCTGGGCAGGACGTTGGTCGAACAACGGACAGATGACAGCTGGAGCGGACAAAATGACAAACACCCCTGAACTTTCGGATCAGGCAAGCGAAAGAGTATTTGTCATTTTCGGCTTCGGTTTCTTGCAGAACGGCCAATCTGTCATTTAGCGGACAACAAAACGAGGCCCCATGACCCTTCTCAAACCTATTGCTCCGATGACGTTCCAGCAGGTCCTGGACTGGACCATCGCTGAACACAAAACTGATTACGTTACTCCGGTGAAACGGTGTGGCCCACTCCATGCGAACCAATCTCTGTCGCAAATCCCGGCAGACCTTTCCGACTTCAAGCGCCGCTTTCCGCTCGACGGGTTCGATCCTAAACAGTTCAAGACCGAGAAGGCTTACAAGGCCTGGCGTCGCAAGGTGATCGCCGCGATCAAGGGCTGTTCGGGACAACTGATGGAAGAGCAGGCGCGCCGTGCAAGGCAGGACGAATGGTCGTCCCTTCTCATCGCTCTGGGTGAGCTGGTCGGCAAGCCCGGTGAGGGCGGTTATCCGACCCAGATGCTGATCCCGGTTCGCAAACTCGCAGATCTGGCACGGCAACATGGGAAGGACCCGAAGCAGGTCTCGCAGGACTGGCTCGGGGAACTCCGGCCGAATTTGAACGGGAACGAATGGAAATCGGTCCAGTCCGCTCTGCGGCGCCTGGACCGAATCCGAGACTTGCCATCGATCAAGCCGTTTCTGCCGGTCACTCCGTTTGGCAAACCGGTCGCCCTGCGTCTGAACATGCTTCCCGGCGTTCCGGCACATATCGCAAAGGAAATCGTCTCTTGGGTTTCCGTCGCGACCCGCGGCGAAATGGACCCTGTGGAGGGGACCTACGAAGGGGCGAACTCGGCAGACGACATCTCGTTTAAGACCGCCGCTTTGCGGAAATTTGTCAGCACCCTGTCGGAATGCACGCGGATCACCGAGCAGGACCGCTTGACGGACCTGCTTACCCCGGAAAACACCACGCTGGTGATCCGCCGCTGGACTGCGAATACGCAGGATCCGGGCCAGATCTCGGGCCGAACCGCTCATGACTACATCAAGGCCATCGGGACCGTGATGAGGCGGAACGACGTGTCGCCGGACCAGATCAAGCAGCACGTGAAGAACAACAGGTTCCTGAACGAGGGGAAGAAGCAGAACAAGGGAATGTCGCCCAAGGCGCAGAAATTCTGCGAAACCCTGCTCGGATCAAAAAGCCTGAGCCTGGCATTCCTGTCGATGCACGTTCAGCTTCGCAACAAGGCCCAGGGGGCAATCGACGAATGCACGAAAAACGGACGCGCGCTTACCCAGAGCGAACTTGAGGCAGTGCGCTCCATTGGCTCCGTTGCGGCCCTCTGTGCACTCGAAACGCGCGGGGCCCCGATCAGGATCGAGAACGCCCTGAACCTCAGGATCCGGGGAAAGGGCATCACCTTCCACCTGCCAAGCCGGATGACGGATCATGCCACAATTGATCTCCCGATGGAGCTTACCAAGAACGACAATGAGATCTGGGCGCCGATCAAGCGTGGCAACCTGAACGGTCTCGAAGTCATCGAGTGGTTCAAGAGCACGATCCACCCGCTGTATCCCGACGCCGACACGAGCCCGTTCCTGTTTCCGGGCATCGAGACGGGGGGCAGCTTGAATTACAGGACCTTCCTCAACTGGTTCAAGCGCGAGACCCGGCTCGAGGGCCTGCCAATGACCCCGCACAACTTCCGTCATGGATTGGCCTCGCTGCTTATCCAGGCCAATCCAGGCAGATGGGACCTCATCGAGCGGTTGCTGGACGACTCGGTGGGAACGGCCCGGCGCAACTATGGCTGGGTAAACAAACGCACGCAGCGCTCTGAGGTGCAGAAATACGTGCTCGATCTGACGGGGCTCGGGGCATGAAGAAACCTGACCGCCGAACTGTCGAAGACATCATGAAACACCCGCGGTGGGATCCCATGGTCGCGACGCTGTACCCCGAGCGGGTGACGGCACCGCAGATGCGGATCCTGGACAAGTTCCTTGAGTTTGTCGAAGGCCGAAAACTCGCCTCGATCTGGGACCTCACGATGTCCGATTTTCTTTCTTTTGACGAAGGCTACCAGTCAGCCAACCGCCTGCGAAACCTCAAGCAAGCGATGGAGGCGGTGTTCCCGGGGCAGCCCGCGATCCTTGTTCTGACTGATGCCATCCGTCAGAAGGAAGCCGGGGCGAGACCGCAAAAGGTGGGGGTGGCGAAGCCGCGCCCCCTCAAGCACTCGATCCCGGACCACGAGTTGCCCACCTCCTGGCAGGAAGCACTGGCGGACATGGTGGCTGGCATTGATCGACCAGGCGCCATGGCGCCTTCGCCCAAGATGATCCCGACCTACCGGATGAAGCTGCGCCAATTGGCCTGTTCGGCCAGAAAGGCCGCACTGCCCGAGGCGTTCACGATTGAGGCCGTGAAAGCCTATGCCCGCGACATGCGAAAACGTGACCTGGCGGCCGCGACGCAGCTCGCCGCCTTCTCGGCGTTGTTGAAATGCGGCCACTACGTTGATGCTGATCGCGCAGTTATGGTTCTTCTGGCGGAGCTCATCCGGGCAAGTGAAGCAAAGACCCGCAGAGCCCCTAAGCAGAAATATGGCAAGCTTCAGAAAACCGGATACTCCCCTGCCGCGATCATCGACCGCGCCACTGGGATCCTGGAAGAGTCAAAGGGGTTCAAGTGCCCGAGGTCCCGCCAGGCGCGCAGGAACTGTTCGGCAGCCTTGGCGCTGTTTTCAGTGCTGCCGGTTCGTCTGGCCGATACCCGGATCAAATTCGGAGAGAATTTGATTTGGCGTGACGGCTCCTATGAGCTGCACCTCGAGCTTTCCAAGGATGGCCAAATCTACGACGCAAAGATCGATCCACGCCTGAACCTCTTTCTGGATGCTCTGATCCTGCGTGATTGTGACCCGGTTTGGCTGGAATACATGCGCGCGAATTGCCTCGATACCGCACGACCTCTCTTCATGAGGAACGATGGCGAAGAGGTGGCTTACAATTACGTCTCCGATTGCTGGCGTCAGATCTTCGGCACCGGTGAGCATATCGCGCGGACCATCCTGCACACTTTTCTCGGAGTTGAACTGGGAGCAGCCGGCACGGACATGGCCCTTTCTGCAAACGGCCAGACGTCGCCAGAGACCGCCGCTGCGTATCAGGATGAGATGGTGAAAAAGGCTCAACGGATGCAGGGGCAAGCTTCTCTGATGGACATTGTGGACGATGCGGGAAGGGCGCTGTTCGACTTCGTATGACGGGGCCCGGAGACGTTCATTTCTGCACGTCCCTCGGTCTGAGGACGCGCAGAAAAGAACGCTCCGCATACGCCAAGAGCGAAGAATTTGAGAGAATGTAAGCCGATTGAACCAGCGGAAGCGCTGCTGCCGCGATCGCGTATTCCCTATGAAATTGCTTGGGGTGCTCAGACCTGCAAAACGGAAATATCAAATCAAATCAGTCACCTGAGGCCCGACTTACCTTCCTGCTGCCTGCCTTCGTGGAAGCAGCAGGAAGGCAAGCAGCCCTCACATACATCAACCCGAAGCGGAGACGCCTCGCCGAACGTAACCGGAAAGGAGCGGAGGTCACTCTTGTAGCCTGCGGCAATCCTGCCGAGGCATAGAATGGAGAACAGCCATGTTCGATATTCCCCAGCCAGCCACCGCGCTGCACCGCTTTGCGGAAGATCATCACGAAGCCATCCAGAACGCAGCCCTGCTGCTCGGAGGGCGGCCGTGGCTTCGTCGGGCGCAACGGTGGCTCGCCGATCTCGAGCAGCCGCAACCCGTCACTCGGCGCCTCATCGGTGAAACGGTTGCCCTGCTATCGCTTCTGGCCCTCGAGAACGTCCACGATCAGGATCGCCCAGAGGCAGGTTGCTTTGCAAGCCTCGATCCGGCGGCGCCCTATGTGGAAGAAATCTGTCTGCTCCACGATGCGCTCTCCGATGCAATCCGGAAGATGGATGCGCAAGAGCCATCGCCCTTCTCAACAGGGATGAAGGAGCAGATCGATGACTAATGACAGCAAACGGTCGAACCCCTTCACACGCGCCATCTACGAGGCCCTCCTTGCCGCTGAATCCGTGGCTCTCGCCATTTCCGAAGCCGAGACCGAATTCGGCGGTGAACTGAGCGACGACCCCCTGCAACAGGTTGAGGAATTGCGCCAAGGCGACCTGACCCCTGAAAGCTTCACGAAGGAGAAAATCAATATCCTTCGTGATCTGGCCGCGAGGCTCGACCCCAGGATCAATGAGGAAACGACCTCCTGGGTCGTTCTCGACGAATGTGACCTGTCCGGCGGATACCGTGAAACATCGACATCTCCCCAAGGGCAGGCGTTGATCATGCTCAGATCCTCGTTCCTCAATCTCGCGAAGCGGCTATCGGATGTCGTGAAGCTGCAGGAGGCTGAGCGGCTGGCCGGAACCCTTAGGGAATAGTTGTTCGGGGCCGAGGAATGTCTCTTCGGCCCCAACGCTCGCCGGCTGACGCAGACGACGTGCGGGCCTGTGTCTCGGCACTCTTGACCGCCACGAACCGCATGGTCGGACGCATGGCTGGCTCCGCGATGGCTTGAGCATCCGCGCGGTCGTTCTTCTGGCGCTCAACGAATATCTTAACGTAGGCTGCCGGGACGAGCTGGACCTCATGGCCGTGGTCTTGCGCCACGCGGACCCAGTAAAGCGATGTGGCGCAGGTTTCCACCGCCACGACGCAAGCCGAGTGCTCGGCCAGAAGCGCTGTCAGACGAGCCCGCGACAAAACCCGATCGTATGAAGCCGTCCCATCCGCTGCGACTGCGCAGACCTGCAAGTGGCCCTTCGCCAAATCGAACGCGCGCATGTAGATTGTCGTCGTCATTGCTGTGCCCTGCACTTGCTTCCGATGGGAAACATCATGTCATACGAGATGCCGCTGGTGGGGGCATCCACCGCTTCAGTTCACGGTAACGCGAAGCGTTTTCGGATCGGTGGATGCAGTTAAGGGGAAAGGGCAAGCCGCACATGCGTCCCGGCTGTGTAAAGCGCTCAAGATGATTTCGAAGGCGCACAAAGGGGCTTTACGTTTGCGAGACTGACGCAGAGCGCGCGCTGGGAGCGGTGGTGCCGCCACATCTCTCAAAAGGACATTGCTCGTTTATTGTAAGTCGAACCGTAGAGGGCGCAGGCAGTCACCCTGCGCTGCACATCAATCTCCAAATTCCAAATTTCCGGTTGTGCACCGCTGCCTAAAGAGTATCTTTCGGCTTGAAGAAAGCGTCGGAGCGCTGCCTTTAGGTATAAAGGCTCGGATGATACGCATAACTGCGCCTGGTGAAAGATGGTTCTCATTCGGCAACGATAATCCGCTGCGTGCAAAGCTGAGTGGCATTGAAACTACTATATAGGGACACTGCTCAGCGCGTTTAAAGGTTGGAGTAGGCGCGCAGGTCCGCGCCAGATTTCAGGTATTTCTTGATGTCATTGGTTCTGAATACAGTGCGCGCCTTTCCGCGAGGTCGAACCACGGAGGAATTGCTCGTCCTTGTCGGTGCAAGCTTCTCACATGACAAACGGCTGGCTGCGGTGTCCGAGCTCGATCAGCTCATGCGAGATGGTCTGGTCGAGAAGGCGCGGGATGGTCGTTGGCGCGCCAAACAGGCGGGTTTAACCAATGGGGCGCGTAGTTCGGTCGCCGTCCACGCTCAGGATATAGCGAGGCAGGCAGATATCATTCACGCCGCGCCAGCCACTTTTGACATGGAAGAGGTCGCAAGAGAGCAGCCCGAAACCGAAGTCAGCGAAGATACTGCAGCGGATCCAGCAGCGCTTCTTCGATACTGGCGCTCAGCGTTGCGGGCCGATCCACGAGGCGCCACAACCCAGGTTCTCGACAAGCATGGCATCGAATGGGCACTCATAGCCGGGCGGGGGCCGGTCAAGCCGGATGACGGCCAGAGGTTGCGGATTTCTCTCGCGCTTTCGGCGCTTGATCCGAGCTTTCAGGAAGCGCTCGTGCGTCGGGAGGGCAATGAGAACGCGCTTGCCGTTGGTTGGCCGATGGCGGTCGGCCGGCGGGGAGGCGTGCCGATCTTTCAACCTGTTGGAATGCTGTCCGCCAGCTGGATCCGCGAGGGCGAGTGCTTGGTGTTGTCGGTCGATGCAAACGACGTATTGATCAACCCGGATTGGGTCAAGAATGCTGCCCGCCTTAGCGGGTGGAAACGGGACGATCTGGCGGATCTCTTTCACGCTGGTGATGGCATCGGATTACGCGCTTCCGATTTCCTGGACAGGGTCAGGACCGCCGTGGCAAGCCAGGTCCGCGGTCGGATCATAGGCGAAGACCTTGTCTCTCAGATCGACGGCTCTGCGCAGGGCATCTACGACAGCGCCGCGATTTTCCTGCCGACGGACTCCTCGTTCACGGCGGGGGCTGCGCGTGATCTCGACTCAATCGCCAGCTGGCCACGCGAACGCATGTCCCGCTCTGCCTTGGGGGGCGTGCTTGGGATCGAGGGTTCGGCCAACTTGGACCCGGTCCCGGCGGTGGACGCAGTGCCCCTGAACCGGGAGCAACTGCGCGCTGTTCAAGGTGCGTGCGAGGCACCTTTGACGGTCGTGACTGGGCCGCCGGGCACCGGCAAGAGCCAGGCAATCGTCTCCATGGCAGCTTCTGTCCTTTCCGCCGGCGGCAGTGTTCTGGTCGCGTCAAAGAACCATCAGGCTCTGGATGCAGTTGAGGATCGACTGGGATCTCTCGCGTCTGACGTGCCGTTTTCGGTTCGCACGCTGAACCCGAATGACGAGATTGATACCAGCTTCTCGGACGCACTGAAGCAATTGATCGACAACGAGAACAGGGCAAAAACCGGTGCTGTCGACGAGCTTGCGGTGTCGGAGTTGGTCGATCTCGCCTCTCAGCGGCGACACGCGGTTGATGCGATTGATCGGATCGCCGAGCTGGAGTGCGAGATCGCTGACGTCCTGGAGCGTATCGAACTCCGTGAAGCACGGGGGCGGGTTGAAAGTTCATCAGAGGCGACTGCTGTCGTCTCGCCAGGCCTCCTTCGACGGCTAATGCAGTGGCTGCGATCAGCTCTCTCCGGGCTGAACAACGAGACGCCCACTTCACTCCAGAACGCCGAGCGACGTGGCATGAGCCTCCGCGACTTGCGCGTTTTGCTGTCCGATTTGCGTGTCTCAAAAGAAGAGCTCGGCACACCAGACGATCCCATCGAGCTTGGAGAGAGGGTTCGGGACTTGGCTGTCCGGCTGCTTCCGCGGCTCCTGTCGGTCCGCGCGCATTTGTCGGAAGACAGAAGACGCGAGCTGGCTGAGCTCTCGGACGATTGGCAGTTCATTGGCGGCAAGGGGCAGCCGCCGGCAGACCTGGCGAAGGCGTTGGTATCTTACCGACCGCTATGGCTCGCGTCGATCCTGGGAACGCCGCGACGCATTCCTCTTGATGACGGTCTGTTCGATCTGGTGATCTTCGACGAGGCGAGCCAGTGCGACATCGCCACAGCGATCCCTCTCTTTGCCCGTGCGAAACGCGCCGTCGTCGTAGGAGATGATCGCCAATTATCTTTCATCGCACAATTGGGGCAGGCTCAGGATCGCAACCTCATGCAGGCACAGGGGCTCCCTGTAGCAAAGATGGGGCGTTTTGCGCAAAGCAGGAGATCTCTGTTCGATTTCGCATCCCGCACACCTGGCGCCCAGAGGATCACCCTGCGGCATCAGTATCGATCAGCTGGTCCAATTGTCGATTACATCAGCGAAAATTTCTATGGAGGCCAACTGCAGGCGTCCTACGACCCGCGAGGACTCGTCGTCCCAAAGGGTGCCAAACCGGGCCTCGCCTGGGAGAATGTTCCTGCGCCCTTAATCGCTCAGGCAGGCAACATCAATCCGGCCGAGGTTGCGGCAATCGTGAAACACATCGGAAAACTTCTGAAAGATGAAGGCTATGAGGGCACTATCGGCGTGATCACTCCCTTCCGGGCCCAAGTCGCGGCACTGGAAGACGGGATCTGCCAAGCAATCGAGGAGCCGAAGCGAATTGCGTGTGAACTGAAGATCGGAACGGTTGACGGTTTTCAAGGTCAAGAACGTGATCTGGTGATGTTTTCTCCCTGCGTCGGGCCGCGCAGTCCACAGTCCGGCCTGACCTTCTTTCAAAGGGACACGCGCCGTCTCAACGTCGCGATCTCCCGTGCCAGAGCCATTGCGATGGTGTTCGGAGACCTGGAGTTCGCCCGTTCCAGTCAGTCCAGGCCCTTACGCCGGCTGGCCGCCATGGCGACTGAGCCCCGCAAGGGTGGCGGCGAAGGCGTGTTCGACAGCGGATGGGAGCGCAAGGTTTACCACGCCCTGAAGACGCGCGGGCTTGAACCGCAACCACAATTCGAGATTGCGGGGCGGAGATTGGATTTTGCGTTGTTCGGCGCGAACGGCGTGAAGCTCGATCTCGAGGTCGACGGGCGCAAATGGCACGAAAGCCAGGATGGACGGCGCAAGACGTCAGACCTCTGGCGGGATCATCAATTGAAGTCGCTCGGCTGGCGCGTGCGCCGCTTCTGGGTCGACGAATTGGCAAAGGACATGGAGGGATGCCTTGACCGAGTCGAACAAGACTTATCGTAAGTCGAGCCGAAACACCGCGATTGCGGCAGTGCTGGGCGTGGTGGCGATCTGCGCAAGCGGCTATCTGGTGTTTGCCGTTAACTCGCTTGATCAGAAATACGGACGCATCGCCGAAGACTTCGAGCATTACAACGGTCAGCTGCAGACGACGCGTGCCAACGTCGCCACGATGCGCGAGGATCTCACCTCGCTCTCGGACCAGAAAGCCAACCTGACGCAGGAAGTGGCCCTGGCCGAATCCAGCAGGCGCAGTGCCGCTCAACAGGAAGCTGATGCACAGGCGCGACTGGCCGCGGCTCGGGACGAGCTTGCTGATGTGCAGGCACGTCTTGCCGAGGCGCGTCAAACCATTTCCCAAGCTGACCGCCTGACCCGCAACAACGAGGACGCGGAATCGCGGAGGGTTGCACTGGAAGCCGAGGCCGTGAGTCTTCGGTCCGGAATCGAGGAGCTGCGCGCGGCGCGGAGTGAGGAGGAGGTGCGACATGCAGAGGTTTCAGATGCGGTTTCTCGTCTTGAACGTAGACGCGCCGACCTTCAAGGAGACGTGGACGCGCTGGCGCCGCAGGTAGAAGACCTGCGGGCCCAGGAGCGCCGTGTCGCGCAGCTGCAGAACGACGAGTCCCGTCTACTTGAGCGTGTTGAGCAACTGGGAAAGGACGAAAATGATGCCCGCGGGCAACTCGCCTCTTTGACCGCAAGCGAGGAGGCTGCACGGCAGCGTCTGGAGGAAGTCAACGAAAGCCTCGCCGAAGCAAGCACGCGACTTGAGGAAGCTCAGGAGGATCTGGAAACGCTGGTAGCGCGGAAGTCCGAGGTCGAGGGTGAAATCAAGGGCGCGACGATCAGGTCCGAGGAGCTGCGCAACCGCGCTCAGATCGCCGAGACCGAGCTTCAGCGGTCCCAGGCACAGCTGGAAACTGTCAGTCAGCAGCTCGAACAGGTGCAGAAGGATTTCGCGGAACGACAGAGCCAACTGAACACTCTACAGCTCCAGATCACCACGGCCGAGCGCGAGGTCGAGAATCTCGAAGCGAAACGCGCTGAGGTCAATCGGCTGCAGGCTGACACGGACCGACTTGCGGCGCGTCACTCCGAGCTTTCAACCGCACTGCCGGACATGGAAACCCGAGCTGAAGAGCTTCGGGCAAGCCTCACGACTGCGCGGAGCGATGCAGACACCGAGTTGTCCCGGGTTCATGAACTGCGCGGACGCGCGGCGAGCCTCCAAACCGATATCGAGCGTCTTGAAACTCGGCGCATCGCGCTGGGTGAAACAGTTGAGACGGCGCAGGCACAAACGAACGCGGCCAAGGAAGCATTGAGCACGCTACGCGTCGAGCAGGCCTCCGTGACCGCAGATGTAAACGAGAAAACAGAACGGCTTGCGCGACTGAGCGACACCATCGCCGCACGCCAATCAGAGCTCGCAAACCTCGAAGATCAGTGGGAAGCGGCAACGCACGGTGTTGAGAAAGCCCGGGCCCAACTGGAAGCAATTGAAGAGACGCTCCGCAGCCGCAGCACGGAGCAGGAGCAAGTCGACGCAGGTCTCACCGAGAAGAGGGAACAGCTGTCGCAACTGGACGGTGACATCTCGGTTCGAAAGCAAGAGTTTGAGCGTCTTGGGAACGAGCTGCGCAAGAACACGCAGGATCTGAACGGATTGCGATCACAGGCCCAGGACGTTGAGGCCAGGCTCCGTGTCGACCGAGCGGAGCAGGCAGCGGTCGCTGACGAGCTGGCCCAACAGACTGGCCAGCTTAATCAGCTGCGTGAGGACATTTCCGTTCATGAAGCCGAACTTAGAGCCATTGAGAATAACTTACGTGAGGCGCGTCTCCAAGTGGGCGATGCCCCTGCAGACCCTGCCGTTAGCAACGGCGAAGATGATGCGGAACCGCAGACCGGTGATGAGCGAGGAAGACTGACAAATGCTGACTGACAACACGATACTCGTTCTCGCCGTCGCCGGCGTGCTGATGTTGCTCGCGGCGATCCAGCTGTTTCTGGCTGTTCGGCACGACCGCGCCGTGGCGGCAGCCGGCCCAATCGAGGAGCTGGCTGTCTACGACAAGCGCTTGGAAGAGAAGCAGCGTTTGATGGACGATCTTGAAGACGAACTTGCCAAACGTCGTGAGGCCATGGCGGTCTCCGCCGACCTTCAGGCCGAAGTCGATGGCCTGCGACGTCAGAAAGAGGAGCTTCTGACCGAATGGGAGGGCAATCGCGAGCGCCGCGAAGAAGTTGCAGCGGTGCGCCGCGAGATCGAGGAGGTGACGATCGAGCGCCAGACACTCGAGGCCGAACTGGGGCCGCTACGGGCAGAGTATCACAAGATCAAGGAGCGGCTCGAAAAGGCCGAAGATCTCGTCGGCCGCATCGACGCCCTGAAGCGCGAGCACGGAGAGATCGCTGCCGAGGTCGAAGAGCTGCACGACACGCTGCAAAAGCTCGAGGACGCCGAGGACAAGGTTTCCCGGCTCGAGGCTCGGAGCCACGAGCTCGAAACGACGACTGCAACGCTCGAGGGTCGGATCGCCGGGCAGGAGCAGGAGCTGGGCGAAGTTCGGGCGCGGGTCGCCACGGAACGCGAGGCCTTGGCCGAGACGCAGACCGAACATGGCCGTCTGGGCGCCGAGTTGGCAGCACAAACACAAGAATTGCGTCGGCAGAAAGGCGAAATTGAAGGCTTGGAGGAGCGTCGAGGCGCGCTGGAAGCCCGGCGGAGCGACCTCGAAGCCTCTGTCAAGACGCTTGAGGATCGGGTCGACACGGCTGAACAGGAGCTCAGCGAAACCAAAGCACAGGTTGCAACAGAACTTCAAAGCCTGGCCGACGCCCAAGCCGAACATGGCCGCGTCGGAAGCGAGGTGGCTGCTCAAGCACAGGAAGTCCGCCGACTGCGGGGCGAGCTGGAAACTCTTCAGGAAAACCGCGGATCGCTCGAGGCGCGGCTCGCCTATCTGAGTGCGGAGATCGCCAGGAAGGAAGGTCACGCTCCAGACGGAGGCACCGAGACAGGTCCGCTACGCGAACTCAAGGAGACGCCGCCGGTCATTGCGCAGATGCGAAATTGGGAGAATGCACCGCGCGAGAATGAAGCGGACGCCATCAAACGTGTAGAGCGGCGTCTGCGGGCATCGGGACTGGACTATCCGGCGCGCACGCTTCGCGCCTTCCACACGGCGATGAAGGTCAACGAAACGACGCAGATGGCCGTGCTGGCCGGGATCTCGGGCACCGGCAAAAGCCAGCTTCCGCGTCAATATGCTGCCGGCATGGGCATCGGCTTCCTTCAGGTTCCGGTTCAGCCGCGCTGGGACAGCCCCCAAGACCTTATGGGCTTTTACAACTATATCGAGGGCAAGTTCCGTCCCACCGACATGGCGCGGGCGCTTTGGGCCCTGGACGAAATCCATAACACGGATAACGCGCTCGAAGACCGCATGATGATGGTTCTGCTCGACGAGATGAACCTCGCCCGGGTTGAATATTACTTCTCGGATTTCCTCAGCCGCCTGGAAAGCCGCCCGCGGCCAGACAAGGTGGGCGACGACAACCTGCGCAAAGATGCCGAAATCGAGCTCGAAATTCCCAAGATGCAGAACCCGCCGCGGATTTTCCCGGGCTACAACCTGCTCTTCGCCGGCACGATGAACGAGGACGAAAGCACACAATCCCTGTCGGACAAGGTCGTGGACCGGGCAAACATCCTCCGGTTCTCGGCTCCAAAAAAGATCAAGAACGGTCGCGCGGAAGGAACTCTGGAAGACACGATGGCGCTGTCTCGCGAAACTTGGTCCAAATGGGTGCGCCCGATCGCGGACGTCGACGGCGACGCGCAGTTGAACAAGCGTCTCGAGCAGATGGTAGACCTGATGCGCGAGTTCAAGCGTCCCTTTGGGCATCGCCTCGGCCGCGCCATCATGGCCTATGCTGCGAACTATCCCGAAATCGAAGGGGGCAGGGGGATTGACGATGCCCTTGCTGACCAGGTCGAGATGCGTCTCCTGCCTAAGCTGCGCGGCGTCGAGGTCGATATGGTCGGACCGCAGTTCTCGAAACTCATGGCCTTTGTAGAACGCGACCTGGGTGACGAAGCGCTGGCCCAAGCCATAGAAGAGTGCGTGTCGCAATCCGAAGACACCGGTCAATTCGTCTGGAGTGGAGTCACGCGTTGATGCGTTATCTAACGCGTCCCTGGTCGTCCCATGGGCTTCAGAATGGTGCGACTTTCGGACCGGAGGACTGCCTGTTTGGAGAGCGCGAGGGTGAGGGGTCGCTGGGGCAGGAGGCTGCCACGCTGCTCTCGGCCCAAGTGCGCGGGCAGCGCCGGCGTCTCGTCCTATTTCCTTATCCGAAGCGTGAGGCGGCGCTGTCGCCGGCGCGGCAGGGTTTCCCCGTTCGGCCGAGAAAGGGACATGAGCCGGCGACAGAAGCCGAAATAGAAGGCGCACGCGCGCTGCAGCACATGAATGAAGTGTTGGCGCGCATCCAGGAACTGGAAGAAGCACTTGAAGACCCGAGCAATACCTGGGGGCGCCTGCGTGAAGCCTGGCGCCGTGCCGAGGACGAGGAAGACCCGAAAATGGCCGAGATCGTGCGCCAGTCCCGGCACATGCTGCCGGTGCTGCGCGACCTCGAAAAGCGCATTCGAAGAGTGTTGCGTCGCCGCCGGGAACTGACGCCGCTCGACCGGGTGCAGGAAATGGACCGGGCTTCGATGGTCTGGCTGAGCCGGCAGCCAGGAACCTCGATTGCCGAGCGCGCGGGATCCTCGCAGCGCATTCTCGCGACGGTCCGACGTGAAAACTTCGATACGCTCGAGAACCGCGTGCTGCACGCCTATGCGAGGCTGGCCGCGGACGTCGCCCGCGAATGGCTGCGGGAGCATGATCGTGCGAAGGCCAGCACGCGCTTTGCTCAGGTCGAAGGATTTCGGAAATCCTGTAAGAGCCTTGCGCGCAGGTTGGCGGACCTCGGTGTGTCTGTGGCAGGGGCTGACGTCACGCCGAACTATGTTCTGATGCAAGACAAGAGTTATCGTGAGGTCTACGAGTGTTGGCAGCGTCTTTTGCTGCGGCAACGCACCGAGGACGACCTCTGGGCCTGGCAGGCACAAACCTGGACGGATTTCGCGGTGCTGGCGATCATTCTTGCCATCGATGAACTGGAAGAAGCCGAGTTGATCGCCCAGTCACCGATCTCCTGGAATGCCGAAGCTGAGCTCGGGCGATGGTTCGAACAGGATCGCCCGATCGCTGTGTTCTGGCTGCGCGAGACAGGACGTATCGTCGAGGTTCAGTCTCGACCGGAACTCCCCGGCACGCAGCTGAGCCTGGCACGCGCACATGTTGCGCTGCGCGTCTCCGACCCAACTCGCGACGAACTGCCAAGACGTGTGGCTGTCTGGACGCCCCATACCCTCCGACGCCTTGAGCTCGAACCCGAGGCCAACGAAGCCGCGATGCTGTT
>NZ_JAXMOX010000060.1:0-23481 GCF_034669605.1 Leisingera sp.
ATCCATGTGCGCGGCAGCCCCGCGGGCAGCAGCCGCTCCAGCACCGGAACAAGGCATTGGCGCAGGGCAAAACCGTCCCGGGCAAGCAGGCGGAGCACCAGAAGATCCGGTCCAAGCAAGGAGGCGCCTGCGGTCTGCGGCAGCATCCGGCGCAGCGGAGCAAGCTGCACTTCGGCCTCCGGCGCCACCAGCACAAGAGAGGCCATGGCGCCGGCGCCGCCCGCAACTGCGCGCCGCTGCAGCATTGCGGCGGCATCTCCGGCAAGGGCCGTGGCATCAAGGTAGATAGGACTGCCGCCGCGCCGGATTTCGATCCGGTCGCGGACTGCCGCATGCGTCAGCGTTTCACCCATTGCGGCGCGGCCGAAGATAAACGGCTCAACCAGCAGAAACTGCGCGCCAGGTTCCAGCTCGGCAATCAGGCGGCGGTGCAGGGCGCAGCCGTTGAACAGAATGGTCTCCTGCGGCAGCCAGTTCAGCCTGGCGCCGGCCTTGGCGCAGAGCCGGGTTTCGACCCGGGCGGTCTGGCCCGGCAGCGCCCTGTAGATGCGTTCCGCCGCCTGGGTGGTAACCGTCAAGCCGGCATCCGCGAGGGCGGTGGCTGAAAGCCGGAAATCATCTCCGCCGGTGATGCCGCCAGCAGTATTGACCGCAATCGCCTCGACATCCGGACGGCCCTTCGGAAACAGCAGTTTCAGAGCTCCGAGCTGATGCAGTGTTTTCAGCCTCGAACACCCGTCCGGCACATGCACGGTAACTTCTGCCCTGGCAATCGCGCGGGGCAGATCCGGGCATTTTCTTATGGCTGACTGCGCGGTGATGCTCGCCTCCCGGGAAATTTGCAGTTTCATTGGGATGGCAGATCCGGGAATTTGCCAGTGTCCGGCCGGGATCCGCAGCTGCGGCGGGCAGGCCTGCCTGAAAATTGGCTGGCCGCATCAAGATGTGCCTGCCATTTGGGCGGTAATGAGACTGCGCCGACTGGCTTGCTGCAGCAGCACCATGGAACACCAATTTTGCACGGATGCAGGGCAAATCGACGTGCACAGTGTTTCTGGCGCCAGATGCCCGGCGAACCGGGGCACACGCCCGGGGGCTGCGCAAAACGCCAGTCCTTCCTGAACCAGGTCAGCCGATGTGAATTCGGCTTTGAACAAGTGACCTGGCCGGGCAAACCACTGCCCGGCCACGCCCTGTTGGACTTCTTTTTCGGCTGCACAGGATGGAAGGAAGTATCCGGCGCAGCCTGTGTGTGGCCCTGCTATGCCGCGCTGCGGCGCCCGCCGTGAAGGTTTTTTGTGCCGCGAGCAAAGGAATCTGCCCGTTCGCCGACGTTTAAACAGTTTTCCGGTTCATGTGCCGAACAATTGGGCGCTGCAGCTATGCTTTGCTGCAGCACTTGGCCTGCCAGCGGTCCGCAACGTGTTTCAGTGCCCCCCCGCAGAGCCGGACGCCGGCGCCTGGTCTGCCCGCCATTGCCCAGGGACCTGTCCAGGGATGGCAGAACGGCCGGTTAAACAATCAGCGCGGACTGAAGTTCTACAGGTCATCAGCAGCCTCCCGTGCCAGCTGCCTGATGTTTGTCCGGGGAATGCCGAGATCGGTAAGGCTGCGGTCAGACAGCGCCGAAAGTTCGAAAACGGTTTGCTCATAGCTCTTGCGGCGGCCCAGTATTTTTCTGATACCGCCGCTTTCTTGCCTGAAATGCGTGAGAACGCTGAAAAAACCGCCGCCGTGCCCATTAAACGCGTTGTGTCCTGCCATGGCTATTCCTCACCCCTTGCTGCAGTGCAGAATTAATGCTGCACTGCCAAAGTAACCCGCCCTGCAGGCGCTAACAATTTTGCAAATGCGCAAAAGGGCTATAATGGATTGGAACAGGGAGTTCGTGTCAGATGGACATTTCCTCCCAAATGCTGCTCTTCGTGAAAGTCGTGGAGCAAGGGAGCATTTCTGCAGCATCCCGCGAAATTGGCCAGTCGCCGTCAGCAGTCAGCAGGCAGGTGGCGCAGCTGGAGGATCAGGTGCGCTATCGCCTGCTCAACCGCACCCGAAGCGGTGTCTCTCCGACACCTGAAGGCCGCGAGCTTTATTTGAAGTGCAAAGAGCTGGCCGTAAAATTTGCGGAGGCGGAGGACTATATCCAAAGCCTTGACGGCCTGCCTCGCGGCAAGTTGAGCATTGTTTCGAGTGTCACGTTCGGTAAGTCTCAGCTGATACCCGTGTTGCCGAAGTTTCTGGCTGATAACCCGGACATTCAGGTATCACTGGAGGTGACTGACCGCGATATTGATTTCGTCGCCGAAGGCTTTGATGTCGCCATATGCCTGGCCGAACAGCGTAGGCAGCCTGACATCGTTGTCCGCACCCTGATGCAAAGCCGGCGCATTCTCTGCGCCGCACCTGCATATCTGGAACGCGCAGGACATCCGGAAAACTTTGAAGACCTGGCGCAGCATAACTGTCTCGGGATCGCCGGGAACAAAGAACGAAATGAATGGATCAGAGGGGAAGGCGTCAGCGGCAGAGGCGTTGAGGCGGTCGGTAACTTCGAAGGCAACAGCACCGACGTGGTCTATCGTGCCACGCTGGCTGGGCTCGGGATCGCACGGCTGCCCTGTTATCTTGTCACAGCGAAATTAAGTTCCGGAGAGCTGATCCGAGTGTTGCCGGAGTATTCTCAGAGGAACGCAGAAATCGCAGTCCTGTTTGCCGACCGGCGCAACCTCGCACCGAAAATTCGTGCATTTATCGATTTCCTCACGGGTCAGTTTCGAAATGGTGCCGGAGCCGCCTCTGATGCTGTGAGCGCCCGCCACGACAGCATCGATGTGCCGATAAGCAGCCTTAACTGACTGGTTCAGGTTGATTTTTCGTGCTTCATTGGCCTGTGATTTCCATCTGGATGATGATTTCAGGGGACGGCAGCCAGCTTGATGGTATCCCAGGGCGCAAAGCGCAGAAAGCGGCGGTTGGGCCGTTATCACGCGACGTCAGTATTTCCTGCGTTTTCGGCATTGATCCTCGAAAAACCGACGCAGCTTTCCCAAACCTCCGCATTCCCTTCGGCCATGCAGCGGATAGGTCTGGGCGGTGCGGCAGGCCGTCGTAATGCGAGCGCGCGCAGCAAGGTGTTGGCGCTTCGTCCAAGGGCTCAAAGCCGCCAATCGCCTCTCTCCCCAAAAAAACGGCCCGCCAATTGGCGGGCCGTTCTCGTTCCTCAATGCCGTCCGGATCAGCCGGAGATCAGACCCATGCTTTCCAGCTTCAGCAGAACCTGGTGGGCGCAGTTGTCGACGTCGACGTTTTCAGTCTCAACCGACAGTTCGGGGTTCTGCGGCACGTCGTAGGGGTCGGAAATGCCGGTGAACTCCTTGATCTTGCCTTCGCGGGCCAGCTTGTACAGGCCCTTGCGGTCGCGGCGTTCGCATTCCTCGATCGTGGTGGCAACATGCACTTCGACAAAGGCGCCGAAGGCTTCGACGTCCTCGCGCACCGCACGGCGGGTGGTGGCATAAGGCGCGATCGGGGCGCAGATCGCGATGCCGCCGTTCTTGGTGATCTCGGAGGCCACATAGCCGATGCGGCGGATGTTGAGGTCGCGGTGCTCTTTCGAGAAGCCCAGCTCGCTCGACAGGTTTTTCCGCACAATGTCGCCATCCAGCAGGGTGACCGGGCGGCCGCCCATTTCCATCAGCTTGACCATCAGCGCGTTGGCAATGGTGGATTTGCCGGAGCCGGAGAAGCCGGTGAAGAACACGGTGAAACCCTGCTTGGAGCGCGGCGGCTTGGTGCGGCGCAGTTCCTTGACCACCTCGGGGAAAGAGAACCATTCCGGGATTTCCAGGCCTTCGGACAGGCGGCGGCGCAGCTCGGTGCCGGAGATGTTGAGGATGGTGACGTTGTCGCGGTCGGCGATCTCGTCGTTGGGCTCGTACTGGGCGCGCTCCTGCACATAGACCATATGCTTGAAGTCGACCATTTCGCAGCCGATTTCGGACTGGTTGGCACGGAACAGCTCCTGCGCGTCATAGGGGCCGTAGAAGTCTTCGCCTGCCGAGTTTTTGCCGGGGCCGGCGTGGTCGCGGCCGACGATGAAATGAGTGCAGCCGTGGTTGGCGCGGATCAGGCCGTGCCAGACAGCTTCGCGCGGGCCGGCCATGCGCATCGCCAGGTTCAGCAGCGACATCGAGGTGGTGGCGGCCGGGTATTTGTCCAGCACCGCCTCGTAGCAGCGCACCCGGGTGAAGTGGTCGACGTCGCCGGGTTTGGTCATGCCGACAACCGGGTGGATCAGCAGGTTGGCCTGGGCCTCCTTGGCGGCGCGGAAGGTCAGTTCCTGGTGGGCGCGGTGCAGCGGGTTGCGGGTCTGGAATGCAACCACTTTGCGCCAGCCCAGCTTGCGGAAATAGGCGCGCAGCTCGTTCGGGGTGTCGCGGCGGCCGCGGAAGTCATAATGCACGGGCTGCTGAATGCCGGTGACCGGACCGCCGAGGTAGATCTTGCCGGCCTGGTTGTGCAGGTAGTTGACGGCCGGGTGCGCGTCGTCGTCGGCACCGAACACCTTTTCCGCCTCAACCGATTTGTTCGGCTCCCAGCGGTCGGTGACGGTCATGGTGCCCAGGATCACGCCTTCCTGGTCGCGCAGGGCGATGTCCTGGCCGATTTCGATGCTGCCGGCAAAGTCTTCGGACACATCCAGGGTGACCGGCATCGGCCACAGGGAGCCGTCGGCCAGGCGCATGTTCTCGACGACACCATTATAGTCGTCTTCCGACAGGAAGCCTTTCAGCGGGTTGAAGCCGCCATTCATCAGCAGTTCCAGGTCGCAGATCTGGCGCGGGGACAGATCCCAGCTGGTCAGGCCGGCTGCTTCGACCTTCAGTTTCTGCGCGCTTTCGTAGGAAACATAGAGCTCTGGGATGGGAGCCAGGTTGCTTTGCATGGGATGAGTCCTGTGCTTTAGAGGGGGCAGGCCGCTTGCCGCGCCTGTGAGTTCCGCGTGCAGCGCGTTGTATTCTGCGAGCTTGCGGGCGAGGAATTTATCGGTGAGACGCACTTTTTCCGCCGCTCCCCGGGTGGTCAGGGAATAGGCGAACCGCTGGCGTTTATCAGGGCCGGGGCGGTTGCTGATGGTGATCAGGCCGGTTTCCGCGGCGCTGCGCAGTTGCGTGTTCAGCCCGCCCAGCGAAATCCCCAGCGCCGCAGCCGTGGCCCGCTGCGATGCATCCGGCGCCGCATCAAGCTGGCGCAGGAGCCGGAAGAGCAGGTCTTCCTCGTCAGGGGTGGATATGGTCACGGTTTCAGGCACGGCTCAACGGATCAAAGTGTGTTCACGCGTGAACGCATTGCATGGTTCCGCCGCAAAGCAAAGCGCAATTTCCTTAGGACCGGCGATTTTCTGCTGCGTTGCCGTGCTGCAACGGGGCAGGCCGGGCGGCAGATTGTCCGCCCTCTGGCTGCGGGCGCGGACAGCCGGCGGCGGCCGGGCTGCGGCGGCCGAACAGGCGTTCTGCACAGCCGCGGGGCGGCTTAACGCTGTTCCGCGGCCAGGGTCCGCGGCAGGGCGGCCGCATAGGCGACAGGCAGGGCCCGCAGCGGTCCGGCAACGCCGCGCAGCTGGAAGGTTTGCAGCGCCAGATGGCCGGATTCGTATCCGGCGGCGTCCAGCACCCGGGCCGAGATCAGCAGTTCAACGCCCAGGTCCTTGGTCTTGGCCTCAAGCCGGCTGGCGGTGTTGACGCTGCCGCCGATGATGGTGCGCGGGGCATGGCCGGCGCTGCCGATCTCACCCAGGACCAGCTCGCCCAGATGGATGCCGATGCCGATGCGGATCTCCGGTTCGCCGTCCGCCGCCAGCCGGGCGTTGAAATCCTGCAGCGCCTGGCCGATGGCGGTTGCCGCGTCCAGCGCCGCCTGGGCCGAGCGGGCGGGGGAGCGGGCCTCGAACAAGGCCAGCAGGCCGTCGCCAAGGTATTTGTCCACGGTGCCGCCGGCGCCGGTGACGGCGGGCACGATGGCGTCAAAGAAGCGGTTCAGCAGGAACACCACGTCATAGGGCAGCTGGCCGGCGGTGCGGGCGGTAAAGCCGCGCATGTCGAGGAACAGGACGGCCAGCTGCTGCTCGCTGCCCTGGCTGGCATGGGCGCGGCCGGGGCGGCCATCGGGGCGGAACATGCGGGTGACGGTCAGCGGTGCCTGGGGGCGGATCTGGCAGGCCAGCCGCATGCTGGCGGGGGCCTTGACCCGTTCCAGGCTGCGGGCTTCGGGCGGGGCGGGCGGCGGCAGGTGTTCGCCGCCTATGTCGACCACCACCCGGCAGGTGGTGCAGCGCCCCTTGCCGCCGCAGAGCGAGGTGTGCTGGACCCCGTGGGCCTGGGACATCTCCAGCAGGGTCATGCCGCGTTCGGCGCGGATTTCAGGGCCGAAGGCATAGCGGATCCGCACGGCCCGGCGGCGGCGCAGCAGCCGGGCCAGCAGATGCGCCGCCGCGGTCAGCCCCAGGAGGATGAGGAAAGCGGCGAACCATCCGCTGTCGGCCCGGTGCAGTTCGGCAAATTCCTCGCGGCCGGGCCATTTGAACCCCGCCATCAATTCGGCGCGCCGGCTGCCTTCGACGAACAGATCATAGATCCGGCGGCCTTCGGTCAGCAGACCGGCCAGGGCAAAGCCGGGGATGAAGGCGGCCAGCCCCGCCATCCAGGGGATCAGAGGCCGCCACCAGCGGGTCAGCCGCAGCCAGTAGTGCAGGCCGATGCAGCCGTGGATCCACACCGCCAGCAGCAGCGCGCTTTGCTGCCAGACCTCGGGAGAGGCCCACATCAGCACGATCTGATAGGGGTATTCGTCGTTGACGCCGTAGGTTTCGTGCGCATAGCGGGTGAACACCAGATGGCTGAGCAGCTGCAGCGGGATCAGCAGGCCAAGCAGGGTTTGCACCGCCTCGCCAAAGCGCATCCGCAAGCTGCGGCGGCGGGCCAGGTTCCACAATGCGAGGCCGGCGTGCAGGATCAGCGAGGCATAGAGGACCAGGCTGCCAAGAAGGCTGCGGGTGATCAGCTGGCGGATGTCCTGGAAGTGATCCATCCATCCGGGCGACAATAGCCCCAGGCCGATGTTTATGAAATGGAAGAAGACATAGGTCAGCAGCACCAGCCCGGTGATGATCCGGGTGCGGCTGATCCAATTGCCCTGCCAGAGCGCGCTTGCCACCCTGGTCCTCCTGTTGCGCGGTTTCCGGGGTGCAGACTGGGGCGGGCGGGCGCGGCGGTCAAGCCAGCCCGGCGTTCACCCCAGGGGAAGGTCTGCCAGCAGGCGGCTTTCCTTTTGTTTCAAAACCCTGCGGGCGGCGGGGAAGGCGCTGCCGCCGGGGTGCGCGAGATCGGGGAACAGCGTCAGGATCTCCTGCCGGGCGGCGGCGCTGCCGCTGTCCAGAAGCTGCCCGCCGGGCTGGAAGCTTTCGCTCCAGAGGCCGTTGGAGAGCACCGCCTGATGGCGCTCGAACAGCAGATGCACATAGGCGGTCCGGGCCACCGGCTGCCGGTCAACGCCGGGATGCGCCTGCAGATGGGCGGCGGCGGCGAACACCTCCGGCTCCGCGAACAGCATCTGGCAGGCGGCGCCTTTCAGCAGCAGCCGGTGCTGCGGCGAGACCCAAAGATCCCGGGCCGGCTGGCCGGGGCCAAAGGCATCGGCGGCAACCCGCACCGGCTGCAGATGCGGGCAGGCCTGCAACCAGTCAGGCCCGATCCGGCGGATGCCGACCCAGAGAACCGGCTGAAAGCCGTTGTCGCGGGTCAGCACCCGGTCGCCGGGGCGCAGCCGTTCCACCGGGCGCAGCCCCTGATCGGTGCAGATCGCGGTGCCGGTCACGAAACAGGGCACAAAACTGTCGTATTCGGAGCTGCCGGTATTGCTGCCGGAGGTTTTCTTGTACCGCGCACCGTCTTTCAGCGGGGTGTCGGTGGCAAAGCCCCAGACATCCTGGGTGATGCCGTTCTGGGAAAACACGGTGATGGTGATGACCGGGCCGAACGGATTGCCGCCGGCGTCAAGCTCTTGCACGTAGTGGTGCGATTCGGCCTCGACCGGGGTGCCGCTGGCGACCATGGAGCCGCCATCGACGATGGTATGGCCGCCTGACTGGTCATCCTCCATCCTGTCAGCGTCGCCTGCGGTGTCGTCCACGGTGATCCGCTCGGCAGCGTAGCTGGAATCATAAGTGAAAACCGTCCCGGCCGGGGTGTCCGAATTGTTGATGATCGAACTGCCCGCAGTCATATGGGGGGAGGCGGCAGCGACGGTGAATGCGTCCGCATTGAATGCGTTTAAAGTTCGTATCGCCATTTAAGCCCCCCGGCAGAACAATCTGAAGTGCAGTCGTTTTCCCGATGGTTTTGCGGTGTTTTCTCTAACGCCGGGTTAAGGCGGAGCTGAAATCCGGATGAATGTTTTTCCGGCGCCCGTTTGGCGGTGTGCAGCCGCATGGCCGGCGCCGTTAAAGTCAGGTATTCCAGAGGCTTGACGGCGCCCTTGATGCCTGCGGCGGCCCGGCGCTATGACTCTGGCAGGCGCGTCCGATGGCTGCGCGGGGGCGGCTGTTCTGACGGTTGCCGGGCCAAGGGTAACAAAACCGGACCGGCAGGATTGAGCCCTGGAGGGGCTCAGCCCTCCAGCCCCCAGCCGTCCGGCGCGAATCCGTGGGCGAGGGCGGTGCGGGTGGCCACTTCCTCGCCGATCCAGATGCCGGTGGCGGAGATGATCTGCTCTGGCAGCGTGGCCGCCAGACAGGGGATGCCGTCCTCCGCCTGCTCGGCGCTCAGGTAGCTGCAGCTGTAGCCTTCGCGGCTCAGCGCTTCGGCCAGGGCGCGCCAGTCGGCGCCGTCGCGGGCGGGGACGAAGAAGTAATCCACGTCCGCCGCCTCCGGCAGGCCGTGTTCGGCCTGCAGATCGTTGAATGCCGCAACGGTTCCGGCCCGCTGGGTTTCGAAATCATGCGGCATCCGGGGTCAGTCCTGTTCGGCCAGGAAACGTTCGGCGTCCAGTGCTGCCATGCAGCCCATGCCGGCCGAGGTCACCGCCTGGCGGTATTTGTGGTCGGTGAGGTCGCCGGCCGCATAGATGCCGGGAATCGAGGTTTCGGTCGAGCCGGGTTTGACCTGGACATAGCCGCCGTTGTGCAGCTCCAGCACGTCCTTCACCAGCTCATTGGCGGGGGCATGGCCGATGGCGACAAAAACACCCTTGCAGGGGATTTCCTTCAGCTCGCCGGTCTGCACGTTCTTGACCACGACGCCCTCAACCCCCAGCGGGTTTTCGGTGCCCACGACCTCTTCCAGGGTGTGGAACCACAGGGTTTCGATCTTGTCGTTTTTCATCAGGCGGTCGATCAGGATCTTCTCGGCGCGCAGCTCGTCGCGGCGGTGTATCAGGGTCACCTTGGAGGCGAAGTTGGTGAGGAACAGCGCCTCTTCCACGGCGGTGTTGCCGCCGCCGATCACCACGATTTCCTGGCCGCGGTAGAAGAAGCCGTCGCAGGTGGCGCAGGCGGAGACGCCGAAGCCCTTGAACTTCTCTTCCGACGGCAGGCCCAGCCATTTGGCGCGCGCGCCGGTCGCCAGAATCACCGCGTCGGCGGTGAAGGTGGTGCCGCTGTCGGCCTTGGCGGTAAACGGGCGGGCGGAGGTGTCGAGCGAGGTGATGTAGTCGCCGATCACCTCGCAGCCCATCGCCTCGGCGTGCTCCTGCATCTTGATCATCAGGTCGGGGCCCTGCACCTCGGTGAAGCCGGGATAGTTTTCAACCTCGGTGGTGGTGGTCAGCTGGCCGCCGGGTTCGATCCCCTGAACCAGGACCGGTTCCAGCATCGCACGGGCGGCATAGACCCCCGCGGTATAGCCTGCAGGCCCGGAGCCGATGATCAGAACCTTGGTGTGGCGCGTCTCGCTCATGTGTGTTCCCCACGTTATGCAGCCTGGCGGGCGTGCCGCCGTCAGGCAATGCATATAGCGGCAGGGTCCGCGGGCTTAAACCCCCAAGGCTTGGCATGCGGCAGGATGCAAATCCGCCGGGGCTGCGCGCAGCGCGGCCTGCGCCAGCGGAACGCAAAGAATATTGCGCAGCGATGAAACATTATTGCGCGGCCCGGCGGCAGTGTTATAAGAAACGCAAATTCCACAGGAGCTTTGAACATGGTCACAACCCGCCTTGATCCGATCGATCGCAAGATTTTGTCGGAGCTTCAAGCAGATGGGCGGATGACGAATGTGGAGCTGGCCAAGCGGGTCGGCATTTCGGCGCCGCCCTGTCTGCGCCGGGTGCGGGCGCTGGAGGAGGCCGGTTTGATCCACGGCTACCACGCCGATGTGAATTCCCGCGAGCTGGGATTCGAGGTGCAGGTCTTTGCGATGGTGGGGCTGGAAAGCCAGGCCGAGGTGGAGCTGAGCGCGTTCGAGGAAAAATGCCGCAGCTGGCCGCTGGTGCGCGAGTGCCACATGCTGAACGGCGAGGTGGATTTCATCCTGAAATGCGTCTCGCCGGATCTGAGCACATTCCAAAGTTTCCTGACCGGTGATCTGCTGACCACGCCGAATGTGGCCAGCGTCAAAACCTCGCTGGTGATCCGCGGCGCCAAGGATGAGCCGGGGGTGCCGTTCGAAGTGCTGGAAGAGCGGCTGGCGCGCGAGGCGTAAGCTGCAAGCAGCCAGCGGTCTGACAGGCAAAAGCCGGGCAGGGATATGCCCGGCTTTGCTGTGTCCGGTGCTGCCGCCGGCCGCCTGCCGGCTTACAGAACAGCGCCGCCAGGTTTTTTGCCGGCGGCCCTGGGATAGGCCAGCGGGCCGAAATCCCGGATGCTGTCGGCATGGGCAAACATGTTCAGAAACAAGGTCTTGATCGCATAGCTTGCCAGTTTCAGCGCATCCGGCCCCGGGTGGTAGGTTTCAAACTCCAGCCCGCCGACGTTGATTGCGGCGTGGCGCGGCAGGCAGAGGTGGTACATGTCCACCGGCGCCGGCGGGGCGGTTTCAAAGATGCTCATGCCGTCCTGGAATTCCGCAACCGGGGTCAGCAGCGGGCTGCTGTCCGCGCGCTGCAGATGCGGCGGGGCGCGCAGCAGCCGGGCGGCGGGGCCGGCAACAAGGCTGGAGGCGGGTTTCTGCAAGCCAAGGCTGTCGGCCATGAAGCTGGTCAGCCGGTGGCTGCGGCCGCGGCTGCCGGGCTGCGCGGGCAGCAGGCTGGTGCGGCCGATCCAGATCAGCGGCTGGCTGCCGCCGCCGCGGGTCAGGATGTCATCGCCGGGCAGCAGGTCCTCGACGGCAACCGGGCCGCTGGCGGTGTCCACCAGGGAGCCGCGGGAAAAGGCGCAAAACGCCTCCTCGAACAGCGGCAGGGCAGGCGCGATGTGGCGGGTTTCGGTAATTGCCCCGCTGGGCAGCAGGCTGCTGACCTCATAGCGCCGCAGCTGCGGCTTGGTTGCGCTGCGCTGGGCTGCCGGATCCTGCAGGAACGCGTTGGCTTCAATGGCATTTGCTGCAGCTGTCTGCAGCGAGTGGGCGATGGTCATAACAGCCACCTTTCCTTTCAAACTGCCCGTTTGCATCGGCCCCCACCGGCAACACAGACGTGCTTGAACGATATCTATGCGCACCAAATGGCGGCAATTAATTCAAATTGTCAAAAATTATGAAGCAAATTGGTTAACACCCGGCCGGGCCTGGCAGCGCTGCGGGCGGGTCCCGGCGGCAGGCCGGAACGGATGCAAGACGGTTCGGCTAAGGACGCGTCACGCGGCCGCCGGCCTCCGATCAGACCGGTTGGGTGCCCCGGCGGCGGCTGGCCGGGCTGGCGCGCTTGCGCCAGGGGAAGCCGCCGCCAGGGCACCCGTCCCCGGCGTTAACCCAGTTTCTGCTTCGCGGTCTGGCCGTCTCGGCGGCGCGCGGCTGCCCAAGGCAGGGTGACGGTCTCGCTTTTGGCGGAGCGGATGATGGAGGCAATGAAACGCTTGTTCATCTTCATGGTGGTCTGTCCTTCGCCCGGCAGCTGCCCCTTGTGCAAAGGGGGCTGCTGTTTGTGTTGTTCTGACCTGTTTATGGGTAACATTTGCGCCGCGAATATGGCCGGCTGAGGGCATTTTTACCCTGGTGCCGCAGCATCGCCCGGAAAGGGTATGCCCGGCGATGCTCAGGTTAAGTGGTTGTTTTGAATTGGGTAGTTATTATCGGAGGGCGGGGCGCCGCGGCGGAGGGCAGGGAATGCGGCGGAATTTGATGAAATTCGCCACAATTGCCCGGATTAACGGCCGGTTAAAGCCGGATGCAGGAGATCAGGCGGCCGTAGTCGGCCTCTTTCGCGTGGGTCGCGCGGCGGTAGGAGTAGAATTTCTCAGGCTCGGAATAGGTGCAGTAACGGGTCCATTCCGCCGCCCCTGCTCCGGCCTGGCGCAGCTTGTGCAGGCCCAGGCCCGGCAGGTCGAACAGGTAGCGGCCGTCCTGGCCGTTGGCAAAGAAGCGGGCGTAGCCGTCGTCCTGCATCACGAAATCTTCAAAGAACTCCGGGCCGACCTCATAGGCGCGCTGCGAGATTGCGGGGCCGATCACCGCCGCCGTGTCCTCGCGCCGGGCGCCGAGCCCCTCCATCGCGTCGAGAGTTGCCTCCAGCACCCCGTCCAGCGTGCCGCGCCAGCCCGCATGGGCAGCGCCGATGACGCCGGCTTGGGGGTCGCAGAACAGCACCGGCTGGCAGTCAGCGGTCAGAATGGACAGCGCCAGCCCCGGCACATTGGTGACCATGGCATCGGCGCGGGGGCGTTCCTGCGAGGGGGCGGTGACAACCTGCACATCGGCGCTGTGGACCTGGTGCACGGCGATCAGATTCTCGGCGGGCACGTCCATGGCCGCGGCCGCGCGGGCGCGGTTGATCTGCACCGCCTCGCGCTGATCGGTGGAGCCGAGGCCGCAGTTCAGCCCGCGGTAGATGCCCGAGGAGGCGCCGCCGCGGCGGGTGAAAAAGCCGTGCCGCACCGGGCCAAGCAGATCGGACGGGAGAATTTCAAGCGTCATGGGTTCAATCCTGGCGGAGAGGCGGCCGTCGAGGGATAGAGGCCGAGTATTTTGAATAGGTTTCCCATTTCATCCGGGTGCGTCAACCGCCGATGTGCGGCGATCAGGCTTTCCAGCGGTTCCCCCTGCAGCGGTGCGGCCAGGGCACGGGCGCGGTCGGTGATGCCGAGACGCTCCAGAAACACCCCTTGGGGGGTGAGGCGGGTAAAGGCGCAACCATTTGATTTTGCAGACATTGCCAGCGCCTCAAAGTCCACATGGGCGGTCAGGTCGGCCTCGCCGGGGGCCTGCAGCGGATCGGCAGGTTGATGCGCACGCAAAGCTTGCAAGGTATCGCCAAGCGCGCGCCAGTCGCCGTAGTCCGCGATCAGCGCGGCGCCGCCATGGGTTGCGATTCGGCTGGCGATGGCCTGGATGACGGGGGCGGCGGCGTCGCAGATCTCGACCAGATCGCCCTCCTGGGTGTCTTGCAGCCGGTGGTCCAAGGCGGGCTGCGGCGCCGCCGGGCTGAGACCGAAGGCGAGGGTGCCGCCGGTGAGGCCGATGCGTTTTTCGCTCCACTGATCGCCGCTGCGGATGAATTGGCGGACCGGCAGGGCGTCGAAAAACTCGTTTGCCACCAGCAGCAGCGGCTGATCGGGCAGGGCCTCTGCCGTGTCCAGCCATTCAGGGGCGTATGCGTGCAGCGTCCCGGCTTGGGTGCGGCGCAGTTTCGGAGAGGCCTCGATCAGGCACAGCTGCATCGCCGCGTGGAAGCCGGGCACGCCGCGGGTGGCGCGCAACAGATCCGCCATCAGGGTGCCGCGGCCCGGTCCCAGTTCGGCCAGGGTGAAAGGGGCGGGGGCGCCCTGGTCAAGCCAGCATTGGGCCAGGGCCAGGCCGATCAGCTCGCCATACATCTGGCTGATTTCCGGCGCGGTGGTGAAATCGCCCTGGGCGCCCAGCGGATCGCGGGTGGTGTAATAGCCGAACTGCGGGTGCAGCAGGCACTCGCGCATGTAATCCGCTACGGAGACCGGGCCGTCCGCCCGGATGCGGGCCGTCAGATGGTGCAGCAGGCTCATGCCGGGCGCCGGGCGGTATGGCGGGCGCGGAGCAGGAAATAGAGGCCGATGGCGATCATCGGCAACGACAGCGCCTGACCCTGGGTGAGGCCGAAGCCGTCCATATGCCAGGCCAGCCCCAGCGGGTTGCCGGGGGTGACGAACTGCGCGTCCGGCTGGCGGAAAAACTCGACGATGAACCGGGCCAGCCCGTAGCCCGCCAGGAACACGCCCAGCAGGCGGCCGGGGGTGTGGAAGGCGCTGCGGCGCCAGGCCAGATACAGGAGCAGGGCGCCGAGGATCAGCCCCTCCATCAATGCTTCATACAGCTGCGAGGGGTGGCGGGCGCAGAGGTCCCCGAGCGCCTGGCCGCAGTCCTGTGCGGCAGGGCCGGGGAAGGCGACGCCCCAGGGCAGGTCTGTGGGGCGGCCCCAAAGCTCGGCATTGATGAAATTCGCCAGCCGCCCCAGCAGCAGCCCCGGCGCCACAGTATGGGCGACCAGATCGGCAATCTGCAGTTTCGGGATGCGGTGGCGCGCGGCATAGATCAGCGTCGCCAGAACCACTCCGATCAACCCGCCGTGAAAGGCCATGCCGCCCTGCCAGATCTTCAGGATCTCGGCCGGGTGCGCCAGATAATAGGCGGGCTGGTAAAACAGCACAAAGCCCAGGCGCCCGCCCAGAATCACGCCGAGGATAATCCAGGTCAGCAGATCCTCGACCTGTTCGGGCTTCATCGGCGGCTGCTGCGCGGGCCACAGCGCGGGGCGGCGCAGCGCCGCCGCCGCCAGCCGCCAGGCAATGATGATGCCGGCGATATAGGCCAGCGCATACCAGCGCAGCGCAAATTCGAACGTGCCGAGGGAGATCGAGAAAATCTCGGGCGAGAGGTCGGGGAAGTGGATCATGGCCTGCATGGGCGTCTGAATGCCTCTGGTCTTTGGGGGAAGTCAACGGCTTGCAGCCGCGCGCCCGCTTCCCCATATAGGAGTCAGCCCCGAGACGGAGAAGAACATGCAGACCCGCAACAAGATCTTGGACGATATTTCCCAGCTGATGACCAATGCGATGGGCGTGGCCCAGGGCGCCAAGGACGAGGCGGACACCGCGCTGAAAAGCATGATCGACCGCTGGCTGGCCGACCGTGATTTCGTCACCCGCGAGGAGTTCGACGCGGTGCGCGCGATGGCGCAGAAGGCGCGCGAGGAGAATGAGGCGCTGAAAGCGCGGCTGGACGCGCTGGAGGCGGCGCAGAAGTAACCGGGCCGCCGCGCCTGCTGACAGAGCCTGCTGCGGCGTGATGCTGCGGCGGGCTTTTTTGCGCCTTGGCGGCGCTTTGCATGGCTGCCTTGCAGAACAGGGGATGGAAACACGTCGCTTTCCGCCCGCCTGGTCGAAAACCGCACAGCGCTGATCCCGCCATTCTGTACATGCTGCCGCTGCTGCAACAGAAGGATGGTGGCATGGTGTCTGTCTATTCAGTGCCCAGTGGGTTCAGCGCGCTGGAATGCGCGGAGATTTCCAGGAAAGTGAAAGCCGAACCGGACAGCGAGGCGCGGCTGGTGGGCCAGACCCGCGATCACAACCTGCGCCGCGCCAGCGTGGTGTGGCTGGATGATGTGCCAGGGACCGGCTGGGTGATGGAGCGGCTGATCTCGCTGGTGCGGCGGGCCAACCGGGAGCTGTTCAATTTCGATCTGCGCGAGTTTGCCGAAAGCCCCCAGGCCGCCGGCTACAAGGCCGAGGACGGCGGCCATTTCGCCTGGCATTCGGACATCGGCGACGGGCCGGTGGCGGGCAAGCGCAAGCTGACCCTGATGGTGCAGCTGAGCAAGCCCGGCGCCTATGACGGCGGCGATCTGGAGGTGATGCCCGGTGCCCATGTGGTGGCCGCCAGCCGGGCGCAGGGCAGCGTCACGGTGTTTCCCAGCTTTCTGCTGCATCAGGTCACCCCGGTAACCCGCGGCACGCGCCAGTCGCTGACCGTCTGGGCGCACGGGCCGGCGTTCCGGTAGCTTCCGGCGGCGCCGCGGCCGGACGGCGGCGGCGGTCCGGCCCCCTGTGCCACCGGTCCGGCGGCGCGGCGCAATATCTGGGGCCGGCGGCCGGTTCGGGCTTTACCAGCCGGGCAGAGTGGGGCAGGGTCACACAGCCGGCATCTAGGGGGCTGTGGATAGTTCATCCACAAGTTATTGCAGATATCCCCAAAATAAAGGTTGCCAGATCCTCAATTCAGCCCCACCATATCTTGTATGGGAGCGGGGTTACGCCCCCGGCCCGTAGCAAAATAATCTAGCTATAGGGGTCTCTGTGCCCGGTAGGCTAGGCAACGAGAGAGGTGGCGACATGGCACTATCCGAGCTTCACTTGGAAGAAGACATCCACCCCATCGATATCGTCGAGCATTTGGCGTCGCATCATGATTGGGACTTTGACCGGGTTGGCGATGATCAGATCGCCATGTCGGTGGAAGGGCAGTGGCGCACCTATTCGCTGACGCTGGCCTGGTCGGGCTATGAGGAATGCCTGCGGCTGGTCTGCAGCTTTGAGATGGAGCCGCCGGAGGCGGAGCTGCCGCGGCTGTATGAGCTGATCAACAGCATGAACGACCAGTGCTGGGAGGGCTCCTTTACCTATTGGGCGGATCACAAGCTGATGCTGTTCCGGTATGGTCTGATGCTGTCCGGCGGCCAGATGGCCAGCCCGCAGCAGATCGATGCGATGCTGAAGGCCGCGGTGGCCAATGCCGAGCGCTACTACCCGGCGATCCAGCTGGCGGTCTGGGGCAAGCGCAGCACCCAGGACGCAATGCAGGTCGCCATTGCAGAGGCCTACGGGCGGGCGTAAACCTTGCCCTGAACCTGACAATTTAGGGGAGGGGCTTAAGATGGATATGCAAGAGATTTCCGCGCGCGGACTGGTGCTGCTGGGCTGCGGCAAGATGGGATCGGCGATGCTGGCCGGCTGGCTGGAGGGCGGATTGCCCGCCGCCTCGGTCTGGGTGATTGATCCGCATCCGTCGGACTGGCTGCAGGGCACAGGCGTCCATATCAACACAGACCTGCCCGCGGCGCCGGGCATCGTGCTGATCGCGGTGAAGCCGCAGATGATGGGCGCCGCATTGCCCGCGCTGCAAAGCTACGGCAACGGATCGACCCTGTTCATCTCGGTTGCGGCGGGCACCTCGATCGCCACCTTTGAGGATGTTCTGGGCGCGCAGTCGCCGATCGTGCGGGCGATGCCGAACACCCCCGCTGCCGTCGGGCGCGGGATTACCGCGATGATCGGCAATAGCCGCACCAGCGGCGCCGATCTGGACCGTGCCGAGGGGCTGTTGCAGGCCGTCGGGCAGACCGTGCGGCTGGACAACGAGGACCAGATGGATGCCGTCACCGGCGTCAGCGGTTCCGGCCCCGCCTATGTGTTCCATCTGATCGAGACGCTGGCCACTGCCGGCCAGGCGCAGGGCCTGCCGGCGGAACTGGCAATGAAGCTTGCCAAGGCAACTGTTGCCGGTGCCGGTGCGCTGGCAGAAGCAGCGGACGAAAGCCCCAGCCAGCTGCGCATCAATGTGACCAGTCCCAACGGCACCACGCAAGCCGCGCTTGAGGTGCTGATGGACGGCGACGATGGTTTTCCGGTGCTTTTGAACCGCGCTGTGGCGGCGGCAACCAACCGCTCCAAGGAGCTGTCGCGTGGCTGAGATCAATTTTGACGACTTTATGAAAGTCGACATCCGGGTCGGCGAAATTGTGCGCGCGGAGCCCTATCCCGAGGCGCGCAAGCCGGCAATCAAGCTCTGGGTCGATTTTGGCGCTGAAATCGGCGTAAAAAAGAGCTCAGCGCAGATTACGGCGCATTACATGCCGGAAACGCTGGTGGGCAAGCAGGTTCTGGCCGTCGTAAACTTCCCGCCGCGGCAGATCGGCAAGTTCATGTCAGAGATCCTGGTGCTGGGCCTGCCGGATGAGGATGGAGAAATATTCCTGGCCGGGCCTGATGGACAGGTCCCGCTGGGCGGGAGGATGCACTGAGATGAAGATCTGGATTGCGCGGCCGATGACGGCAGCGGTTACGGCACGGGCGCGGGAGGCGTTTGCCGACCTGGAAATCCGTGAGACCAACGCGGTGATGAGCGAGGCGGAGATGCTGCGCGCGCTCAACGAGTTCGACATTGTGGTGCCGACGCTGGGCGACAAGTTTTCAGCCGAGATCTTTGCCAAGGCGGGCACACCGCGCTGCAAGCTCTTGGCCAACTTCGGGGTCGGCTACAACCATATCGATGTGGAGGCCGCGCGGGCGGCAGGCGTCGAAGTGACCAACACGCCGGGCGCGGTGACCGATGCCACTGCCGATATCGCGATGACGCTGATCCTGATGTCGGCACGCCGCGCCTCGGAAGGCGAGCGGATGCTGCGCAAGGGCGACTGGGCGGGCTGGCACCCGACTCAGATGCTGGGGCTGCACGCCACCGGCAAGCGGGTCGGCATTGCCGGCATGGGCCGGATCGGCCAGGCGATTGCGCGGCGCTGCCACTATGGCTTTGGCATGGATGTGTCTTATGTGGCGCGGTCGCCCAAGGATCTGGATTTCCCGGCGGACCGGGCCGACAGCCTGATTGATCTGGCCGGGCAGGTGGATTTCCTGGTGGTGGCGGTGCCGGGCGGCGCCGAGACGACCCATCTGATCAACGCCGATGTGCTGGGCGCGATGCAGTCCCATGCGCATCTGATCAACATCGCCCGCGGTGAAGTGGTGGAAGAGGCGGCGCTGATCGAGGCGCTGCAGACCCGCCGGATCGGCGGTGCGGGGCTGGATGTTTATGAGTTCGAGCCCAAGGTGCCGCAGGCGCTGATCGATCTGGATAACGCCACCCTGCTGCCGCATCTGGGCACCGCCACCGAGGAGGTGCGCAGCGATATGGGCCATATGGCGCTGGACAACGTCGCAGCCTATCTGGCCGGAGAGGCGCTGCCCAACCGGGTCTGAGCCGCATCCAGGTCTGAGCCCGGCCGGGCTCAGACGTCCTTGGGCTTGTCGTTCCGGTCGTCCCAGGCCGGATCGTCCCGCTTGATCTTGCGGGTCAGAAAGGCGCCTGCCGGCCAGGCGGCCAGGGCGGCGATTGCAACGCAGACGGCGATGGACTGCCAAGAGTAGTAGCCAAGGGTGAACGCGGCGATGATCAGCGTGCCTGCGATGCAGGCGCCTGCCAGGCTGGCCATGTGAAAGCGCAGCTTGCCTGCCAGCGGGTCCCGAACGGTCATGACGGCCTCCTTTGGAAGTTGTGCCAAAGAGCATAGCACATTTTCCGGCGGCCGCTTATTCCGCCGCTTTGCCGGTCCGGAGATCGCCTGCCGCCTCGCGCCAGTGGCGGCGGCAGAGCGAGACATAGGTCTCATTGCCGCCGATCTGCACCTGGTCGCCCTCGGTCAGCACCCGGCCCTGATCGTCCTGGCGGACCACCATGGTGGCCTTTTTGCCGCAATGGCAGATGGTGCGCACCTCGCGCATTTCATCCGCCAGCGCCAGCAGGGTGGCGGAACCGGGGAACAGATTGCCCTGGAAATCCACCCGCAGCCCGTAGGCCAGCACCGGCACCCGCAGGTCATCGACAACGCGGGCCAGCTGCCAGACCTGATCGGGCGACAGGAACTGCGCCTCGTCGACAAAGATCGCCGCCACCGGGCCGCGGCGCAGCCGTTGTTCGATGCGGGCATAAAGGTCGTCGCCCGCGGCAAACATGTCCGCCGCTTCGCCGATGCCGATCCGCGAAGCGATTCTGCCCTCGCCGGCGCGGTCATCCAGCCGGGCGGTCAGCAGGTAGGTGTCCATGCGGTTTTCGCGGTAGTTATGCGAGGCCTGCAACAGAACCGTCGATTTGCCCGCGTTCATGGTGGAGTAGTTGAAATAGAGCTTGGCCATGGGGGCGGGGTTTATCTGCCCCGGCCTGCGGGGAAAACCGGATTCGTGCGGGTTTTGCAGCGAACAGGAAGGCTGTGGCGGGAAGGCTCTCCGGGGCAGGCATGGCCGGGGAGGAACAAGCCCCGATAGTACCAAACCAAAAGCCCCGGAGAGCCAAAGTGCCGGGCAGACCAATTACCCGAACCGCAGAACGTCACTCACCCGCTCGGCATTGCACTGAACAAAAGATGCCAATTGCATCATCCCACTCACTAAATCCCCGAAAACCAGAGGGATGGATAAGGTATCGCAATTCCTCTACAACTTAGACATGGGAAAATAACCGGTTCGTTCCCCCATGGGGGCGGCGGTCAAGCCAGGTAGGAAGTATATGGCTGAAATCGGGACGTATCTGAAAAAACACACCGAGGCGCTGGTGAAGGATGTCGGCATCGAAGCCGCCTGCCAGATCACGGGGAAATCCAAGGCGACGCTGGGGCGCTATTATTCGGACAATGCCGAGCATACGGACCGGTTCATGCCGGTTGATGCGGTGGCCAAGCTGGAAAGCGCTGCGTCCTATCCGCATGTGACTTCGGCGCTGGCGGAGCTGAAGAATATCACCCTGTCCTACAACGGCAACGGCCCTGCCGCGGAGACCGGGCGCAGCGGCGGGGTCAATGCGGATGTGATTGCGCTGAGCCAGCGGTTTGCCCAGCTGATGAGCGAATACCAGGAAGCGATGGAGGATGGCATCATCACCGTGAACGAGGCCAAGCGGCTGTTGCGGGAAACGGTGCTGTTGCAGCAGGTTCTGCTGGATATGAAGCTGCATCTGGAGGAAGACAGTGCCTGTGACCGGTGACGGCGACAGCCTGCCCGCCATTGCGGAAAGCGAACTGCATCCGATCGATGTGGAGGCGCTGGCGGCGCCGGATGACCCGCGCCATGCGCCGCGTATTCTGCTGCTTTATGGCTCGCTGCGCGACGTGAGCTATTCCCGCAAGGCGGCTGAGGAGGCGGCGCGGGTGCTGCGCAGCCTGGGCTGCGAGACGCGGATTTTCGACCCGTCCGGCCTGCCGCTGCCGGATGATGCGGGCGCGGCGGAGCATCCCAAAGTGGCTGAGCTGCGCGATCTGGCGGTCTGGTCCGAGGGCATGGTCTGGTCCAGCCCGGAACGCCATGGCGCGATGACCGGCATCATGAAGCTGCAGATCGACTGGCTGCCGTTGTCGCTGCAGGGCGGCATCCGCACCACCCAGGGCAAGACGCTGGCGGTGATGCAGGTCTCGGGCGGCTCGCAAAGCTTCAATGCGGTCAACCAGATGCGGATCCTGGGCCGCTGGATGCGGATGCTGACCATCCCGAACCAAAGCTCGATCCCCAAGGCCTGGCTGGAGTTCGGGGAGGGAGAGCGCCTGCCGGAAGGCCCGTTCTACCGCCGTCTGGTGGATGTGATGGAAGAGCTGGTGAAATTCACCTGGCTGGTGCGCGGCCGCAAGGACTATTTGACCGACCGCTATTCGGAGCGGGTGGAGAGCGCCGGGGAGGTGCATCAGCGGGTGTCGCAGACGTAGCCCGCAGGCAGTCCCTTTATTCAGGCATAGCTGAGCCCTGGCGCCGCTGCCGGGGCTTTTTGATTCAGATCAGCGGAATCAAGGGCACGTCGCAGGCAGCCAGGGCCAGAAGGGCGGTGAGAAACAGCGTCAGGCGCATTTAAAGGCTCCGGTGTCAGCAATCGGGTCTGGCCAGTTTGCAGTGGAACAGAGGCCGCTGCAAGCCTCCGGCGGCACAGGCATTGCGGCTGTCCGGATCGGCCTTTCCCGCATTGGGTGTGCTGTGCAGTTAAGGAATTGGGCGGCCTTTCCCCCGGTATTTAGGCATTTGTTAAGGCTCATTTCCGCCGCAATTGGTCCGTGAAGTTACCGCCCGGGCCGCAAATCACGCGGAAACAGGGGAAATCCTGAACTTTTTTCCTAACGAAACCCAGCGGATTTTCCATTGTTTTTAAAGGTATTTTTCTAAAATTGCGGGCGTCTGTTAAGTAAATAAGGGGTTTCAGGACCCCGGCCCCGGCACAGAGCCCCGGCGTTAACGATTTGTTAATCCTGTCGCATTCTGCCCATGTTTCTGCCCGCGCGGCACCGCAGCAAGCCGCATTCCAGCCCCAGGGCTCACCGACGATGGCGGTGTGGGAACATGGAGTGGGTTATGAGACGATTTCTGGGAATTGCCGCCGCGGTTTTAATGGGTTTCAGCACTGGAGAGGCTGCGGCCGGGCAACCGGCGCCGGTGCAATCTGTGCCGGGATGGGAGGCGGTGGGCCGCCTGAATATCGGCGGCAAAGCCATGTGCACGGCCAGCCTGATCGCACCGGATATGGTGCTGACGGCGGCCCATTGCATGTATGACACCCGCAACGGCCAGGCGGTCAATCCGCGCAGCATCAAATTTGAAGCCGGCCTCAACGGCTTCCGGGCCAAGGCGTCGCGCACGGTGGCCAAGGCGGTTGTTCACCCCGGCTACCGCCACGGCCGGACCGGCCAGTTTCAAACCGTCACAGACATTGCTGTGCTGCGCCTGGCCAGCCCGATCAGCCCTGATGTGATCCGTCCGCTGGCCCTGGCCGCAACCCCGGAGCGCGGCGCGCGGGTGGATGTGATGTCATATTCCCGCAGCCATGAAAGATCGCCCAGGCTGCAGACCGCATGCCAGGTGCTGGTGGCGCGGCAGAACTCCTTGATCACCACCTGCAGGGTCGATCTCGGGGCGTCCGGATCGCCGGTGCTGCAGACACGTCCGGGCCGCGCGCCGCGGCTGGTGTCGGTGATCTCGTCGAAAGCGCGGATGGGCGGCAAAGGCGTATCGCTGGCCGCCCCGCTGGGCCACACACTGCAAACGCTGATCCGGCAGGCGGGGTGACCACGGGAGCCGCGCAACAGCCCCAGCGCCCGGCGGGCGGCATCACCTGAAACAGCCCCGTTCGGTTCCGGGGCTGTTTCCATGTGCGGCAGGCTAGCCGCCGGCCTCGGGCGCCCCGCTACCGGCCAGTTTGGCTAGGATGCATTGATAGATTTCGGCCACGGCTGCGGATTGCGGCGGACAAGGAAAAGCCCCGGGCGTTGCCGGGGCTTTTGTGAGCACAGCCGTCAGAATACGAGGCTGCAAAGGCTGTGCTGAAGAGAGCCGGCGCCGGGCGTCAGCCCTGCAAGCTCTTCACCTCGACATCCCCTTCGGCCTGGGCCTTGATCGCCCGTGCAGCCGCATTGGCGCCGGCCGCGGTGGTGAAATAGGGGATCTTGTCATAAAGCGCGACAGAGCGCATTTCCTTGCTGTCCTCGACCGCCTGGGCGCCTTCGGTGGTGTTCATCAGCAGCTGGACGCCGCCGTCCTTCAGCATGTCCACCACATGCGGACGGCCCTCATAGACCTTGTTCACCAGCTCGCAGGCCACGCCCTGACCTTCCAGCCAGATCTGG
>NZ_JAXMOX010000061.1:0-23439 GCF_034669605.1 Leisingera sp.
CTTTGCCTTGTCGTGGCCGTAGGGCAGCAGATCGCTGTCCGAAATCCCGATCTTCGCACCAATCTCCTGGATCGGTTTCTTCTGCGCTTCACGCGCAATCTCGATGTCACTCTTGTAGCTCATGGCGATCTCCCTTTTGCCGTCTTTTCTGGCTGAACCCCCGCGGCGGCTGCCTTAGCGAGGCTCTATATATTCCTATTACTCAAATTATTTTCCTGCACGTCAACACATTCCTGACCAAATCCGCCTGAAAAACAGGGCATTTTCTCCATTTCCGGCGCCCATCGGAAACAAGCGGAATTTCACCCCGGGTGAAGACGGCGCATATGCGGCAAGTGCTGCCGCAAACAAAAAGGGCCCGGGCAATGCCCGGGCCATGCAAGGTCCGGCCCGAAGGCCAGACAGGGGGAATCACTGCCGGGTCAGATATCCAGCGTGTTGTCCTTCTCCCAGCGGGAGAAGTGGTTGACGAAGGAGTTCCACTCCTGCTGCTTCATCTTCAGGTAAGCGGCAGAGAATTCCTCGCCCATCATTGCTTTCAGGCCGTCGTCCTTGTCGTAGAAGCGCAGCGCATCCAGCATGTTGAGCGGCAGCTTCGGCGCGTCGGTGATGGTGTGGCCTTCGGCATACATGTCGATGTCATGACGCGGGCCGGGGTCGGCCTTGGAGCGGACGCCGGAAAGCCCGGCTGCAATGATCACCGCCTGCAGCAGATAGGGGTTCACGGCGCCATCGGGCAGGCGCAATTCAAACCGGCCGGGGCCGGGCACGCGCACCATGTGAGTGCGGTTGTTGCCGGTCCAGGTGACGGTGTTCGGCGCCCAGGTCGCGCCCGACATGGTGCGCGGCGCGTTGATGCGCTTGTAGTAGTTCACCGTCGGGTTGGTGATCGCCGCCAGCGCCGAGGCATGTTTCATGATGCCGCCCAGGAAGTAGCCGCCCTGTTCGGAGAGTCCCAGTTCAGCGATATCGCCTGTGCCTTTTTCGGCCGCGAAGACATTGTTGCGTGAATCCGCGCCGGGAGCGTCCCAGACCGAGATATGCGCATGGCAGCCGTTGCCGGTCAGGCCCTCTACCGGTTTCGGCATGAAGGTCGCGCGGAAACCGTGCTTCTCCGCCACCGATTTTGCCATGAACTTGAAGAAGCTGTGTTTGTCAGCGGTGGCCAGGGCATCATCGAAGTCCCAGTTCATTTCCCACTGGCCGTTGGCGTCCTCATGGTCGTTCTGATACGCGCCCCAGCCCAGCTCCAGCATGTAGTCGCTGATTTCGCGGATCACGTCCAAACGGCGCATCATGGCCTGCTGATCATAGCAGGGCTTTTCGGCGCTGTCGAAGGGGTCCGAGATTTCCTCGCCATCGGGGGTCAGCAGGAAAAACTCGGCTTCGATCCCGGTTTTCACATGCAGGCCTTCGTCCGCGGCCTCCTTGATCAGACGGCGCAGCACGTTGCGCGGCGCCTGGGCGACATCTTCGCCCTCCATCACGCAATTGCCTGGGACCCAGGCAATTTCCTTGTTCCAAGGCAGCTGAATCACGGCGTTTGGATCCGGCACCGCCAGCATGTCGGGATGCGCCGGGGTCAGATCAAGCCAGGTTGCAAAACCGGCAAACCCCGCACCATCCTCCTGCATACCTGCGATCGCCCGCGCCGGCACCAGTTTGGCGCGCTGGCCACCGAACAAGTCGGTGAAGGAGATCATGAAATATTTGACGCCTTTTTCTTTTGCGAAAGCAGCCAGATCTGTCGTCATGGTCCCACTCCCTTTCCCTGTTGAGTGTGTTGTGGAAAAGGCGCGGCCATTGCCCGGCCGCGCCTGCCAATCATTAAAACCCTGCTTTGCCAGGATACCAGTCGGTACCGGCCAGCGGCACACGCGCCATGGCGGCGGCCTCCATTGTCAGGGCGCACAGATCCTCGGGTTCGAGGTTGTGCAGATGGTTATGGCCGCAAGCGCGAGCAATGGTCTGCGCCTCCAGCGTCATTACCTTAAGATAGTTGCGCAGGCGGCGGCCGGCTTCAACGGGATCGACGCGCTTCATCAGCTCGGGATCCTGAGTGGTGATGCCAGCCGGATCCTGGCCTTCGTGCCAGTCGTCATAGGCGCCGGTGGTGGTGCCCAGCTTCTGGTACTCGCTTTCCCATTTCGGGTCATTGTCGCCCAGCGCGATCAGCGCTGCGGTGCCGATGGCCACCGCGTCGGCGCCCAGCGCCATCGCCTTGGCCACATCTGCGCCGGTGCGGATGCCGCCGGAAACCACCAGCTGCACTTCGCGGTGCACGCCCAGGTCCTGCAGCGCCTGCACGGCAGGGCGGATACAGGCCAGCGTCGGCAAGCCGACATGTTCAATGAACACATCCTGGGTCGCAGCGGTGCCGCCCTGCATGCCGTCGAGGACCACAACGTCAGCCCCGGCCTTCACCGCCAGCGCGGTGTCGTAATAGGGGCGGGTGCCGCCAACCTTGATATAGATCGGAACCTGCCAATCCGTGATTTCGCGCAGCTCGAGGATCTTGATTTCCAGATCATCCGGGCCGGTCCAGTCGGGATGGCGGCAGGCCGAACGCTGGTCGATTCCCTTGGGCAGGCAGCGCATGTGCGCAACCCGGTCCGAGATCTTCTGCCCCAGCAGCATGCCGCCGCCGCCGGGCTTGGCGCCCTGGCCCACAACAACCTCAATCGCATCAGCCTTGCGCAGATCATCCGGGTTCATCCCGTAGCGCGAGGGCAGATACTGATAGACCAGCTTGCTGGAATGCCCGCGCTCTTCCGGGGTCATGCCGCCGTCACCGGTGGTGGTGGACGTGCCTGCAGCGGATGCACCGCGGCCCAGGGCCTCCTTGGCAGGACCGGACAGCGCGCCAAAGCTCATGCCGGCGATGGTGACCGGGATGTCCAGCTCGATCGGCTTTTTGGCAAAACGGGTGCCCAGGGTCACCTTGGTTTCGCATTTCTCGCGGTAGCCTTCCAGCGGGTAGCGAGAGACCGATGCGCCGAGGAACAGCAGATCATCGAAATGCGGAACCTTGCGCTTGGCGCCGCCGCCGCGGATGTCATAGATCCCGGTGGCTGCAGCACGGCGGATTTCCGCGTTGATCGGGTTGGAGAAAGTCGCCGACTGGATCGGGACCGTACGGGGGATT
This sequence comes from Leisingera sp., assembly GCF_034669605.1. Classification (GTDB taxonomy): domain Bacteria; phylum Pseudomonadota; class Alphaproteobacteria; order Rhodobacterales; family Rhodobacteraceae; genus Leisingera. The sequence goes on from NZ_JAXMOX010000061.1 coordinate 3,146, forward strand.
TTAGTGTTATCCATGTTTGTGATCCCTGTCCTTAGTACGCTTGCGCGTTGTCGACGTCGAAGTTGTAAAGCTTACGGGCCGAACCGTAGCGCTTGAACTCTTCCGGCTTGGCGTCTGCACCGGAACGCGCCAGCAAATCCTTGAGGATCTCGATATGCTCGGGGCGCATTTCCTTTTCGATGCAATCGGCACCCAGGCTTTTGACCGAACCGCGCACAAAGAACCGCGCTTCATAGCAGCTGTCGCCCAGCGCATCTCCGGCGTCGCCGAGCACCACAAGATTGCCAGCCTGCCCCATGAAGGCGCACATATGGCCGATGTTGCCGTGCACGACGATGTCGATGCCCTTCATCGAGATGCCGCAGCGCGACGACGCGTTGCCCTTGATCACCAGCAGCCCGCCCTGGCCGGTTGCACCGGCGTACTGGCTGGCATCGCCGTCTACAATCACGGTGCCGGACATCATGTTTTCCGCCACCCCGGGGCCAACCGAGCCTTCGACCTTGACGGTCGCCTGCTGGTTCATGCCGGCGCAGTAGTAGCCGGTCGAGCCCTTGACCGTGACCTCAACCGGCGAGTACAGGCCCACGGCAATCGCATGGCTGCCCTTGGGGTTGACGATTTCCCAGGCAGTCTTGTTCGAGCTGCCATTCAGTTCCTGCAGGGCCGAGTTCAGACCGCGCAGGCCATTTGCTTCAAGATCATATGTCTGCATCTTAGTGGTTCCAGAAGTAAACGGTTGCGGGTTCGGGCTCCCAGACTTTGGCGTCTTCGATGCCCGGCAGATTCACCAGCGCGCGGTATTCGCTGCCGAACGCCACATACTGGTCGGTTTCCGCCATCACGGCCGGCTTGCAGGCGATCGGGTCGCGGACCACGCCAAAGCCGTCCTTGGTGCCAACGACAAAGTTGAAGAAACCGTCGAGATCCTCCAGCGTGCCTTCCAGGGCTTCGCCCAGGGTGGCGCCGTTCTGCATCTTCCAGGTCAGATAGGCGGCACCGACTTCGGTGTCGTTCTGGCTTTCGATGCGGACGCCTTCGCGCTTCAGGCGGCGGCGCAGCGCGTTGTGGTTGGACAGCGAACCGTTGTGCACAAGGCACTGGTCCAGTCCGGTCGAGAACGGGTGAGCGCCCTCGGTGGTGACGGCGGATTCAGTGGCCATACGGGTGTGGCCGATGCCGTGGCTGCCGCTCATGCCGCGCACGTTGAAGCGCTCGGCGACCTTCTCGGGCAGACCCACTTCCTTGTAGATCTCGATCGCTTCGCCGGCGCTCATGATGCGCATGCCGGGGCGCAGTTCGGCCAGCACGCTGCGGGCCTCTTCTTCCTTGCCCGCAGGCAGGTCCAGCACCGCGTGGGTATCGATCACCCGGATCGATACATCGCCGCTCAACGCCTCGGCCAGCACGCCGTCCAAGCCGTCAAACGCCTCATCCGGCGAATCCGACTGAACCGTGACCTTGGTCCGCCCTGCGGTATCGGCACCATAGATGGCAATACCGGCGCTGTCCGGACCGCGGTCCGTCATGGTGATGAGCATATCGGTGAGCATATCGCCCAGCTTAGGCTCAAGTGATTTGTCTTTTAGAAAAAGACCGACAATCCCGCACATGGGTGTGCCTCCTACTTTTCATCTCGAATCAACGCTAGCACCTTGCGAGCGACCGTTCAACTCTTATGAAACTTTTTTTCCTCTGACGGAAGTGAAAGACGCGCCTTACTGGCGCGCCCTTCGATGTATTCAGGTCAGTATTTTTCCAGCAAAGCGTGGATTTTATCCTGATCACCCATATGCCTGGCCTTTTCCAGGTGTTTACTTTCCCGGGCAAACTGGATCCGGTGCCAGCCAATCCAGAAGATCACCCCCAAGATCACCATGAAAACTTCGTATCCTTGGAAGGGGTAGACTGGCCCAACCTCCGCCAGGTCCACTGCCCAGCTGTCATAACCAATGGTAGACATTTCGTTCTCCTTATTCTGCAGGGACTCTGGAACTGCCGGTCAAGGCAGCCTTGTCGGCTTCGATGATGGCTGCCTTGGCATCCTCGTAGGCATGGTGCTCTGCGTAATCGAGGCCCTGAAGCTCGACTTCGAGCGGGATCCGCAGCACACCTGCAGCGGCCTGGATCTTGGAGATCACAAAGCCTGGCAGCCAGCCCAGCACGCCGAACATGATCACCGCGCCGATGGTCTGGCCGACCGGATTGACCGTTGCATAGCCATCGTACGGCGAACTCGGCGCCCCCCACAGCAGGAAGCCCGCGAGGATAAGGCCGACAATGCCGGAATAACCGTGCACGGCAACCGCGCCCACTGCGTCATCTAGCTTGAAGGTACGCTCCATCCAGTAGTGCAGCTTGTACACGATCACCACTCCGACGGCGCCAACCAGCATCGCCTGGACCGGATGATAGAGGTCGTTGCCGGCAGATGCGGTGATGATTCCAGCCAGACCGCCGGAGAAGGTCCAGAATGCATCGCCCCTGGATACCAGATAGGCCGCCATCAGCCCGCCCGACATCGACATCAGGAAGTTGAAGGTGATTGCAGACAGCGAGGTCGGCGCCAGATAGATATTGGTGGCCGTCCAGGTTTCACCGGTCAGCAGTCCGCCGATGCCGTCGGGCGAGATCACCGGAATGTTGCAAGCAGCATAGAAGCCCCAGAACCCTGTGTAGATCAGGAAGATACCGATGGTCAGCATCCAGGGATTATGCGGCGGGATATCGCGCGGGGTGCCATCGGCGGCAAACTTGCCGATCCGCGGGCCCAGCACCATGATCACACCCAGCGCGTAACCGCCGGCCACCGCGTGAATCACCCCGGATGCATAGGCATCGTGGTAGCCGAGATACTTCACCATCCAGCCTTCGGCGTGCCAGCCCCAGGCTGCGTCGATGATCCAGAACACCGAACCGATCATCACCGCATGCACCCACAAAGCCGAGGAGCGGATCCGTTCGATCACAGCGCCCGACACGATCGAGGCGGCAGTCCAGGAAAACAGCAGGAATGCAGCCCAAAACACACCGGTGATCCGGTCGGAAAGGTTGGTGGCCATGTTCTGCGACCACGGCAGGTTCGCGGAACCGGCATCGTGATTCAGCCCGCCGAAAAACGGAAAGCTCGGGAATGACCAGTAGATCCACCAGCCGAAGAAGAAGAATGTCACCGTGACCAGCGGAATGATCATGATGTTCTTCATTAATGTGTGCATGTGGTTGCGGTGGCGGCTGGCGCCGACCTCGTACATGCAGAACCCCACGTGTATGAGGAACATGAAGACAACGGTCACCCAGTAGTAGAACTCGGTGAACACCGTTGTTAACGCGTTCAGATTTCCATCCAATGTTTTGCCCTCCTGTTGGCAGTTCTCCCGGGCTTTCTTGCCTCTTGGGAATATTATTTTCATATATTATTGAGTCTCAGGAGGCGGAGCTGTCAATAATCGTGTGAAAGTTTATTTACCCTCAGAAAAGCCAGCGCAGCCATCAAACCACTGAACTGCGCAGCTGCAGAACCTCTTAAACGTACGCTCCCAAGGGCTTACGGCATTCTGCCCGTTACCCCCTCATGGCAGCTGCCCGCGCTTGGTTTTTTTGGGGATACGCGGCATAATTGTGGATTTGCGACGCAATCAACCGAATCTCCGGCATTGGAAGGTGCCGATTCCCCCCGAAACAGGTCCTTCCGCGGCCGGTGCAGCCTCAAATATCCTGCCTAAAAGACCATTTCCGGCCATTCTATGCCGCAAACCCATTCGGAATCGGCCTTTTCGGCAAAATCTTTTTCCTGCTAGGAATAATCGTTGACACAGCGCCTACTCTCTTGGCTAACTGGACCAGACCAATGGAACCAAATCGCGAAATTTGGTCCACCACTATCTTGGGAGACATAGATCATGGCCATTATCTGGCGGACTTCAGCACTGGCGCAGCGGCACAAGGAAATCGGCGGCGAGCTTGAAGATTGGAACGGCATGGGAACCGCGTGGTTCTATGACCACAGCCCCGAACGCGCCAAGGCCGACTATGAGGCGGTCCGCACCAAGGCCGGCCTTATGGACGTGTCCGGTTTGAAAAAAGTCCATGTTGTCGGCGAACACGCCGCGCAAGTTATCGACCGGGTCACCACCCGCAACGTCGAAAAGATCATGCCGGGCCGCTCGACCTACGCCTCGATCCTGAATGACCAGGGCAAGTTTGTCGACGACTGCATCATCTACCGCCTGTCGGTGAACAGCTGGCTGATTGTGCACGGCACCGGAACCGGCATGGAACAGCTGAACGCGGTTGCCGCAGGCAAGAATTGCTCGGTGATCTTCGACGACAATCTGCACGACATGTCGCTGCAGGGCCCTGTCGCCGTTGATTTTCTGGCCGAATATGTCCCTGGCATCCGCGATCTGGCCTATTTCGGCATCATCCAGACCAAACTGTTCGGCTGCCCGGTGATGATCTCCCGCACCGGTTATACCGGTGAACGCGGGTATGAGATTTTCTGCCAATCCAAAGATGCGGTTCACCTGTGGGACAGCATTCTGGAAGAGGGCAAAGGCCTGGGCATTGTGCCGGTCCAATTCTCGACGCTGGATCTGCTGCGCACCGAAAGCTATCTGCTGTTCTATCCGGGCGACAACTCCGAAACCTATCCGTTCGACAATGAGACCTGCGGCGACACTCTGTGGGAGCTGGGTCTGGAGTTCACCGTGTCCCCCGGCAAGACCGGCTTCATCGGCGCCGAAAACCACTATGCCGCTGAAGGCAAGGAACGCTTCAAGATTTACGGCGTCATGCTGGAGGGCACCACCCCGGCGGACGAAGGCGCCGATCTTCTGCAAAACGGCGAGAAAGTCGGCGTGGTGACTTATGGTATGTACTCCGAAGTCAACAACCACAACGTGGGCATCGCCCGGATGCCGGTGGCCTGCGCCAAGCCGGGCACCAAGCTGACGGTCCGCAATGGCGATGGCACCGAGATTGCAGCCACCGCCGAAGAGATGCCCTTCTACGACAAGGACAAATCGATCCGCACCGCAAAGGGCTGATCCGGATCCCGGGCGTCCCCATCCCGGGGGCGCCCGCTTTCGTTCACCCGGACTGCAGGAAAAGCGACCCACATGCCTAAGACCGAATTCCCCCCCTCCATCAACAGCCGCCCCGTCTACGGCGAGCTCGAAGCCCGCCCGGGCAGCGGCCACCTGATGATCGCCGACGCCGAAGGCGCCGAAGCAATCCTTGATCTGGCCAAAACCGCGGATAAGGATTTCTGGGCCAAGGCCCATATCATCTATATCCCCAAGAAAACAGGCACCAAATACAGCAGCCAGCTGGAACAGCTGGGTGCGGGCCAGTTTTACGCCGGCCCCTCCTATGAGGCCGCGCAAAGCCGCATCCGCCGCGCCCTGAACAACTGCCACATGGGCACCCAGGTCTACCTGACCGGCACCGAGAGCCTGATGGGCCAGGCGATGTATGAGGCGACCACAGCGGGTATTCCGCACACTGCGATCCAGACCGAACACCGCGGCTCGACCGCGCGGCGCATGCAGTGCGTCCACTGCAAAGGCATCACCGAGGACGTCACCACCGATCCCTTCGAATGCAGCCACTGCGGCCTGAGCCTGTTTGTGCGCGACCACTATTCGCGCCGCATCGCCGCCTTCCAGGGCGTGCGGGTGGATGCCGAAGATCCGGGCAATATCCCCGAGAAAGTGGAGCTGTTTAAATGAGTGCTGGCACCGCAAAACTGAATGTCACCGTGGCCGAGGTCAAACCGATCAATGAACTGGTCACCCGTTTCAAATTCGTCCGCACCGGCGGCGGCGCCCTGCCCACCTTCTCGGGCGGAGCACACACCGTGGTCGAAATGCAGGATGGCGGCATCACCCGGCTCAACGCCTATTCCTTGATGTCCAATCCGGCCGACCGCGGCGCCTACACGATCTCGGTCCGCCGTGATGATGAAGGCCGGGGCGGCTCCAAATTCATGCATTCCCAGGTAAAAGAGGGCATGGAGATGGTGATCTCCAACCCGGTGAACCTGTTCTCACTTGATTTGCGCGCCAAGAAGCACCTGATGCTGGCCGGCGGCATCGGCATCACCCCGTTCATGGCCCAGATGCATCAGCTGGCAATGATGGGCGGCCAGTTTGAGCTGCACTATTCGGTGCGCAACGCTTCGCTCGGCACCTATTCCGGCGACTTGTCGGCGAACTACCCGGGCAAGGTGCATATCTATCATGACGACCAGGGAGAGGCGATCGACCTCAAGACCCTGCTCGCCACCCAACCGCTAGGCACGCATGTCTATGTCTGCGGCCCCAAGGGCATGATCAACTGGGTGCATGGCACCGCGTCGGAAATGGGCTGGCCGCGCGAGGCCGTGCATTCCGAGGAATTCCTGGCGCCGGCCTCCGGCAAACCGTTTGAGGTAAAGCTGGCGGTCTCCGGCAAGGTGATCCAGGTCGGCGAGCATCAGTCGCTGCTGGAAGCCATCGAGGCCGCGGGCGTCGACGCCCCCTACCTCTGCCGCGGCGGCGCCTGCGGCCAGTGCGAAACCAATGTCATCGGCTACGACGGAAAGTTCCTGCACCACGATCACTGGCTGACAGACGAGCAGAAGGCCGGCGGCAAGCATATCATGCCCTGCGTGTCGCGTTTTGAGGGCAAGACCCTGGTTCTGGATCGCTGAGGAAAAGAAAATGACCATTCAATTCAACGACGAAACCTTTCGCGGCGACTTCACCTTCCGCAACTCGGAGTGGGCGATCAAGCGCTTCCCCTTCCCGTTCCACGAAGACAGCTACATGTATTCGGTGAACATGGAGCCGCACACCTCCTACCGGCCCGGCTCGGTGTTCGAGCGCACCTTCGACGTGGACGAGCACTATGTCGCGGAAATGAAGGACCGCGCCCAGGTGCTGGCGGATGATCCGCTGCGCTGCCAGTCGCTGCCGCATATGACGCTGGCAGGCTGGGACCTGGTCGAGCTGATCATGGAAGCCAAGGCGCGCGAATACCCCGACCTGTTCGAACTGCACAAGAACGGCAACCGCTGGCGCTGGGTCAACAAGCCGCTGGGCATCGACGACACCTTCACCTTCCTCGATGAAAGCACCCTGCCCTACGGGCCGATGGAATACATCACCCGCCAGACGCAGGGCGACTTTGCCCTGCTGGACCAGCGCGACGACAACCTGTGGATGGATGCCGGCATGGTCACCACCCAGGCCGACTGGAGCCTGGATTTCGACATCGGCATGAACTTCTTTGAATGGCATGCGCCGGTGCCGAAGGCGCATGAGATGGGCATCTTCGTGCGCGCCCTGAAATTCCTTCTGAACATCCAGCAGGGCCAGCCCGCGCGGCGCCTGAACTGGACCATGACAGTGAACCCGCTGCTCGACACTTCGCCAGAGAACTACCACAAGTGGGGCGAGATGAAGCAGGACCTCACCATGGAGAACCTGGGCGACAAGCAGCACCTGCGGGTCGAGTTGCAGACCTTCTTCCGGCTGCCGCGCTCCAACGCGCTGGTGTTTCCGATCCGCTGCTACCTGATCAGCTTCAACGATCTGGTGACGGTGCCGAAATGGGGCCGCCGCCTGCACCGGGTAATCCGCGACCTGCCCGAGGAGCTGGCGACCTACAAGGGCTTCATCGACAACCGGCCGATGATGGTCGAATGGCTCTCGCAACATGACGACGGCAGCCCGACTTCGGATGGCATCTGGGCCGACGACGACTGATCCCGAGCGGATTTGGCGGGCCGTCCCCCCCCTGTCATTCAGGCCCGCCTCTCTGACTGCCGCTGCCTCTGGCGCGGCAGTTTTTTTGTGTGCCGGGACGCTCCCGCGCGTCAGACGGCAGGCGGCGCCTGCCCCTCGCAGCGTTGGACCGGGCAGCGTGCTTGGCGCGCCGCAGGCCTCAGCCGGGAGGCTCGCAGCAGGGTGCCACCGCGCCGCGCAGTGCGCGGCGCCGGTCCCAACTGTGCAGGGGCATTTTCAGATGGTCCGAAACAGGCGGGAGCAATCCCGCCACGGCTCAGCTCGACTGCGGATAGGAAATGATCGACAGGTACCGCGCCGGCAGCTTGATCAGCTGTTCCGGCCCATGCGGCGCGTCGGCGTCGAAAAACAGCGTATCGCCCGGCTTCAACGTGAAAACCTTGTCGCCATGCCGGTAATCCACCTCGCCCTCCAGCATATAGAGCATCTCGACGCCATCATGCTGGAAGGTCGGAAAGACATCCGACTCCTCGGTCAGGGAAATCATGTAAGGTTCCACCAAAACACCCGAGGCATTGGCGCCAAGATGCCCCAGCAACTGATACTGATGACCCGCCCGCGTACCGGCACGCTCGGTCTCGACGCCTTCGCCCGTCTTGGTATGCACCGCCTCACGGGTTTCCTCGAAACGGCGGAAGAACGAAGTGATCGGAACACTCAGCGCGTTGGCCAGCAATTGCAGCGTGGTCAGCGACGGGGATGTATTGCCGTTCTCGATCTTCGACAGCATCCCGATCGACAGCCCGGTCAGCGTGGCAAGATCCGCCACGGTGATTCCCTGCTGGCGCCGGAACGACCGGACTTCGCGGCCAATCGCCACTTCCAGAACTTTTTCCGCGCCGTCGCGGACCCGGTGCGGATCTTGAGAAAGGTAGTTTGCCACTGCGTCGCTATCGTCTTTGGGTTTAGCCACTGTGTTATCTTCCTTCTGGACAGCCTCTGACAAGCGCGCAGCGGGCGGTACGCAAAAATTTTCCGGACACAAGAAACCACGCGAAAATTATTTTACTGCCATTACCACTTTTTCCCAACCCCTTACCGCCACAGGAAAGAAATTTGTTGCTGAGCCGCCCAATTCTGCAGGCACGCTGCCACCACAACCCGGACCATCCGGCCTGGATTTGCGCATAAAAGCATTCGGACCTGGATAAAGTCCGTCACCCAGCGGCAGAAAACAGGTCCCCGGAACCTTGCGCGTGCCGTCAAACAGCACTGGATTTTCGACGCGCCAGCGGCTGGCATGCCGCTGGCCGGCCGGCGCAGATCATCCGCCGCGAAGGGCAGCCCGCGCCAACATATCCGCCAAGCGGAACAGCCTCATAGCCTTGCGCAGGCGGTTCTCCCGGTCCCAGCCGATGATCGCGGCAAAAATGTTTGAACGGAATGCACCGGTGATTTCTCGATCCGCCACTGGCTCCACAGGCAGACCGCCACGATGACCCCCTCGCAAGAGTAGCAGGATATGCGTTTGCCGCCGCCGGCTGAAGGAACATCCTCCGGGTCAGCCCCGATTTCACGATCATGGAAATCTTTCTCTTCTCCCTTGGCGGACCCGCCTGTTTTTAAGCGGCGGTGTTTTACGCGGGGTGCGGCCGCAGTCCTTGGCGTTCCCTGATCTCTGCGCAATAGAACTGAACCAGCTGGGATAAATTGGCCCTATCTTGGATCAAGGCCAATAGCGAACTGGTTCACCGCAAAGATATATTCTTTCAAATAACGAACCAAAAAAGCACCAATCCAGAACCATTCGCACGGAAGTATGGCAATGATCTCTCTTAAAATTGAGCAAAAACAGGATTTTGCGGAAAGTGTCAGCAGGACACCTGCCCAACCAATTTAAGAACCAATTTTCATCAACTTTCTTGCCGCCGTGCCGAAGAACCGTTAGCCTCAAGACCAATCCCAGCTGTGTCAGACAGTTGCATTAAGGCCGTCAAAGCGGGTAACTGCACTTTTGTCACAGCGATCAGGCGCAGGGGATTCCCCCGCCCATCCGGCCCGGAAAATACAGACTATGAGCTCAGCGGAAGACACCACCTCGCAAATTCTGACCACCCATTCGGTTGGTGCCACGGTGCAAGTCGTGATCGACACGCTGTTCGCCCGCATCAAGGCGGGCACCTATGCGGTCGACACCCGGCTGCCGTCAGAACGCACGCTGGCCTCGGAACTGGGCGTTGCCCGCAACACCGTGCGTGAAGCCCTGGATGTTCTCACCGGTCAGGACGTGATCCACCGCCGCCCCGGGTCCGGCAGTTTTGTCAAATTCCGCTCTGATCCCAAACCCGAAACATCCTATTCTGCACTTGCCAGGGAAGTTTCGCCGCTGGACCATTTGGTGGTGCGCGGCATTCTGGAACCGGAACTGGTGCGCCTTGCGGTGATCAACATGACCCCGCGCCAGATCGAGGAGCTGGACCAGACCCTGTCCCGCGTCGAAGCCGTGCGCACCGATCCGGGGGAATTCATCGAGGCGGAGGAAGATCTCTACCGCAAAATTGCCGAGGGCACCGGCAACCCGCTGCTGCACTCCTGCTATGAGCTGACAATCGAGGCCTGCCGCCTGTCCTACCGCACCGCGCTGCGCCGCCGCCATCTGACGCCGCAACGGATCCAGGAATATCAGAAACGCTACAACACGCTGTTCAACGCGATCGCCTCACGCGATGTGGAATCCGCGGTGGAATTCATCAAACTGCATCTGATCGACGAACAGAAACTGCTGCTGCAGGAGGTCTGAGCCGGGCCGGGCCCTGCCCGATCAGACCTTCACCGCACGCGAGCTGACTTCACTGCCCGGCGCACCGCTTTCCAGCCGCTGGTGCCACAGCTGCCCCAAGGCCGCCATTTCGGATTTCAGCAAATCGGAATGCTGCACCAGCCAGCCGGGAATCGACTTGAAACTGGCAATCCGCGCCTTGCCTTCCTGTATGGTCACGACAGGCCAATCCCCAACCAAGGCATTGGAAATGCCGAATATCTCCTCTCCCCACCATTCCGCATGGCCGAAGGCGTGGGTGACATGGCCCAACTGTTTCATCGCCGCCAGCACAGATGGAGGCTCGACCGATCCCGCCTTCTCCACCGCGCTGTGCCAGATGTCGAGGATCGCCACATACTCCCAGCTGACCGCCGACCAGCTGCCTGGGAAACGGCGGTTGTATTCTTCGTAAAACACATGCGGCCGGTTAAAGAAAAACGCCTTTTCCCGCAGCAGCGGATCGTCAAAATCCGGGAACTGGAAAACCACACCCTCCATGAATTCTGGCGACGTCCGCTCCACCAGCTGATCATAGCCATCCATGGTGCAGCTGATGATCTGCCCCTTGAACCCTTTGGCATAAGCATATTCCGTCATCGCATGCACCATCGGCGCATATGACGAGCACCAGCACAGGATATCGGCACCGCTCTCCAGCATCGGGTCCACCACCGGCCCCGGATCGCTGGAGCCCGGATCATACTGCACCTCGCGCAGAATCGTTTTCTCTGCGGCCTTGAACGCCGCCCGGTAAACTGCTTGCGACGGCATCCCCAGCAGATCCGCCTGGCTGCACAAGGCCACGGTTTTCAAATCCGGTTTGTTCTCCGCCAGCCAGGCCACGCCGGTCACATTCTGGATCGGGTGCGCTTCGCTGGGGGCGATCAGATAGGGCGTATCGGGCGACAAATCGGATGGCAGCAGTGTCGAGGTCAACACCTTGTTGCGCATCAGGAAATCGCGCACCGGCGCAAAGGTATCGCCGCCCAGCATCAGCATCAGCTTCACCTTGCGCTGCTGCACCAGCTCCATTGCCCCCTCCAGCGCGCGTTCCGGGTCATATCCGCAATCGTAGGCATGGATGCGGATCGGGTAGCGGCGGCCGCCGATCAGCACCCCGCCGGCCTTGTTCAGCCCGTCCTCCCAGATCCGGCAGCCATTCAGCCCGGGCAGCCCCCAGCTCTCCACCCGGCCCGACAGCGGCCCAAGAAAGCCGATATTCACCGTTTCTGTCATTTCCACCGACAGCCGCGGCAGCGCTGCGCGGGCCGTCAGCTGATGCACAAAACTCGTTGTCTTCATGGCTCGAATCCTAACAATATTTCTCTGCCCCGCCAGTCCATTGAGTAAAAATCTTATTCCTTCCGTGAAAATATGTTGACTTGACGGTGCAGTTTTGGACTAATTGGACCAGACCAAAGGAACCAAACCATAATATTGGTCCATACCAATGGGAGAGACACATGACCAAGAAACGCATTGCCATCATCGGCGCCGGCCCCTCCGGCCTGGCTCAGATGCGCGCATTCCAATCCGCCGCCAACAAGGGCGAAGAGATCCCGGAAATCGTCTGCTTTGAAAAGCAGGACAACTGGGGCGGGCTGTGGAACTACACCTGGCGCACCGGCCTGGATGAAAACGGCGAACCGGTGCATTGCTCGATGTACCGCTACCTGTGGTCCAACGGCCCCAAGGAAGGCCTGGAGTTTGCCGATTATTCGTTCGAAGAGCATTTTGGCAAGCAGATCGCATCCTACCCGCCGCGCGCCGTGCTGTTTGATTATATCCAAGGCCGGGTGGAAAAAGCCGATGTGCGCAAGTGGATCCGCTTCAACTCGCCGATCCGCTGGGTCGAATACAACGAGGACAAGGGCAATTTCACCGTCACCGTCCACGACCACGCCAAGGACAGCACCTACAAGGAAGACTTCGACCACGTGATCTGCGCCTCGGGCCACTTCTCGACTCCGAACGTGCCGTTCTACCCGGGTTTCGACTCCTTCAACGGCCGCGTTCTGCACGCCCATGACTTCCGCGACGCGCGCGAATTCAAGGGCAAGGACATCCTGATCCTCGGCGCCTCCTACTCGGCCGAAGACATCGGCTCGCAGTGCTGGAAATACGGCGCCAAATCGATCACCACCTCCTACCGGTCTGCTCCGATGGGCTTCAAATGGCCGGACAACTGGGACGAGGTTCCGGCGCTGGAAACGGTCAAGGGCAACACCGCATTCTTCGCGGACGGCACCCAGAAAGAAGTCGACGCGATTATTCTCTGCACCGGCTACAAGCATTTCTTCAGCTTCCTGCCCGACGACCTGCGCCTGAAGACCGCCAACCGCCTTGCCGCGGCTGACCTGTATAAAGGTGTGGTTTTTGCCCATAACCCCAAGATGTTCTATCTGGGCATGCAGGATCAGTGGTTCACCTTCAACATGTTCGACGCCCAGGCCTGGTGGGTCCGTGATGCGATCATGGGCAAGATCGAAATCCCCTCGGACAAGGCAACCCTGCTGGCCGACGTGAAGGAGCGCGAGAAGCGCGAAGAAGCCTCGGACGACGTCAAATACGCGATCAAATACCAGGGCGACTACGTGCTGGAACTGATCGAAGAGACCGATTACCCGACCTTCGACGTGGCCGGCGCCTGCCAGGCCTTCTATGAATGGAAGGGGCACAAGGCCGAAGACATCATGGCCTTCCCCAACCATTCCTACAAATCGGTCATCACCGGCACCATGGCACCTCTCCACCACACCCCGTGGAAGGATGCCCTGGACGATTCGCTGGAAGTATATCTGCAAAACTAAGCAGATCCGCCTGCGCCGTTTTCCTTCCTGGGCGGCGCAGGCACCTTTCGCCGCTGTGCGAATCCCTGTTCGCAAGCTAATATCCACCTTATGCAGCGCGATAAAACCATGACCCTTGGCTTTCTGATATTCCCCGGCTTTCCAATGGCCTGCCTGACCTCGGCTATCGAGCCGCTGCGGGCGGCAAACGAAATTGCCGGCACTGAAACCTTTCATTGGAAACTGGTCTCGGAAACCGGCGCCGGCGTGAACGCCTCTGCCAATGTGGCGTTTCAGCCCGACTGCGCCCTGGACCAGGCCGAGGACATCGACACGCTGTTTCTGCTGTCCAGCCCGCAAGGCAAGTTCGAGGACCCCAAGGGGTCCAACGGCAAGCTGCGCCACCTGGCCCGCCACGGCACCACAATGGGCGCGGTGTCAGGCGGGGTATTCCCGCTGGCCCGTTCCGGCCTGCTCGACGGGCACAGCTGCTCCGTCCACTGGTGCTACAAGGCCGCCTTCAGCGCTGAATTCCCATCGCTCGCAACGGTCGACGATGTAATTGTTCTGGACCGCCGCCGCTTTACCGCCAGCGGTGCTGCGGCAATGTTCGACTTGTCGCTGAAGCTGATTGAACAGGCCCTCGGCGACGCGGTGATGACCGAAGTCGCCTGCTGGTTCCAGCACCCGATGGTCCGGGCCGAGGGCGTGCGTCAGAAAATCCCCGCCTTCAAGACCGACAGCACCGCCGACAGCCTGCCGCCGCCGGTCGCCAAGGCGGTGGAGCTGTTTGCCGACAATCTGGAGCATCCGGTGTCGATCCGCGACGCCGCCAGCGAAATCGGCGTCTCCCCGCGGCAGCTGGAGCGCAGCTTCAAATCCGCCACCGGGCAAAGCCCTGCAATCTATTACCGTACCCTGCGGATGAACGCGGCCCGGCAGCTGGTGATGTACTCCCGGGATTCCATCACCTCGATCGCCAATGCGGTTGGATACGCCACTTCCTCCACCCTGTCGCAGCACTACCGCGACAGCTTTGGCGTCACCCCGCAGGAGGAACGCCGGAAGGTGAACCTGTTCCGGGTCCAGGACAACCGCCCCATTCCCTCAGCCTGACGCATCCCGGGCAGCAGCGGCGGGTTTTCCCGGCCTGACACAAATGCGTGCCCGGTTCCGCTCCCTGCTGGTGCGACCGGTATTGTGAGAAACAGGCGATTCTGCCCCATTGCCGCATATTAATCCGCCGCGCGGAAAGACGGATGGACGTAATCCTGGATTATGCCCCCGCATTGCGAAGGTCAGTATGCCGTTGCTTTTGCGCGACAACAGGATCTTCGGATTTCTTGCCCCCAAGCGCCACGCTGCCCATCTGCGCGGCACACTTGCGGCGGACTGCGGGAGCTGCGTGGCGGCGGAAACCAATCCAGCAATCGCTTTCGGCCTGGAGAAACACCCAGTCACCGCCATCCTGCGGGCGGACGCACAGGCACTGCCGCCGGACCTTGTCTCTTTTGTTCTCTGTTGTCCGGCTGTCTGAGGCCGTCACAGGCAGGCGCCAGGATGATCCCGATGCCCGCAGCGGGGCAGCTGAGGCTTTCGGCGGGTCCGGCCTGATAGAACTGCGGTTTGCGATGAACGGTGCCGCAATGCGCCCCGGCATCGTATGCGCTATGGGGGCCATGCAACAGTTTGCGATCTGCCCGTCCTGCGGCGCCTCGCTGCACACCAACAGGAAAACGCCGCACGGAAACATGCGGCGCTCTCTTTGTTTCAACCCGGCTCAGATCACCGATTTTGCCGCTGCCATCAGCGCATGATGCAGGGAGCCGGCCGAGGAACGCGGGCCGATGATCGAATACTGCTGCCCCGGAGCATGGCACAGCAGGAAGACGCCCAGATGCTCCATTGAGGTCCGCACCGCACTCCCCGCTTTTCCGCCGCGGACATCAGCATTGCACAACCGCTCCAGCACATCGGAACAGCGCGCGCCTTCCATGTCAAAGCGGCACCAGCCGTCGGTCTGCTCCACAACAGAACCAGCCTCGCCGACGGCCTGTTTCAGCTCACCCGCCAGCAGTTCGTGGCTGTCATGCGGTGCCGAGACCATCCACAGATCCGGCCCCATCCACCAGGTGGCGAATGCACCGGTTTCTGTCCAGCCCGCAGGCCCGGGCAGCGCGCCGCCCAGATATGCGGCAGCGGCGGAATTCACTGCCTCTTCCTGCCCCTGGCGCGCTGCCAGCGAGGCCAGCGCCCGGTCGGTGACCTCGCGGATCAGCAGCCCGGTAAAGGCATCGACCCGCGGCTCGTGACCGCCCAGCGGCGAAATGGCTTTCAGACCATGATTATCAAACTTACCCACGGAGACGCTCCCCTTCCGGATCCACAAAATGCGCGCTGACAACTTCGACCTGGACTTCCTTGCCTTCCAGCGGGTTGACCGCGCGGATCACCTCGCCCAACCGCGCGTCACCGCGCTTCAGGAAACCGATCCCGATCGCGCATCCCAGCACCGGCGAATAGGCGGCCGAAGTGATATAGCCCTGATCGGTGGCGGCGCTGACTTCGCCATCGGCGTTCATCAGATGCGATCCGGCCGGCACCGGATCGGCGGCGTTCACCGGCTTGAAACCAACCAGCTTCAGCGCATCCTCCCGGTTCATGCCTTCGCGTTCGCTGAGGGTGTTGCCAATACAGTCCTTCTTCTTGCTGACCATCCGGCCCATGCCGAGGTTCAGCGCCGAGGTGGTGCCGTTCAGCTCGTTGCCGGCTGCATGGCCCTTTTCGATCCGCATCACGCCCAGCGCCTCGGTGCCATAGGGTACCGCGCCGAACTCCTCGCCCGCTTCCATCAGCTTGCGCAGCAGCGCGTCGCCGTAACGGGTCGGAACCGCGATCTCATAGGCCAGCTCGCCCGAGAAGGAGATCCGGAACAGCCGCGCCCGGCAGCCGCCCGCCACGGTGATCTCACCGCAGGCCATGAAGGGGAAACCCTCGTTCGAGATGTCGAACTCAGGGTCCACAACCTTTTGCAGCAGCTTGCGGGCATTCGGACCCGCCACCGCGAACTGTGCCCAGGCCTCGGTTGTCGAGATCAGCTGCACATCCATATCAGGGAACAGGCACTGGCGCGCAAATTCCATGTTGCGGTAGACCAGAACTGCGTTGGCGGTGGTGGTGGTCACCACGAAATGATCCTCGGCAAAGCGGGCGGCGGTGCCATCGTCATAGGCAATGCCATCCTCGCGCAGCATCAGGCCATAGCGGACCTTGCCGACCGGCAGCTTGGCAAAGGCGTTGGCGTACATCTTGTTCAGGAATGCCGCCGCATCCTTGCCCTGCACGTCGATCTTGCCCAGCGTGGTCACATCGCAGATGCCGACCGAGTTGCGGGTCTGCAGCACTTCGCGGTCCACCGACTGGCGCCAATGGGTTTCGCCCGCCTTGGGGAACCATTGGGCGCGCAGCCATTGGCCGACCTCGACAAACTCCGCACCTTGCTCCTCAGCCCATTTGTGGCTGGGGGTCTTGCGGGTGGGGCGGAACTCCTCGCCCACCGAACGGCCGGCCATCACGCCAAAGGACACCGGCGTATAGGGCGGGCGGAACATGGTGGTGCCGACCTCGGGGATCTGCTTGCCCGCCAGTTCGGCCATGATCGCCAGACCGCCCATGTTCGACGTCTTGCCCTGATCGGTCGCCATGCCAAGCGTGGTGTAACGCTTCAGATGCTCGACCGAGCGGAAGTTCTCCTGATGCGCCAGCTTGACGTCCTTGACGGTGACGTCGTTCTGCTGGTCCAGCCAGGCGCGGCCTTTGCCTTCTTTCACATACCAGAAGGGGGTCACGTTGACGGGCGCATCCTCGGCCGCGGGAAGATCGGCAGCTTTCGCATCGATCCCAAGATCCGACAGCGCGGCAACCGCACCCTCGGCCCCTGCGCGCAGGGCGGCAGCGGTTGAGAAATCGCCATTGGCAGCCCCCGCCACAGACATGTTTTGCGGCAATGTCCCCGCGGGGACAAAGGCGGCAATATCCTCGCGCCAGGCCGGGCGGCCGCGCTGGTGGCAGGTCAGATGCACATTCGGGTTCCAGCCGCCGGACACCGCCAGCGCGCCGCAAGGCACATCGCGGGTGGCGCCATTGGCCAGACGCAACCGCACCGTTTCCAGGCCCAGCCGGCCCTGGGTGTCGATCACCTGGGCACCGGCAAACAGTTCCGCGCCGTCGACCTTGGGCGCATCCGGGCGGGTGTCGATCACCGCGGTCACCTTCACCCCCTTGGCGATCAGATCCGCTGCGGTGCGGTGGCCGTCGTCGTTGTTGGTGAAGACCGCAACACTCTGATCCGGCGTCACCGCCCAGCGGTTGGCATAGGCGCGCACCGCCCCCGCCAGCATCACGCCCGGACGGTCGTTGTTTTCAAACGCGATGGGCCGTTCGGTGGCGCCTGCCGCCAGCAGCGCCCGCTTGGAATAAATCCGCCACAGGATCTGCCGCGGCTTGCCCGCTTCCGGTGCCAGCACGTGGTCGGCCACCCGCTCCACCGCGCCATAAATGCCGTGGTCGAAGGCACCGATGATCGAGGTGCGCGGCATCACCCGCACATTCGGCAACGCGGCCAGTTCGGCCTGCACCTGCTCCACCCAGGCGGAACCGGTCAGATCATTGATGCCGAAAGTTTCCGCATTCAGGCGTCCGCCCAGCAGGAAGTCCTCGTCCGCGATGATCACCTGGGCGCCAGCCCGGCCCGCGGTCAGCGCTGCCATCAAGCCGGAGGGACCGGACCCGATAACCAGCAGGTCGCAATGCAGGAAGCCCTTGTCATAGGCGTCCGGATCATCCTCGAAACTGATGCTGCCAAGGCCGGCCGCCTTGCGGATGATCGGCTCGTAAATCTTCTCCCAGAACGCCGCAGGCCACATGAAGGTCTTGTAGTAGAACCCGGCGGTCAGGAAGTTCGAGAACCGGTCGTTCACAGCCATGAAGTCATGCTTCAGCGACGGCCAGCGGTTCTGCGAATTGGCTTCCAGGCCATCGTACAGCTCAGCCGTGGTGGCGCGGGTGTTCGGCTCCTGCCGTCCGCCGCTGCGCAGCTCAACCAGCGCGTTGGGCTCTTCCGACCCGGAGGTCAGCACGCCCCGCGGGCGGTGGTATTTGAACGAGCGGCCCATCAGCCGCACGCCGTTGGCCAAAAGCGCCGAGGCCAGCGTGTCGCCCTCGAAGCCCTTGTATCGCTTGCCATCAAACGTGAAGGTCAGCGCCTTGCTGCCCTTGATCAGCCCGCCATCCAGGCGGTTCACCTGCACGCCCTTGCGGGCACCGGTGCTGCCATCGGCCTGGAACGCAACGGTTCCGGCATTCAGTATTGCATCAGTCATTTGCTGCGCCCCCTTGCCCGGGCCACATCGCGGGCCAGTTCGACAGTCAGGATTTCATGGGTCACGGTATTGCGGGTCACCACCAGCCAGGACCGGTCGCCCTGCTCATGGAACCACAGCTCGCGGTGCTCGCCCGCCGGGTTGTCGCGCAGGTACAGATAGTCGTGAAACTGATCCGCCGCGTTCTCGGCCTGCCAGTCGGGCCGGTCGATCAGCGCCGCGTCACCCAGGTAGGTGAATTCCTGGCTGTCCCGCGGCCCGAGGATCGGATGGTTGATAATCATCGTTTGCTCCTTTCCTCAGTGCAGGTTCGGCTGGGCGCCCTGGCCCTTTTCGTCAATCATGCAGCCCTTGCGGAACCGGTCGAGCCGGTAGGCCGTGGCCACTTTGTGCGGGGTGTCCGTCGCCAGCAGATGCGCGTAGCACCAGCCCGAGGCCGGGGTCGCCTTGAACCCGCCGTAGCACCAGCCGCCATTGAAATAGAGACCATCCACATGGGTCTTGTCGATGAAGGGCGAGCCGTCCATCGACATGTCCATGATACCGCCCCAGCTGCGCAGCATCCGTACCCGGCCTAAGCTGGGGATCAGCGCCATGCCGCCTTCCATCACGTCCTCGACCACCGGCAGGTTGCCGCGCTGCGCATAAGAATTGTACATGTCCAGGTCGCCGCCAAAGACCAGGCCGCCCTTGTCCGACTGGCTGCAGTAGAAATGACCGGCGCCAAAGGTGATGACCCCGTCCAGAACCGGCTTCAGCCCCTCTGACACAAACGCCTGCAGCACGTGGCTTTCGATCGGCAGGCGCATGCCCGCCTTCTCCATCACCCGGCTCGACGACCCGGCAACGCAGCTCGCCACCTTGTTGGCACCGATGAAACCCTTGGTGGTCTCAACACCCAGACACTTGCCGTTCTCGATCCTGAAACCGGTGACTTCGCAATTCTGGATGATGTCCACCCCGCGCAGATCCGCGCCGCGGGCATAGCCCCAGGCCACAGCATCATGGCGCACGGTGCCGCCGCGGCGGTGCAGCAACCCGCCCTTGATCGGGAAACGCGCGTTGTTGAAATTCAGGAACGGGTACATGGCGCGGACGCCCTCCACGTCCAGCAGCTCCGCGTCCGATCCGTTCAGGATCATCGCATTGCCCCGCCGCCGCGCCGCATCGCGCTGCGCGTCCGAATGCACCAGGTTCAAAATGCCGCGCTGGCTGACCATGGCGTTATAGTTGAAGTCCTGCTCCAACCCTTCCCACAGCTTCAGCGACAGCTCGTAAAACGGCTCGTTGCCGTCCAGCAGGTAGTTCGAGCGGATGATGGTGGTGTTGCGGCCCACGTTGCCGCCGCCGATCCAGCCCTTCTCAATTACAGCAACATTGGTGATGCCGTGCTCCTTGGCCAGGTAATAGGCCGTTGCCAGCCCGTGCCCGCCGCCGCCGATGATCACCACATCGTAGCTTTTCTTGGGTTCCGGATCGCGCCAGGTCGGGCGCCATCCCTTGTGGCCCGTCAGGGCCTCCTTGATCACTTTCAGGCCAGAGTACCGCATTTTGTCCTCACCATCTGTCACCG
>NZ_JAXMOX010000062.1:0-23403 GCF_034669605.1 Leisingera sp.
CTCGAAATCACCGGTGCTGAGCAGCACATCCTTGCCTGGGTATTCCGGAATGGCGCGCAGGTCGGAGAGGGTTTTGACGTCCTTGTCGGAGAAGTCGCGCCCCTCGACGATCCATTTCTCGATGCCGCCGGCAATGAAGCTGCAGTCGATGCCCATAGCGGCCAGCTTGGCGCAGGTTTCCGAAGAGCGGTTGCCGTTATGGCAAAACAGCACAACCTTCTGGCCGGGCTGCACCGGGCGGGACTGCAGGAAGTCCGGGAACCGGATGTGGGTGGCGCCGGGCAGGGTGCCCATGGCGTTCTCGCCGGTCTCGCGGATGTCGTAGAACAGGGTGGAGCCATCCTGCAGCGCCGCCGCGGCGTCTGCGGTGCTCATCGCCAGCGGGTGGTTCTCCTGTTTGGAGAAGCTGGTCTCCTTGAGGCTGGCATCCTTGATGGCGGTGCCGTCAAACTGCGCCGGACGGGTCAGAGTGGCCTGCAGCCTTGCCAGCTCGGCAGCGCTGTGCGAGGAGTACTGCCAATAGTTTCCTGCAGCCAGTGCGATGGCTGCCAGCACAAGGGTGAAGATCAGCTTGACCGGGTAGCGGCGTGGCGAACCGCCCGGTTTGGGGGTAAAACCCAGTTTTGCCGCAACGATTGCGCCAAGACCGGAAACCATGGCAATTCCCACGGCCAGAACCTGCGATAGCGAAGACACCGAGCCGATCACCAGTTCCGGCGATGGAATGGCCAGGGCCGCAACGGGCAACGCTGAAAAAAGCGATGTGAGCACGGTGACTTGTGCTGAGCGGCGGAAGGACCGCGCGGTCCTGGGGGGCAAATTGGTATTCTTCACGGCAGTTCCTGTTGCACCTGTTGAGGCTGATATTCTGACATTATGGCGAATTTGCCTAAAAGATTACGAAAGTCTTACTGAATGGTTAATATAGGGGGCGCAGAATAAAGGAACCGTAAAATTTTTCGGAGAATACAAGGCGCGTTAACATTGCGTTCTTAACCATGTGCTATGTAACGAAGTATGGCGGTCCGCCGGCGGTGCCAGCCGATCGCAGTCAGGAGGCTAGAACCGTGACACTTTTTAAGTGTAGCGTTGATATCGTTAGGGTTTTCAGGACGCGCCTGCGGGAAGCGGCCCGGGGGGCTGCGCTGGCCGTTGGACTTGCGGCCCTGCTGCCCGGCACCGGCCAGGCCGGGATCGAATTGGTGTTCGGCACCTATGCAGCCGATAAACCAACCGTAACGGTCAAACAGTACCAGCCTTTCTTGTCTTTCCTGTCCGGCCGGATGAGCGATGAACTGGGGGAGCCGGTCTCGATCCGGCTGAAGATCGCCAAGGAGTATGGCGAAGGCATCCGCCAGCTGGCTGACGGCGAAGTGGATTTTGCCCGTTTCGGCCCGGCGTCCTATGTGCATGTGATGATGGAGAATCCGGCAATCCGGATTGTCGCGATGGAATCCAAGAACGGCGGAAAGCGGTTCAAGGGGGTGATCGTGGTGCATAAGGACAGCAGCCTGCGGTCGGTTGAGGAACTGGCCGGGCTGAGCTTTGCCTTTGGCGATGAACTGTCGACGATTGGCCGCTACCTGGCGCAGGAGCACCTGCTGGAGGCCGGTATCAGCGGCGCCGACCTGCAGGTATTCGCCTATCTCGGCCGCCACGACCTGGTCGGCGAGGCGGTCGGCGCGGGCAAGTATACCGCGGGCGCGCTGAAGGAAAGCACGTTCAAGAAACTGGTCGCCAAGGGGGTGCCGATCCGGGCGCTGGCCTCGTTTGACAATGTGACCAAACCCTGGCTGGCAGCGCCGGATATGCCGGACAGCGTGCTGGAGGCGATGCGCAAGGTGATGCTGTCCTCGGAAAACGAGGAAATCGTGCGCCGGATATCAAAAAACGGCTTTTTGCTGGGGGCTGATGCCGACTATGACATCATCCGCCGGGCAATGGAGCGAAGCCTGGCATTCTGAGGTGCCGCAGTAGAGATATGAAACGTACAGGCATACTTTTTCAGATCGTGTTGTCGCTGCTGCTGGCCGCGTCGGCCGTTGGATTGGCGGTCGGCCATCTGGCGCAGAGCCAGGAGGTGCAGCGGCTTGAGGAACAGCTCGCCGACCAGGCTGACCTGACGGTTTCACTGCTCAGCGGGCTGATGCTGGAATCGATCATTGTGGAGGATGTTCCGGTACTGGAGACCGGGCTGATCGAGGCGGTCACCCGTAACCCGAAGATTGTATCGATCCAGATCCGCAGCCCGTCGGGCAGGCTATTGGCCGCGGCCAATGCGCCGGCCGTGCCGTCGCCGGACCATCATGTGATCTATGAACGGCCGATCGAGCTCGAAGGCGCTTCCTTCGGCACCATGATGGTGGAGTGGTCGACCCGCGACGGCGAAGCGCTGGTGGCGGCCAAGGTGCGCCAGATCATCATCTGGACCGTTGTGCCGGTGCTGGCGCTGTCGCTGCTGGTGCTGCTGCTGGTGCATGTTCTGGCGCTGCGTCCGTTGCAGATGATCCACAACCGGATGTCTGATGCCATTGCCGGGCTGCGCAGCCCGCTGCGGCCGCTGCCCTGGTTCGCCTCCCGGGAATTCCGGGCGCTGGATTTTTCGGTCGGCGTGCTGGAGGACGCATTTGCCGAACGCGACGAGCGCGAATACGCGATGGAGCAGGCGCGCGAAGCGGCAGATATCGCAAACCGCGCCAAGTCGGAATTCCTGGCCAATATGAGCCATGAGATCCGCACCCCGATGAATGGGGTGATCGGCATGGCAGAGCTGCTGCAGGACACCGCGCTGGACGAGGACCAGCGGATGTATGCGGAGACCATTTCAAAATCCGGCACGGCGCTGCTGACAATTATCAACGACATCCTGAACTTCTCCAAGATCGAGGCCGGCAAGGTCGAGCTTAACCTTGCTCCGTTCAATTTGCAGACGGCATTGGAGGATGTGGTCACCTTGCTGTCGCCCAAGGCCGCGGAAAAAGGGGTTGAGATGACCTTGCGGTACGACCCCGCGCTGCCGGAAATCTTTATGGGCGATGCCGGCCGGATCCGCCAGGTGATCACCAATGTCGCCGGCAATGCGGTCAAGTTCACCCGCAAGGGCTATGTCTACATCGATTTGACCGGCCGCGAGCAGGACGGCCGCCATTTGCTGACGCTGCAGGTCACCGATACCGGAATCGGCATTGAGCCGGGCCGGACAGGGCATATCTTCCGCGCCTTCGAACAGGCTGACAATGCCGCCAGCCGCAATTTCGAGGGCACCGGCCTGGGGCTGGCAATTTCGGCGCGGCTGCTGAAGCTGATGGGCGGCTCGGTGCAGGTGCGGTCGGAGCTGGGCGAGGGGTCTGTGTTCACCATCGAGTTGCCGCTGCAGGCGGGCGGTCATGTTGCCCCGGTGCGGGCGGACAGCCCGCTCAGCCTGGCCGGGCTCCACGGCTTGGTGGTGGATGACCTGGAATTGAACCGGGTGATGCTGTCCGAACGTCTAAGCTCCTGGGGGGTGGCCTGCACGCTGGCCGGCTCGGCGCATGAGGGGCTGGAGATTCTGTCGGATTCGCAGCTGGACGGGCGCCGGTTTGATTTCATTATTCTCGACTACCAGATGCCGGCGATGGACGGGCAGGAACTGGCCGCCCGGATCCGGGCTATGCCGGGTTTTGAAACGGTGCCGCTGATTGTGCTGTCCTCGGTGGAACAGGCGCTGAGCCGGTCGGATTGCGAGGCGATCGGGATTTGCGAGTTTGCGCTGAAGCCTGTGCGGGCGGTGCAGCTGCGGCAGGTGATTACCCGGGTGCTGAATGTTCAGGAGCAAAAGCCGGCTGCTGCCGGCGGCGGGGGCAAGGATGCGCCGCAGGGCCGGCTGGTGAATGTCCTGCTGGCCGAGGACAACCGCACCAACCAGCTGGTGGTTACCAAAATGCTGAAAAATACGCCGCTGAAGATCAGTGTTGCCAAGAACGGTGTGGAGGCTGTTGCGCAGTTTCAGGCAGAGCGGCCCGACATTGTCCTGATGGACATGATGATGCCGGAGATGGACGGGCTGGAGGCCACCGCCGAGATGCGCCGGATCGAGGCGGAGACCGGCAGCAGTAGATGTCCGATTGTGGCGCTGACCGCCAATGCGCTGCAGACCCACCGGGAGAAATGCCTGCAGGCGGGGATGGATGATTTCCTCAGCAAGCCGATCAACAAGAAGGCGCTGATCGAAGCGGTCAGCAAGTGGACCAGCGATGACAACCTGCAGCGCACTGGCAGCTGAGGCGGCGCCTGCCCAGGCCGGCCAAGGGGTCTTCCGCAGGCAGAGACAGGCCCGGAGTGAGGCCCGCTGCCCGAACCAGGGCTCTTTACTGTCCCTCGCGGCAGGGGTGCGATAGGACAGCCATCAGCCGCGATGCCGCTGCAGCACCAGGCCAGCAAGGCTGGCGGCGGCGAAAAGCGCGGCCGCCAGGCAAACGATGCTGGGGCCGGCGGGGGTATCGAACACAAAAGCCAGCTGCAGCCCCCCCGATGCCGCCAGCATTCCCAGCAGCGCGGCAATCACCGCCATCCGTTCCGGCGTGACGGCAAAGGGGCGGGCGGCCGCTGCCGGGATCAGCAGCATGGCGGCGATCAGCAGCACGCCGACCACCTTGATGGCAACCGCCACCACCAGCGCCAAAGCCAGCGTCAGCACCATCTGTTCGCGCCGGGGATCAATGCCTGCTGCATGGGCCAGATCCGGGTTCAATGTGGCCGTCAGCAGCGCGGACCAGCGCCACCAGAGCAGTGCCAGCACCAGCAGCGCACCGGCCCAGATCACCGCCAGATCGCCCCGGCCCACAGCCAGGATATCGCCAAAGAGATAGGCCATCAGATCAATCCGCACGCCCTGCAGGAAAGACACTGCGACCAGGCCGAAGGCCAGCGAGGAATGGGCAAGAACCCCCAGCAGCGTATCCATTGCATAGCCGCGCCCGGCAAGCGCCGAGACAGTGGTGGCCATGGCCAGCGCAGTCGCCAGCACGCCGGCAAAGACCGAGACATCAAAGCTGAGCGCCAGCGCCACGCCCAGGATCGACGCGTGTGCGGTGGCATCGCCGAAATAGGCCATCCGCCGCCAGACCACAAAACAGCCCAATGGTGCCGCGGCCAGGGCCACGCCGATCCCCGCAAGGGCGGCGCGGATCAGGAAATCGTCAAGCAGGATCATTCTGCCGCCTCGTGATGGCTGCCATGTGTGCAATCATGATCATGGCTGTGATTGTGTTCATGCCGGTAAAGCGCCAGTGCACCCTGGGTGCCGGTGCCGAACAGGGCGCGGTATTCGGGCGCGGAGGCGACATGTTCCGGCGCCCCTTCGCAACAGACATGGCCGTTCAGGCAGACCACCCGGTCCGAGGCCGCCATCACCACATGCAGCTCATGGCTGACCATCAGCACCGCACAGTCAAGCTCCTGCCGGACCTTCTCGATGCGCTGGTAAAAGGCGGCGGACCCGGGCTGGTCCAGGCCTTGGGTGGCCTCATCGAGGATCAGCAGCTGCGGATTGTTCAGGAGCGCGCGCGCCAAGAGAACCCGCTGAAACTGGCCGCCGGAGAGGCCGGACATCTGCCGGGAGGCCAGATCGCCGGCGCCGGCCTGCTCCAATGCCTCGGAGGCGCGGCTATCGGAAACCCGTTCCGGCAGGCTGAGGAAGCGGCGCACTGTCAGCGGCAGGGTGGGGTCGATATGCAGTTTCTGCGGCACATACCCGATGCGCAGGCCGCGCGCGCGGTTGACGGCGCCGCCTGTGGGTTTCAGGGCGCCGATCACGCTGCGCAGCAGGGTGGATTTACCGGACCCGTTGGGGCCGACCACAGTGACAATCTCGCCGGGTTCAATCGCCAGGTTCACACCGGACAGCACTGTCTTGCCGCCATAGGCGACAGTCAGATGATCGAGAGAAATCAAGCTCATGCGGCGCCTGCCTGCTGGCATTTGGGGCACAGCCCCTCGGCCTCGATCACGGCGCGTTCGATGACAAACCCCGCGTCGCGGGCGGCCTGGCCGAGCTGGCCCTGGGTCGGCTCGCGCTGCGATTCAGCCACCGCATCGCAGGCGCGACAGATCAGGAAGACCGGCGCGTGATGTTCGCCCGGATGGGTGCAGGCGATGAAGGCGTTCAGGCGTTCGATCTTATGGGCAAAGCCGTTTTTCACCAGGAAATCCAACGCCCGGTAGGCCACCGGGGGCTGCGAGCCCAGGCCTTCTTCGCGCAGGCGGTCGAGGATTTCATATGCCCCGAGCGCGCGGTGTTCCTGCAGCAGGATCTCCAGCACCCGGCGGCGCACGGGCGTGAATTGCAGCCCGGCCGTGCGGCACTGAGTGTCCACCGCCGCGATGCAATCGTGAATGCAGCTGCTGTGGTCATGCGGTTCAAAACCGATGGTGTCCATTGCGCGGGTCCTTTGGGCGGAGGCTGATTTGGCTCTTGATATGTTATGTTATGACGTTTATCAACCGCGTGATGTTATAAAGTTACATGAGGCGGAAATGCATAAATCCAGCATGTGGAAAAACAGTGCGGCAGCGGTGGCCTTGCTGGCCGGGGCCGGGGCGGGGGCTGCCTGGGCGGAGGTGCCGCGAGTGGCGGCGGATATAACGCCGGTGCACGGGCTGGTTGCGCGGGTGATGCAGGGCCTGGGCGCGCCTGACCTTGTGGTGCCGCCGGGGGCCTCGCCGCATGGCTATTCGATGCGCCCCTCGGAAGCGCGGGCATTGGATCAGGCGGATCTGGTGTTCTGGCTGGGGGAACCGCTGACCCCCTGGCTGGAAGGCCCGTTGGAGAAGCTGGCCGGGGACGCGCACCGGATTGAGCTGCTGCAGGCAGAGGGCACAACGGTGCTGGCCTTCCGCGAAGGGGCGCGGTTTGAGGCGCATGCGCATGAGGAGGCGCATGGGGAACACGGCGATCAGGACGGTCATGAAGATCATGCGGATCACGAAGCGCATGCCGGCGGCGAAGGCGGTGACGGTCACGAGGGCCATGATCATGACGAGCATGGGGAAGCAGGCCACGATGATCACGATGATGATCACGAGGGCCATGAGGCTCACGCTGCGGCCTATGCGCATGATCACCAGGGGGCCGATCCGCATGCCTGGCTGCTGCCGGCAAATGCGCAGGTGTGGCTGGACGTGATCGCAGCAGAGCTGTCAGAACACGATCCGGATAACGCTGCCGCCTACAAGGACAACGCAGAGGCAGGCAAACAGGAGATTGCGGAGGCTGCCGCCAGTATCACGGCGGTTCTGGAGCCGTTCCGGGCCCGGCAGTTCATCGTGTTCCATGATGCCTATCAGTATTTCGAGCGGGGCTTTGGCCTGCAGGCGGCAGGGGCGATCTCGCTGAGCGATGCCAGCACGCCCAGCCCGGCCCGGATTGCTGAAGTGCGCGATGCGGTGGCGGAGCTGGAAGTGTCCTGCGTGTTCTCGGAGCCGCAGTTCAATCCCGGCCTGGCGGCCACCGTGCTGGACGGCACCGGGGCAGGCACTGCTGTGCTGGATCCGCTGGGAGCCAGCCTGGAGCCGGGACCGCAGTTTTATCCGGCGCTGCTGCAAAACCTTGGCGCCGCGATTGCCAGCTGTAAATAAGCGGAGGCGGGCCAGGGCGGCCCGCCTTTTTAGCGGTTGCTGACCAGATGGGTGAGGGCGGCGCCGGTTTCGTAATAGGTGCTGCGCAAGGACGCGAAGGGGATCGCGTGGCCGTGTGACGGCGGCACTGGCAGGCGGGAGCGGTCGCTGGTCAGCAAGGTTTCGGCCATGGCGGCGCCGAACAGCGTGCCGGGGCCGATGCCGCGGCCGGAGTAGCCGAAGCAGGCCAAGCCGCCGTTCAGATCGAGGATCTTGGGCAGGTGTTCGGTGGTCATCGCGATCCGGCCGTGCCAGTGGCTGCGCAGGGGCATGTCCTTCAGTTCCGGATAGAGCGCCGCCAGCTTGCGCGGCAGCCAATTGCGGTGCAGAGCGCTGCCGCAGTGGTTGAGCGCCCCCATGCCGCCGATCACCAGCCGCCCGGCCTGATCCAGCCGCCAGGAGGACATCACCAGCGCGGTGTCCCAGCAGCCTTCCTTGCCCGGCAGAATTTTCTCCAGCAGCGCGGCGGGCAGCGGGTCGGTGGCAGCCTGGAAATAATGCACCGGGATCACCTGCGGCGTCTGATAGCCGGTGATATCGCGGGCATAGGCATTTGTCGCCATGATCAGATGTTTGGCGCGGATGCTGCCCTTGGGGGTGGAGACATGCCAGCTGCTGCCGCCGCGGCTGATCGCGGCGGCAGGGGAATGGCTGTGCAGCTGCGCGCCGGCAGCTGCGGCGGCGCGGGCCAGGCCGCGCACATAGGCGAGCGGCTGGATTGTGCCTGCGCGCGGATCGAACAGAGCCCCGTGCACGGCAGCGGAGCCTGTGCGCCGGACGGCTTCGTCCCGGTCCAGCAATTCCACCGGCGCGCCGATGGCGGTGAGCTGGGCATGGCGGCGCTGCAGATCCTTGAGCCCGGCCGGCGCATGGGCGCAGTGCAAGGTGCCTGTGTGTGCCGGCTCGCATTGAATGCGGTGTTTTTCGATCAGGGAGAACACCCTCTGAGGGGCGCCGCTCAGGAGGGCTGACAGGCGGTTGCCGGACACGGCACCAAGTTCGGCGTTGATGTCTTCGGGCGGCAGCCAGAGGCCTGCATTCACCAGCCCGACATTGCGGCCCGAACCGCCGCTGCCGATTTCCGCCGCCTCGATCAGCTGGACGGTGGCGCCCATTTCTGCGGCTTGCAGCGCCGCGCTGCAGCCGGTGTAGCCGCCGCCGATCACCACAAGGTCGGCCTCTGCCTCCCCGGTGAATTCCGGGAAGGCAGTGTTTTCCTGACAGGTTTGCTGCCAGAGGCTGGACGCCGGTTCAGATGTCAAATTTGATCCCCTGAGCAAGCGGCAGCTCGCGCGAGTAATTCACGGTGTTGGTCTGCCGGCGCATGTACCCCTTCCAGGCGTCGGAGCCGCTTTCGCGGCCGCCGCCCGTCTCCTTTTCGCCCCCGAATGCGCCGCCGATTTCAGCGCCGGAGGGGCCGATGTTCACATTGGCAATACCGCAGTCCGAGCCCGCTGCCGAGAGGAAATATTCAGTTTCACGCACGTCTGTCGAGAAGATGCAGGAGCTGAGGCCCTGGGGTACTTCATTCTGCATTTCAATGGCTTGGTCGAGATCGGAGTATTTCACCACATAGAGGATAGGGGCGAAGGTTTCAGTGTGCATGATGGCGGTCTGGGCGGGCATCTCGGCGATGGCCGGATGCACATAGGCGGCTGCGCCGTGGGTGTCCGTCAGGGCCGGGGCGCCGCCATGCACGGTGCCGCCTTCTGCCCGGGCGCGTTCCAGCGCACTGGTCATCGCGTCCAGGGCGGCGCCGTCGATCAGCGGGCCGACCAGGGTGCCGTCTGCCAGCGGGTCGCCGATCGGCAGGCCCTCGTAGGCCTTGATCAGGCGCGGGATCAGCGCGTCATAGATATCCTCATGCACGATCAGGCGGCGCAGAGAGGTGCAGCGCTGGCCGGCGGTGCCGACGGCGGAAAAGACGATGGCACGCAGGGCCATTTCCAGATCGGCGGAGGGCGCCACGATCATCGCGTTGTTGCCACCGAGCTCCAGAATGGTGCGGCCGAGCCGTTTCGACATGTCGGCGGAGACCGCCTTGCCCATCGGCACCGAGCCGGTGGCGGAGATGATGGCAACGTCTTTGGAAGCCGTCAGCGCCTCGCCCAGATCACGCTCGCCGATCAGCACCTGGATCAGCCCGTCGGGGGCGTCCGCGCCGAAAGCCGCCATGGCGCGTTCGCAGATCTTCTGCACGGCGAGGGCGGTGAGCGGGGTCTTTTCCGACGGTTTCCAGATCACCGGATCGCCGCAGACCAGCGCCAGCGCCGCGTTCCAGCACCAGGGCGCAACCGGGAAGTTGAAGGCGGTAATGATGCCGCAGGTGCCCATCGGATGCCAGCTTTCGCGCATCGCGTGGCCGGGGCGTTCGGAAGCAATGGTAAGGCCGTAAAGCTGGCGCGAGAGACCGACGGCAAAGTCGCAGATGTCGATCATCTCCTGCACTTCGCCGAGACCTTCCTGGTAGATCTTGCCGCACTCCAGAGTGACGAGGCGGCCCAGGTTTTCTTTCTCGCGGCGCAATTCGTCACCCAGAAGCCGGACCAGTTCGCCGCGGCGGGGGGCGGGCACCAGGCGCCAGGATTTGAAGGCCTCTTTGGCGGCGGCGATCCGGGCTTTGGCCTCTGCCGCGGAGTGGGTCTTCAGCCGGGCGATTTCGCTGCCGTCCACGGGAGTGGTGACGGCAAGGCTGCCGCCGGTCAGTTCGGCCTGGCTCAGGCCGGCGGCGGCGAGGATGTCGGAATGGGGCATATCAGGGTCCTTGTCGAGCGGGGCAGGGCATGAGGAAAACTTTTGGGTGGATTCCGCGGGTATCCTGCCGGATAGGGTTCTGATATAGAAATTGCACTGCGCTCTCTGGATTGCTAATGAAACTAAATCCTGCCCCTATGAGTTAGAGTCATATGATTGCGCCGCGCCGTTTTCTGCCCTCAATCCCCTCGCTGCTGGCTTTGGAGGCAGTGGACCGGCTGGGCAGTGCCTCGGCTGCGGCAGAGGATTTGTCCCTGACCCAAAGCGCCATCAGCCGCCAATTGAAACAGCTGGAGGAGCAGATGGGGGTCGATCTGATCGCCCGTGACCAGATGCGGATGCAGCTGACGCCTGCCGGAACAGGCTTTGCCAAGGAGGCGCGCGCGATCCTGACCCGGCTGGCGCAGGCCTCGGTCAAGCTGCGGGCCAATCCGGACGGCGGCAGCTTCACCCTGTCGATCCTGCCGTCCTTCGGGCTGCACTGGCTGGCGCCGCGGCTGCGGGAGTTTGCCGCCGCGCATCCCGGCATCACGGTGAACCTGCATACCCACAACCTGCCGTTCAGCTTTGATGCGGGCACGGCGCAGGCGGCGATCCATTACGGCACCCGGGACTGGCCGGGGGTGGCGTATCTGCCGCTGATGCCGAAATATGTGCTGCCGGTCTGCGCGCCGGGGCTGATGGCGGGGCCGGTGTCTGCGCCTGCGGACCTGCTGGATTACCCGCTGTTGCATCTGGAGACCCATCCTGATTGCTGGGAGCAATGGTTTCACTTGCATGATGTGCCGGCGGCAAAGCTGCGGGGGATGCTGTTTGACCAATCCTCGGCGATGACGCAGGGGGCGGTGCATGGGCTGGGGGTGGCATTGCTGCCGGATTTCCTGGCGCAGAACGAGATTGCGCAAGGTAGGCTGGCGCTGGCGATGGAAGGGGCAGCGGTGAGTCTGGGCGAGTATTTCCTGGTCTGGCCTGCGGATCAGGCAGAGGAGTATCCGCTGATCAAATTCCGCGAATGGCTGCTGTCGCAGCTGGGGGAGGCCTGAGATGCGGCTGCCAAGGCTGACCCATCTGCGCTGTTTCGAAAGCGCTGCGCGGCATCAGAGTTTCACGGCTGCGGGAGAGGAACTGGGCCTGACGCAAAGCGCCGTCAGCAAAAAGGTAAAGGAGCTGGAGGCGGATCTGGGATTCGACCTGTTCCAGCGGTCGGGCCGCGGTGTGGTGCTGACGCCCGCAGGGCAGGGGCTGGCCGCCGATCTGGAGCTGGATCTGGCCGGTTTGCGGGCGACGCTGCAGAAGGCTGCAGCTGCCGGTGCGGGCCGCTCGGCCCTGCGGATTGCGGTGCTGCCGGCCTTTGCCAATCTGTGGCTGATTCCACGGCTGCCGGATTTTTTTGCCCGCCATCCGGAGGTGGAGCTGAGTTTCTCGACGAGGCTGGAACCGTTTGATTTTGCGCGGGAGAACTTTGACCTTTCGGTGCACTACGGGCTGGACAACTGGCCGGGCACCCATATGGCGCCCTTGTTCGGCGAGGAAATGGTGCCGGTCTGCGCCCCAGGGTTTTACGCCGCGCACCGGCTGGAGCTGGCGGGTAATCTGGCACAGGCGCCGCTGTTGCATCTGGACAGCCGGGCGGGATCCTGGGCGGAATGGTTCGAGCGTGCGGGGATGACAGGGGCACCGCGGCAGGACGGGCGCTATTTCGACCAGCATTCGATGGTGATTGCGGCCGCGGCGGCGGGTCTGGGCGCGGCGATTGTGCCCTATGACATGGTGGCGCGGGAGATTGCGGCAGGGGATCTGTTGCGGATCCCGGGACCGGAGCTGGTGTCGCGCAAGCGCTATTACCTGGTGCGCCCGCACGGTCCGGTGCCGGAAGCGGTGCAGAAGCTTGAACGGTGGCTGAAGAAGCAATTGCGATCGAAGTCGGATTGAGAGGGGCTACATGGGCGCGGCCCTTGGAATTTGATGCCAAACCGGAATGAATGCTGTCGCAAACGGCCGGTTTTCCTGATGTATTGGCCGCGGCAACCTTGCAGTGCCAGCAAACCAGCAGGGAGCCCTCGCCATGGCCCAGTTCCGCCGTGCAAGCCGTCTTGACCCGATCGAGGTCTCGGAGATTCTGATCATCGGCGCAAAAGCTGCCGGGTTGAAGCGGCAGGGGGCGCCGGTGATCATCCTTGGCGCAGGAGAGCCGGATTTCGACACGCCGGACCATATCAAGGAGGCCGCCGCCGCCGCGATGCGGGCGGGGGAGACCAAATACACCCCGCTTGGCGGCACGCTGGAATTG
Source organism: Leisingera sp. (assembly GCF_034669605.1). Lineage (GTDB taxonomy): Bacteria > Pseudomonadota > Alphaproteobacteria > Rhodobacterales > Rhodobacteraceae > Leisingera. Next base: position 12,698 of record NZ_JAXMOX010000062.1, read on the forward strand.
CGGCTGGCGGTGCAGGCGAAGTTCAAACGCGATAACGGGCTGGACTATGGGCTGGACGAGATCATCGCGGGCACCGGCGCCAAGGAGATCCTGTTTGATGCCCTCATGGCGAGCCTTGATCCCGGCGATGAGGTGGTCGTGCCCGCGCCCTACTGGACCTCTTATTCCGATATCATCCGCATTGCAGGCGGCGAGCCGGTGCTGGTGCCTTGCGGCAGTGACACAGGGTTCCGGCTGACGGCAGAGAAACTGGAGGCGGCAATTACCCCGCGCACCCGCTGGCTGCTGTTGAATTCGCCCTCGAACCCGGCAGGCGCGGGGTACAGCGCTGCGGATTACCGGCCGCTGCTGGAGGTGCTGCTGCGGCATCCGGATGTCTGGCTGATGGCCGATGACATGTATGAGCACATCACCTATGGCGGGTTCGAATTCGCCACGCCTGCGCAGGTGGAGCCGCGGCTGAAGGAGCGGGTGCTGACGGTCAACGGCGTTTCCAAGGCCTATGCGATGACCGGCTGGCGGCTGGGCTATGCGGGCGGGCCGAAAGATCTGATTGCTGCGATGAAAGTGGTGCAGTCGCAATCGACATCGCACCCGTCGTCCATTTCGCAGGCGGCAGCGGCGGCAGCATTGAACGGGCCGCAAGAGGTGCTGGCAGAGCGGCGGGCCGGTTTTCAGGCGCGGCGCGATCTGGTGGTGGAGGCGCTCAATGGCATGGACGGCATTGAGTGCCCGGTGCCGGAGGGGGCGTTTTATACCTTTGCCAACTGCGCAGGCGTGCTGGGCAAGCGGACGCCGGAGGGGGCTGTGCTTGAGACGGACGCGGATTTTTGCGCCTATCTTCTGGACCGCCATCATGTGGCCGTGGTGCCGGGCCGGGCCTTTGGCATCTCCCCTTATTTCCGGATTTCCTATGCGACATCCGAGACGGAGCTGCAGGAAGCCTTGTCCCGGATCGCGGCTGCAGTTTCGGCGCTGGCTTAGCCCGGTGCCGCGGCCGGCTGGCGGCGGCTCCGGGCGCTGATCCAGGATTGCACCAGCTGGCGCTGCACGGCGGCAGCGGCCAGGCCGAGGGCCAGGCCGCCAATGATTGCCAGCGCATCAATCAGCGGGCTGCGGCCCTCCAGCCCGATCATTGGCATCAGCAGTTCCGGCACAAAACGGTGCAGCAGGTAGACCGGGAAGGCGGCCTGCGCCAGCCGCATCAGCGGGCGGGCCGCAAACCGCGGCATCGGCAGGCGGGTGGCGAACAGCAGCCCGGCAATCAGCGCCAACAGCCACATGTATTTGATCCAGCCGCCGTACCAGTTGCCGCCAAGATAGGCCGCCGCGGGCATGATCAGGCAGGCTGCCCCCAGCACCAGAAGCCGTTGCCGCAGCGTGCTGGCGGCGGTGATGCACCAGCCCAGGGCAAACAGGTAGAAGACCCACGGCACGGTGAACTGTGCCCGGCCGCCGATTGGCCAGACCTCCGGCACGATCAGCCGCAATGCCACGGCAAGTGCCAGAAAACACAGGCCGCTGCGGAACGCGCCCTGGCGGACCAGCCAGCGGCGCACAGGCGGCAGGGCAAAGGGCAGCGCCACCAGCAGGGTCATCTGCAGATAGGCCTCGATGAACCAGTACAAATACGGCAGCATCAGGTGGGTTTCCGGGATCGTCAGGGCAAAGTTGCCGGCCAGAAAGAGGGAAACCCAGGGCACCTGCTCCCAGGCCGCGGCGTAGCCTGCGAGGATCAGGTAATAGGGGATCAGCACCGCCGCCACCGGTTTGAAGAAACTGCGCATATCGCCGGATTTCAGCGCCTCCCAGCGGAAGCCTGCGACGCTCATCCCCATCAGGATCACCATCGCCGCGGCGCCGCCGAACACCGGCCAGAAGGTCTGATGCGCCACCACCACCGCGAGGATGGCAACCGCACGCGCCGCTAGATCGAAGGGCAGGCTGGCGCCGGGCGCCGGGGCGGCTTGCTCCAGAGCGCTGATCGGCATGTCTTCCCAGCCGGCAGGGGCGCCGCCGAGGGCCTCGTCCAGGGCCAGGGACAGCTCGACATGGCGCAGGGAATCTCCGCCGAGCGATGCGAAACTGTCGTTGCGGCCCACGGTCTGCGGCGCAAAGGCGGCCTGAAAGGCTGCCAGCACATTCCGGGCAGGTTTGGGCTGCGCTGACTGCGTCCTCAGCGCCGGGTAGTCGATCTTGCCATTGGCGCGCCGCGGCAGGGATTTACGCGGCAGGACGGTGAAATGCTGCTGGCCGATGCCGGTCAGCTTGGCGGCCATCGCAGCAATGCCGTCCTTTGGCCCGCAGATGGCGATCGAGATGCGGCTGTCATCGCCCCAAACCGCGGCCTCATGCCCCTGAGCGGCCAAGGCACGTTCGATGGCGTCATGGCCGATGCGCAGGCCGGCGATCTTGGACATCCGCGAGAGCCGGCCGGTGATGTGGTAGAGTCCGTTTGCATCGCGCCGGGCCAGATCGCCGGTTGCCAGTTCGCTGAGTTCTGCGCCCCTGGCCAGATCACTGCAGCTTTCGGCATAGCCCATCATCACGTTCGGGCCCTGGTAGATCAGCTCGCCTTCGCCTTCCGGCGTGGTGATTTCGCTACCGGCTGCAGAGCGCAGCAGCAGGCGGCCGCCGGGAACGGCGCGGCCGGCGGCGCCGGGATTGTCCAGTGCCAGTTCCGGCGGCAGGTAGCTGATCCGCGCGGTGGCCTCGGTCTGGCCGTACATGACAAAGAACCGCCCGGCGCGGGCCTGCATCCGGGTGGCCCAGGCGTGCACCTGACCCGGCTCCATGGCACCGCCTGCGACGGTGAGGGTTTTGATGTTCACCGGCAGAGAATGGGACAGGCCGGCGCTGTCCAGAAGGCGGAAGTGATGCGGCACGCCGGCCAGGCTGGTGGCGCCGGAGGCCTCCAGCGCTGTGGCAAAACCGCGGTCCAGCACCGAGCCGGGAGAGAGCCATAGGCTGGCACCGGCGGCAAGATGCGAGTGCAGCACTGACAGGCCGTAGGAGTAATGCAGCGGCAGGATCTGCGCGGCGCGGTCTTCGGGCCGGATTTCCAGATACCGGGCAATGGCCTTGGCATTTTCATCCACCGCAGTGCCGGACAGGCGCACCCCGCGGCCGTGGCCGGTGCTGCCGGAGGTCTGCAGCAGCAGTGTCAGATCCGGGTGGATTTCTGCGGGGTCATGCGCGTGCGCCAGCAGCCGCCAGGTTCCGCCCATGCGCCGGAAGCTGGCAGCCGGGCGGAACCTTTCCTCAAGCCGGGCGGCGGTGGCGGGGTCTGCGGCCGGCAGCGGCATCACAGCGTGGCCCGCGGCCAAGGCGCCTGCATAGGCGATGACGGCTTCGGGATCGGAGGCTGCTTCAACCGCAATCAGCCGCCGGTCTTGCGGCAGCAGTCTGCCGAACTCTTCGGCGGCGTCAGCCAGCGCAGCGTAAGTCAGCTCAGCTCCGTCCGCCGCAATCACGCAAGGATTGCCGGCAAACGCACGCAATCCGGCCAGGTCGTAGAACATCCGCATCTCCTTCGAGCGCGGCGGGTAATTTAATTTACTAATTTTGTCAATTATTGACCGGCGACCCTGTGCCAGTCCGGTTCCGGCTGTGGAGCTGGAGTGAAGATTGAGGGCGGCAGATGGGAAACATGACGATATCAAGACGCCAATCCGGCCAGCGGCATTGTGGACTGTCTGAAACGGGATGCCGGCTGAAGGTTTCCGTCACTGGCCGCATGGCAAAGTCAGCAGAACAATGGCAGCGGCGATATCATCACAGTCCTTTGCCCTTCTCGTCCAATTCCAGCAAATACCGCGTATACCGGTCCTCCAGGGGTTGGCAGCACATGGAGGCCGCTTGCAGTCCAGCCCCTTCTCATTCGGAGCGGGCAACCCCGTGCGGATCGGCCGCTCCTACTTTCTTTCGGACGATCCGGGAGCGGTGTGCCGCGCTGCGTAGCCGCGCAGCAAAGACACACGCCGGGGCCGGAAGCTGCGTCCGCTAAGGCCTGCGTGTTCGATCCCGGCGGCGTGGAAGACGCGCCAGTCCTGCCGCAGGCAGCACCAGACCAGAACCATCAGTGTGCCGTCCGAGTAACTGATGCCCAGGGGCCAGACCTCGCGCTGCGTGACCTGGCCCTTGAGGTCATGATACCGCACGTCGAGCGCCAGTTCTTCCCAGCAGGCGCGGCGCAGAAGCGGCATGTCGACGGTGAACTCCACGCGGGCAGGCGGCGGGCGGAAGCTGCGCAAAACGGTGTGCATGGCTTGCTGCGACTGCCCGTCGGCGAGCGTGGCTATGATCCGGGCAAGGGCGGAACGGCCCGCCGCCTCCAATGCCGCATCGCCCGTCTGGCGCAATTCTCCCACGGCCAGGACCAGCGCCTCGATCTCCAGCCGGGAGAAGCTTTGCGGCGGCAACGCCGGGTCCTCGGTCAGCCGGTAGCCGACCCCGGCCTCGCCATCGATCAGAGCGCCGCCCGCGCGCAGCGTGACGATGTCGCGGTAGAGCTGCCGCCTTGATACGTCCGTCTCCTGCGCCAGCCGCGCGGCCGTGACCGGCGCGGGCAGGCAGCGCAGCGCGTCCATCAGGCGCATGAGGCGGTCGGTCCGGGCCATGCTGACGCGATCTGTCAGCAGCTTGCAGCTAAGTCAAGGCATCACGCAATTCCAGGAGATACCCATGCCGACACTCTACCACGCCCCGAACTCCCGCTCGACGTCCATCCTCGTCCTGATCGAGGAGATGGGCATCGCCGACCGTATCGACGTGGTCGGCGTCACTGTCGCCCGGCCGGACGGCAGCGGCGGTCCGGACCCGCGCAATCCGCACCCCGAGAAAAAGGTGCCCTACCTGACCGACGGCGAGGATAGCGTTCGCGAGCGCGGTGCAATCGTCGCCTTCCTGACTGACAAGTTCCCCGAGGCCGGGCTCGGCCGTCCCGCCGGGCACCCGCAGCGCGGCGCCTTCCTGAGCTGGCTGTTCTATTATCAGGGCGTGATGGAGCCCGTGCTGGTGCTCGACTGGGCGAAGATCGATCATCCCGTCCTGGACGCGACATTCCGCGACCTGGATGCCGTTGCCGCCCGCCTGTCCGAAGCGCTGGACGGCCAGCCCTATCTTCTCGGAGAGGACTACTCGGCGGTCGACCTGCTGCTGTCGAGCCCCTTCCATTGGCTTCCGGACGCCATGCCGGACCAGCCCTCGGTCCAAGCCTGGATAAGGCGCTGCGCCGATCGTCCGGCGTTCAAGGCCGTCACAGAACGGGAGAGATCCTGACGGCGGAAACAGGGCACGGCCGCGAAGCCGGGCCATTCGGTCATTTTTCCGGTCCCGCTGAAGAATGAGCACGCGCTGACAACTTTCAGTGCTCCATGGACATCACGCTGAAAGCCGGGACCGGTTCAGGCTGACCTCGATTACGGCCAGTTTCGGCCCGGCCGTGCTCAGATCCAGAGACCGGAGAACGTGACCGCGAGCCCAAGCCCGCAGAGTCCTATGGTGGGAGCCAGGCGGCGCGCTCCGATCAACCCGGCAGAGACCAGCGTCAGCCCCACGCCCATGCGCAGCAGTGCTATCAGGGCGTTCAGCGGATCATCGGCGAGGTTCAAGATGCCCGGATTGGCCACCATCCCCAGCGGGATCAGGTACAGCCCGACGCCCAGCGACATTGCGGTGAGCGCCACCTTCAGCCAGCTTTCCCCGATCATACCCGCTGCGATGAACACAGCGCCGCAGACCGGTGGCGTGATGGTGGACAGAAGCGCGAACCAGAATACGAAGAGATGCGCCTGCAACGGCTCGAGCCCAAGCTGTGTCAGCGCCGGTCCGGCGACGGAAACGCAGATCACATAGGCCGCGGTGGTCGGAACCTCCATGCCCAGGATCAGGCATGCGATCGCGGTCAGGATCAGCGACGGCCACAGCAGCCCGCCCGACCCCTGGATAATCAGCGAGGTGATTTTTACGCCCAGCCCGGTGATCGACAGTACGCCGATGATGATCGAGGCACAGAGGATGATCGCGGCGATCATCGAAACCTGCCGCGCCGCATTCAGCAACGCCGCCATAACGCGGTCGCGGATCTGGCGCGGCTTGAACGTCATCTCGGCGTTGAACAGCAGCAGAACCGCACCGGCAAGCACCGACAGGGCGGCGGCATATTCAGGCGTGAAACCAGCTCCGAACATGCCCCACAGCAGCACGGTGAACGGCACCAGGAAAAACAGCGAGGTTATAATCACGTCGCGCCGCTGCGGCCGCTCTTCCGGCGGCACGCCGCGCAGCTCGCAGCGGCGGTTGTAGGCGTTGATGCCAACCCAGACCGCCAGGAAATACAGCAGCGCAGGCAGCACCGCCGCCGCCATGATCGAGGTGTAGGGCACCCCGGTCAGCTCCACCATCACGAAGGCGCCCGCCCCCATCAGCGGCGGCATGATCTGACCGCCGGAGGAGGCCACTGCCTCGACCGCTGCCGCCAGCCGCTTGGGGTAGCCCAGTCGCGTCATCGCCGGCATGGTGATGGCGCCGGTAGAGGCGACATTGGCCGACGCCGAGCCGGAGATCGAACCGAACAGCGCGGATGAAATAACCGAAACCTTGGCCGCGCCGCCCTTGAGACGGCCGGCGGCGGCCCCGGCCACATTCATGAAGCCCTGGCCTGCCTCGCCCGCGTTCAGCACCGCGCCGAAGATCACGAAAATCGACACCACCCCGACCGACACCCCGGTCAGCGATCCCCAGATGCCGCCCTCGGCGATGGTGAGCGTGCCGAGGAAGCTTTCCAGGGGCGTGCCGGAGTGGCCGAACTCGCCCGGAATGTGCTGGCCGAACAGCCCGTAGAGCAAGGCCAGCGCTGCCACTACTGGCAGCGGCCAGCCGATCGCGCGCCGCGCGGTCTCCAGCACCACGGCCAGCAGCAGCACCGCAATAACGATCTGCCCGCGCCCCTCAAGGAACCCGTATTGATCGCCCAATGCATCCGCATTAACCGCAACCCATATGGCCGCCGCGCAGCCCAGCACCGCCAGCACAATTCCCGAATAAAGACGCCCCCGCGCCTTGACGCCAAAGACCAGCGCAAAGGGCAGGATAAACGCCATATGCAGCGGGCGGCTCACAAGGTTCGGAACGATCCCGGCAAACACAAGCGCAAGGTGGTAGGCCACCAGCCCTGCGGCCAGCAGCAGCCAGAAGCCAGCCGCAAGGCGGCGCGTCGGTAATTTTGTCATTGGGGGGCCTTTAAAAGAAACAGCGCGCCGCGGGGGTAGCCGCCCCGAGACGCGCCGAACAGTCGATTATTGCTTTTGGGCGTCCGGCAGGGCGATACCGGCTTCCTCGTAATAGCGGGCAGCACCCGGGTGCAGCGGTGTGGTGATATGCGCCATCAGTTCCTCGGTCACACCGTTCCACCATGCAGAGGTATCCGCCATCTCGGCCTTTTGCTCCCAATAGGTGCGGGTCAGCTGATAGGCAGTTTCCTCGTCCATCTTGGTGGTGGTGAAGGCAGCAACCGGCAGCGAAGTGGTGGTCACATCCTCATCTTGGCCCGCATAGGTGCCCGCCGGGATCACAAGTTTGGTGCGTTTGGTTTCAGCCACCTGTTCCGGGCTGAGCGACAGCAGGGTCACCTGGGTCGAGGCGGCCGCTTCCACCACGTTCGGCGCCGGGAAGGAGCCGGCGGTGACGAAGGCGCCGATCTGGCCGTTCTTCAGTGCGGCAACCGCGTTCGACAGCTCCGCATCGGCGATCTTCACCTTGTCGGCGAGGCCGAACAGGGTGAGGTACTTCTCGCCTTCGGTCGCACCGAAGGAGCCTTTGCCCAGCAACACAGTCTTTCCCGCCAGGTCGTCCAGCGTGCCGGTGCCGCCTTCGCCGGCCATCACAAAATGCATGGTCAGAGAAGGGATCGGGAACAATGCCCGGATTTCATCGAATTGCGGCGCCGACTTTCCCTCGAAGGGGCCTTTACCCTGCTGCGCGAGGCCGACCAGCGCTGGCGGAGTGGTGAACACATAGTCGCCGCCGCGCGCCCGCACTTCCATCACGTTTTGGGTCGACCCTTGGCTTTCCTCGATGGTGACGATGATGCCGCCATCTGTTCCGGCTTTCATTGCTTCTGCCAGTTCCACCCCCATCTGGTAGTAAGAGGAGCCGCTCTTGGCAGACTTGTAGGTCACCCGCGTTTCAGCCTGAGCAGTTCCTGCCAGCAGCACGCCGGCTGCCATCATGGCGCCCATATGTTTCAGAAATTTCGTCATAAGTGGTTCCTCCGTCCCAGACCGTGAATAGTCGATAGTCCAACTTAGGCCGCTGCGCCAGACCGGCCATAGCGGCACCGGTTTGCATAGGCTTGAAAAAACGCTTTGCTGGCGCCGCCGGCAACTGGAAGAACAGGGGCCGTGATGAGGTCCGTTTCCGCCGTGCCGGCGCTGTGCCGGTAAAACCCAAAGCGCGGCTTATACCATGGGATCGTCTTCGCCGCGAACCTCTGTTCTGAAACCGCTTGAGTGGAAACGGAAACACCGCACATTTCAGCCTAGAAGGCCCGACGCAACAGAGCCCCTGCATCCCTTCGCCCAAAAACCGCCAGGGCGCGCTCCCGCAACAAGGCCCTTTTGCGGGAGCGCCCATCCTACCCGCCACACCTGTGGCTTTTGAAGGCATTTGCCTGCCAGGCCGTGCCAGATACTGGAAACTATACCTAGTAAACACCTATCAGCCGAGGCAGGAACAGCGATAGCGCTGGCAGGAAGGTTACCGCCAGCATCACCGGCAACGCACCCCGCAAGATCATCATCAACGCCGGTGCTACTGCCCGGTGAATCGAGACATTGCCGGTGCGGCAGGCCATATACAGGATCGGCGCAACCGGCGGGCTGTTGGCGCCGATCACAACTGAACAGGCGACAATGGTTCCGAAATGCACCTGATCCACGTTATTCGCCAGCATCAGCGGCAAGAACAGCGGCAGGGCCAGCAAGATAACCGAATCCAGTGACCGGAAGCCCTGCAACAGCAGGGTCAGGGTCGAGACGTCATAGGTCCAGACAAGGTACATCAGCACGCCGGCGAAGCACCAGGCAACTGGCACGCCGAACACCATCAAGACCACTAGGGTAAGGATTGCCCAGATCGGCTCCACAGCTCAGGTCTCCCTGTTGGCAATGAACAGTTTCCGAATGCCGGCCACGGCATCACGCAGCGCATATAACGTGGCGGCCGCAGCGGCGAATACGATGGCGCCCTGTCCCGCAAGAAGCGGAATGCCCAGGCCCGGGGTAGTCTGCGGCCGCCGGAAGGACTAGCCCAGCATGTCGCGCGCCAGCGACAGAAAGAACACATCCAGCACCAGCACAATCACCGCCAGCAGCAGTTCCCGCAGCGCCTGCAGCCGCGGCGAGGAAATTGCCTGTGCGGTGAAATCAACGACAATATGCTCCCTGTTGCGGGAGGCTAGAACAGCCCCGGTCATGTACAGCCAATTCGCGCATAAGGTGGACAGCTGCAGCAGCCCAACAGAGGTGGTTCTGTTTTTGCGACCAGTTTTCCGCCGGGTTAAGCTATAGCATGGGTTTCATGTCAGGCGGCGGCTTTCAGAATCTGGGGTGGCGTATCATAGGCCTCGGCGGGCGTCAGCAGCCCGTGCGATGAGTGCGGACGTTTTTCATTGGAATGGTTGATCCATGCCCCGATCCCGTTGCGGGCCTCCGAGCCGGTCTCGAAGGCGTTCAGGCAGGCGCATTCGTATTTCAGCGACCGCCAGAACCGTTCGATCATCCGGTTGTCCGTTGCGCGGCAGTCGTTTGCTTGCAAACGACGAGAGCGGGGCCAGCGGCCGCGGCCGTCCATCGGGATCTTCACCTTGGCGTCGCGCAGCACGTCGGTGAAGCCGGTGCTGGTGAACTGCGAACCCTGGTCTGAATTGAAGATCTCCGGCTGACCGTATTTGGCCAGCGCATCCTTCAAGGCCTCTATGCAGAACCCGGCGTTCATTGCGTTCGACAGCCGCCAGCTCAGCACCTTCCGGCTGTACCAGTCGATGATGGCGATCAGGTAAAGGAATCCGTGCCGCATCGGAATGCAGGTTCTTTAATTGATCATCTGCGCTCGTTGATATTGTCGCTTGTATCGGCCACCTGCAAGGTTCTTTTCGAAGTCATCCCATTTGGTGCTTCATCTCGGCATCCAAGGCGTCGACTTCCCGAAGGTGATATTCGCGATGCGTAGGGCTCGCATGTAGATCGCTCGGGTTTTGTCGATTGCCTGCCGCTGTGGTCGGTACGGCAACTTTTTTGCGGGCGCGGTATGTTGCGGCTCGCGTTTGGTCTCAGGCCTCCTTTGCTTCAAATTCGGTGCCATCTTTCCATATGGCGTGCATGATTACGGATAGTTTTCGGGCCAAGGCCACAACTGCCTTCTTGTGGCTGGTCCGCTTTTTCAGAGCCATCGCCCAATCTTTTAGGGGCTGACCCGGGCCGGATTTCACCCGACAAAGCAGGCTATTGGCCGCCTCGTACAGCACCGTGCGCAACATGCGGTCGCCACGTTTTGATATTCGGCCACCAAAATTGATGTCGCCAGATTGGTAGCGTCTCGACGTCAGGCCGATATAAGCTCCGACAGATCGTGACCGTTTGAAGCGGTCTGGCGTGTCGATCGTCGCCACAAACGTGACAGCACTGACGGCTCCTACGCCAGGTATT
>NZ_JAXMOX010000063.1:0-22973 GCF_034669605.1 Leisingera sp.
AGGCTTTGGCTTGGGCAGAGCGCCATCTTTCTACTCCGCCGCAGGCAGGATGCGGCGCGACCGCTGGGCCTGGGCCGTGTAATCCTCCTGCCAGCCTGTCGGCCCGTTCGACAGGCTCACCTGCACCGCCGTCACCTTGTATTCCGGGCAGTTGGTGGCCCAGTCCGAGAAGTCGGTGGTAATCACGTTGGCTTGCGTGTCCGGGTGGTGGAAGGTGGTGTAGACCACGCCGGGGCTGACGCGGTCGGTCAGCTCGGCCCGCAGGGTGGTCTCGCCCGAGCGCGAGGCCAGTTTGATCCAGCCGCCCTGTTTCACCCCCCGCACCTCGGCATCGTGCGGATGGATTTCCAGCACGTCCTGATCGTGCCACACCACGTTGTCGGTACGCCGGGTCTGGGCGCCCACGTTGTACTGGCTGAGGATCCGGCCGGTGGTCAGCAGCAGCGGGAAGCGGGGACCGGATTTTTCGTCTGTCGCCACATATTCGGTGACGATGAACCGGCCCTTGCCACGGACGAAGCCGTCCACATGCATCAGCGGCGTGCCTTCGGGATGCGCCTCATTGCAGGGCCATTGGACCGAACCCTTCTCCTCCAGCAGCGCGTAATCGACACCAGCAAAGGAGGGCGTGGTCGCGGCGATCTCATCCATGATCTGTGACGGGTGAGTGTAGGTCCAGCCCGCACCCATGGCATTGGCCAGCAACTGGGTCACTTCCCAATCAGCATAGCCGTTCATCGGCGCCATCACCTTGCGCACGCGGTTGATGCGGCGCTCGGCGTTGGTGAAGGTGCCGTCCTTCTCCAGAAAGGTGGAGCCGGGCAGGAACACATGCGCATAATTCGCGGTTTCGTTCAGGAACAGGTCATGCACGATGACGCATTCCATCGCCGCAAGCCCCGCCGCCACATGTTTGGTGTCCGGGTCGGATTGCAGGATATCCTCGCCCTGGCAGTAAAGCCCCTTGAAGCTGCCGGCAACGGCGGCATCCAGCATGTTGGGAATACGCAGGCCGGGTTCGGGGTCGATCTCGACGCCCCAGGCTTCCTCAAAAACAGCGCGCACCTCGGGGCCTTTCACATGGCGATAGCCCGGCAGCTCGTGCGGGAACGATCCCATGTCGCAGGAGCCCTGCACGTTGTTCTGGCCGCGCAGCGGGTTCACCCCCACGCCCTTGCGGCCGATATTGCCGGTGAGCATCGCAAGATTGGCGATGCCCATTACTGCGGTCGAGCCCTGGCTGTGCTCGGTGACGCCAAGACCATAGTAGATCGCCCCGTTTCCGCCGGTGGCAAACAGCCGGGCCGCGGCGCGCAGCTCTGCCGACGGAACGCCGGTCAGCAATTCTGTTGCCTCCGGGCTGTGGCGCGGGTCGGAGACGAACTCGGCATAGACCTGGAATTCATCCCAGTCGCAGCGCTCGCGGATGAAGGCTTCGTCCATCAGCCCCTCGGTCACGATCACATGCGCCAGTGCCGTCACCACGGCAACATTGGTGCCGGGCCGCAAGGCAAGGTGCTGTGCCGCCTGGATATGCGGCGATTTCACCAGATTGGTGCGGCGCGGGTCGATCACGATCAGCTCGGCACCGGCGCGCAGGCGCTTTTTCAGGCGGCTGGCAAAAACCGGGTGGCCGTCGGTCGGGTTGGCGCCGATCACGATCACCACATCAGTATGCTCGACCGAGTCGAAATCCTGGGTGCCGGCCGAGGTGCCGAAGGTCTGGCCAAGGCCGTAACCGGTGGGCGAATGGCAGACCCGGGCGCAGGTGTCGGTGTTGTTGTTGCCAAACACCCCGCGGGCCAGTTTCTGCACCAGGAATGTCTCCTCATTGGTGCAGCGGCTGGAGGTAATCACGCCGATCGACTTCTTGCCGTGCTTTTCCTGCAGCCCGCGCATCCGGTTGGCGGCGAAGCTCAGCGCGTCCTCCCAGGAGACCTCGCGCCAGGGCTCGTCGATGCTGTCGCGGATCATCGGGTTCAGGATACGGTCCTTGTGCTTGGCATAGCCATAGGCAAAGCGCCCTTTGACGCAGGAATGGCCGCGGTTGGCCTTGCCGTGCTTGTAGGGCACCATGCGCACCAGCTCATCGCCGTTCAGTTCGGCCTTGAAGGAGCAGCCGACGCCGCAATAGGCGCAGGTGGTGATGACGGAACGCTCAGGCGTGCCGAGCTCGATCACCGATTTCTCCTGCAGGGTTGCGGTCGGGCAGGCCTGCACGCAGGCGCCGCAGCTGACGCAGTCGGAGGCCAGAAAATCATCCGCGCCGGTGCCGGCGCTGACCCGGCTGTCAAACCCGCGGCCTTCGATGGTCAGGGCAAAGGTGCCCTGCACCTCTTCGCAGGCGCGCACACAGCGGTTGCAGACGATGCATTTCGAAGGGTCGTAGCTGAAGTAAGGGTTGCTGTCGTCCTTGGGGATGTACTGCGGGTTGGCCTCGCCGTTCTGGCGCGCCTCGAAATGATTGGTCATGCCGCCCGCCGCAGGCGGCTGATACCGCACATCGCGCAGGCCGGTGGCGCCAGCCATGTCCTGCAGCTCGCAATCGCCGTTGGCCGCACAGGTCAGGCAGTCCAGCGGATGATCGGAGATATAGAGCTCCATCACGCCCTTGCGGATCTTCTTCACTTTCTCCGACTGGGTGCGCACCACCATGCCCGGCGCCACCGGCGTCGTGCAGGAGGCAGGGGTGCCCCGGCGGCCGTCGATCTCGACCACGCACAGGCGGCAGGATCCGAAGGCCTCAAGACTGTCAGTGGCGCACAGCTTGGGGATCTGGAATCCCGCCTCGGCAGCGGCCCGCATGACCGAGGTGCCCTCGGGCACGGTAATGTCAAAGCCGTCGATGGTCAGTGAAACCGGGGCGCCCTCGCGCGCGGGGGTGCCCATGTCGCGGTCATTGTCCCAGGGGATAATCAGGTCTTTCATTCTGCGGCCTCCTTGGCGGTGGCGAAATCGTCGGGGAAATGGGTGAGTGCGGACATCACCGGGTAAGGGGTGAACCCGCCCAGAGCGCAAAGCGAACCGTCCGTCATCGTCTCGCACAGGTCGGTCAGCAGCGGGATGGCGCCGGGGTCGCCGGCGGCGATGCGGTCGATGGTTTCCACACCGCGCACCGCGCCGATCCGGCAGGGGGTGCATTTGCCGCAGCTTTCCACGGCGCAGAATTCCATCGCAAACCGTGCCATCTGCAGCATGTCGGCACTGTCGTCGAACACCACGATGCCGGCATGGCCGATCAGCCCGCCTGCGCCGTCGAACTCCTCATAGCCGAAGGGGGTGTCGAATTTTTCGAGAGGCATATAGGCGCCCAGCGGCCCGCCGACCTGCACCGCCTTCACCGGCCGGCCGGAGGCAGTGCCGCCGGCGATGTCCAGCACCAGCTCGCCCAGCGGCATCCCAAAGCCAGTCTCGAACAGCCCGCCGTGCTTCACGTTGCCGGCAATCTGCACCGGAATGGTGCCGCGGGACCGGCCCAGACCGAAGTCGGCATAATGCTGCGCGCCTTTTTCAAAGATCACCGGCACGGTGGCGAGGCTGATGACGTTATTGACCACGGTGGGCTTGCCCAGGAAGCCTTCCAATGCGGGCAGCGGCGGTTTGGCCCGCACCACGCCGCGCTTGCCCTCAAGACTGTTCAGAAGCGAGGTTTCCTCGCCGCAGACATAGGCGCCCGCACCGCTGCGGATTTCCATATCAAAGGCCCGGCCCGACCCCAAAACATCGGCGCCCAGAACGCCGTTTGCACGGGCGATGCGGACGGCCTCCTGCATCACACGGATGGCATCGGGATATTCCGACCGCAGATAGACATAGCCCTTGGTCGCGCCAACGCCGAGGCCGGCAATCGCCATCCCCTCGATCAGGCAGAAGGGGTCGCCTTCCATGATCATGCGATCGGCAAAAGTGCCGCTGTCGCCCTCGTCGGCGTTGCAGACGATGTATTTCTGATCCGCTTCGGCCTGCCGCACCGTGTTCCACTTGATCCCGGTCGGGAACCCCGCCCCGCCGCGGCCGCGCAGGCCGGATCGGGTGACCTCTTCAACAATCTCCGCAGCCTTCAGACCCGCTGCCCGGCGCAGCCCGGCCAGACCGCCATGTGCCTGATAGTCCTCCAGGTCCAGCGGATCAGTCACGCCGCAGCGGGCAAAGGTGAGCCGGGTCTGCCTGGCGAAAAACGGGATCTCCTCAACCTTGCCCAGGCCCTTCAGCGTGCCGTCCAGCAGCGCGGGCACATCGGCGGGTGTTACCGGGCCATAGCCCTCGCGGCCTGCGCCGCGGTCAATCTCCACCAAGGGCTCCAGCCAGATCATGCCGCGGGTGCCGTTCCGGATCAGTTCGATTTCCAGCCCGCGGCTGGCGGCCTCGGCAATGATCGCAGCGGCCACGTCATCGGCGCCCAGCGCCTTGGCGGCGCTGTCCATGGGAACGTAGATCTTCATGCCCCGGCCTCCGCCAGCAGGTTCGCCATCCGCGCTTCGTCCACGCGGCCGTGAACCTTGCCGTCCACCATGGCGGCCGGGCCGCAGGCGCACAGCCCCAGGCAGTAGACCGGCTCAAGGGTGACCGCGCCATTTGCGGTTGTGCCGTGCCATTCGACACCCAATCGGGCGCGCGCGGCCTCAGCCAGCGCATTGCCCCCCACCGCCTGGCAGGCCTCAGCGCGGCAAATCTTCACCACATGGCGGCCTGCAGGCACCTCGCGGAAGTCGTGATAAAAACTTATCACCCCATGCACTTCCGCCTTGGATATATTCAGCGCATCCGCAATCAGCGGCGTGGCCTCCTGGGGAATGCTGCCACACGCTTCCTGCAATGCGTGCAGAATGGGCAATAGCGGCCCTTCAAGGTGCAGATGGTCCGAGATGATTGCGCGCAAGTCCTGATCGGACGGCGCTGGCGTTTCAGGGTGCATAGCTGGCCTCCGGCAATTTGCCTGAGAAAAACCAGAACGTGTATAGTTACATCAATATCGCTATTTCGTTGAGCGATAGGGAGTTTCTATTGATCGGCCTTCGACATCCGCCGCGCTTCGGTCAGAAGTGCCTTTAATACAGGGGTATGAGGCTCCCTGTACGGGGCAACCAGCCCGACCGTGTGAACGACTTCGGCCGCCTCCATGGGAATGATTTTCAGCGGTTTTCCCGCTGCCAGAGACCGGGCCATATCCGATGGAAGCACGGTCATCCAGCCGCCGTCCTCCACATTCACGGTAAGAACAATGGTCGAATTCGACTCGATCCAGGCTTCCGGGCTCACACCTGATTCTCGAAAATTCTTGTCGATGATCCGGCGGTTCTGCATATCCGGCGTCAGCAGGCACAGTTTCTGCCCGTTCAGTTCCGCCCAGCCAACCGTCTTGCGGTCCGCGAAAGGTGAAGCGCGATGGCACACCAGCATATAATGCTCCCGGTACAACGGCACCGAGCTGACCTTGCCCATGGGTTCATTGTCGAGATAGGAAATACCTGCGTCGACCGAGAAATTCTCGATCATCGAGAGAATCTCCGCCGAGGTGCGCGATAGAATCGTGAACCGCACATTGGGATGTTTTTCACTGAACCGGGCTGTCAGTTTCGCCGCCCAGGTCAGCGCAGTCGGAATCACGGCGATGCGCAGCTGGCCGGTCAGGCCATGCCGGGAAAAGCGCATCTCCTCCTTCAGCTGCCGCGAATCCCCGACGATTTTCCTGGCCCAGATCAGCGCGCTTTGCCCCTCTGGAGTGAGCCCGCCATAGCGTGATCCGCGGAAAATCAGCTGCACACCCAGCTGCTCTTCCAATTGTTTGACGCCCGCAGACAGCGTTGGCTGGGTAATGCCAAGCGCCGCTGCGGCGCGCCCGAAATGTTCTTCTCTGGCGACCGCGATGTACATCTCAAGTTTATCGAGCATGATGGAATTTTTCTATCAATGTTGGGTATTTCAATACATCTACCGGAATGGTTGCAGTTTGACTGCACTGGAAACCGGCTTGCACGGCTGCCTTTGCGGCGCGTGGCTGGCTTGGCACAGGTTTCCCGGGCGTAGCGCGCAGCATCGGCTGGCGCCAATGAAACACCCAAGCGGGAAACCCGCGGGGTCAGAACCCGGCCAGCCACCCCGCGCCACGTCATCCGCAGATGTTCACTACGACCCTGGTTTGGCGAACCTTTCTCCAGCTTCGGTGAGAATGGAATCCAAGGGAATGTCATGCGGTTGCGGGAAAATTGTAGGAAGCCGCGCGCTATCCAGGCCGATGCCGATAGTAAAGGGGCGCGGCGATACTGCCGCGAGGGTCCGGTCAAAATATCCGCCGCCATAGCCCAGCCTGAAACCGCCAGAGGCCCAACCCACCAGCGGCGCCAGGGTGATTTCCGGAGACAGCATGGGGGATCCGGGCGGCGGAGCCGGAATGTTCCAATCGCCCCGCACCAGCTGCGTTTCCGGTGTCCACAGCCGGAACACCAGCGGCGCAGCCTTGGTTTCGACGATGGGCAGGGCAATGGCGGCGCCCTCGGCGTGCAACTCCGCCATCAGCGGGCGCAGGTCGGGTTCGCCCTTGATCGGCCAGTAAAACGAGATGACACGCCCGCCTGCCCCACCGAACCGGGTCCGGAGCAGCTGCCGCAAATGACCGGACAGTGCAGCGCCCGCCGCCTGGCGGGCCGCAACCGTCATGGCAAGCCGGTCTGCCCGCAGCCGGCTCCGTTCGGACTTCCGCCAGCGGGCAACCTCCGCGCCCTCCTGCGGGGCGGAGGGCTGCGAGCCGTAAAGGCCGGTTTCCGCCGCCATGCAGGGCGATGAGGCATAGCCTTTCTGTTCAGGCGGGGTATCAGACTTGCCGCTCATTGGACTGCTCCTTGGCGGGGCGGCAACGGCCGGCCCAGGACGCGCTCAGCCCCGGCAACGATGTCCGCGATACGCTTGGCAGCCGGCACGACCCCGCGGATGGCACCCGCACCCTGGCCTGCAAACAGGGCCATTGCCTCAAGGTCGCCGGTGGTGGTCCGCAGAGGGGAATCCGTGCTGAACCGCAGCCGCGGCTGGGCGCCGTCCCAGGCGATTGCCTCCCGCGGGAGGGCGTCCGGATCGTGGCCCAGATAACTGCCGCCGAGCGCCTTGGTCACGCTGTTCTCCAGCACCCGCACCGCCGCGCCTGCCGGCCAGTTCAGCACGAAGACATCGGTCAGGACAGTGTCCGCGCCGGTGGCGGCCGCAACTCGTTCCTTGTGGTAAGGGTGGGCAAAGGCTTCTTCGGTTGCAAGGAAGGCAGTGCCGCACTGGATCCCGGCGGCGCCCATTGACAGAAACCGGGCCAGGTCTGCTCCGGTGGAGAGGCCCCCTGAGGCAACAACCGGTACGGACACGGTTTCCAGGATTGCTTCGGTAAGGCCGCGGAGCGGGCGGCGGCCATGGACGTGGCCGCCCGCCTCGATGCCCTGTGCGATAATCACATCCGCGCCGGCGGCTTCGGCGGCGCGCGCAGCCTCAACCGTGCCAACCTGGTGCAGGACAAGGCGGCCTGCCGCCTTCACCCGGGCAACGGCCTCGGGTACAACATCCCAGAAGAAGGTAAACGCAGGAACCCCAAGGTCCAGGCAGCAGCCGAGTTGCGCGTCGAGCAGGGCGGGCTCGGTCGCCGCGGGGATGACATTCACCGCAAAGGGGCGGTTTGTTGCAGCCCTGAGCCGGGTGACCTCTTCGGTGATCAGCGCCGGGCTTTCGCGCACCATCCCCAGCATGCCAAAGCCGCCAGCGTTGGCGACGGCTGCGGCCAGTTCCCAGCGGGACACGCCGCCCATGCCCGCGAGAAGAACCGGGTAATCGCATCCCAGCAGACCGCAAAGAGGGGTGTGCTGAAGGTTGTTGCCTTTTTGGCCGCTCATTTCAACTCCACTCCCCTTGTTGTCATACCGTGAATATGGCGCCCGGGCTAAGCCGTTCCACTCCATCTTTTCCCTGCGCAGCAGTCAGCGCCGCAGGTGTGCCGGCAAGGTCCGCGGCATGCGGGTGCACAGCATTTACGAATGCTGTGGCTGCACCGGCCTGACCGGCTTGCTTTGACTTTGAAGCTACGCGCCGGAATTGGTACAGTAAATACCTATTTATGCTGAAAGGGAGCTGCATGCGTCTTACATCTTTCACCGATTACGGCCTTCGAATGCTGATGAGGATGGCAAGCCAGCCGGGGCAAGGGTTCTCGACAGCCGAACTGGCCGCTGAGTTCCGCCTGTCCCGGAATCATCTGACGAAGATCATGCAGCGGCTGGCGCGTGCCGGACTCGTTGAGACCCGGCGTGGCGCCGGTGGCGGTGCCTTTTTGCGGATGCCTGCGGAAAATATCCGCCTTGGTGATGTCGTGACGCTGCTGGAGCAAGGACAGGCGCTGGTCGAATGCTTTGGCGACGGCGGGGGCGATTGCACGATTGACGGCCGCTGCCGTCTCAAGGCCCGCCTGCGTCAGGCGGAGGCAATTTTCCTGGATGATCTGAACCGGACAACACTTGCAGATATTGCATTACCGGCTCAAACCGCAGCTTGAGACGGCTCCGGCTCGCACCGGAAATGCGCGCCCTTGTCCTCACTGGCCTGCAGGCCGCCGGTGACAGATCCGTTGGAAATCCATACCGCCTCAGGCCACCCTTGTTCGGGATATGGCCAGGTCCATCCACGGCCTGAACAGCTTGCAGAAGCTGATGCTCAAACCCAAGGGGGCGCCAAACGGGGTGGCGCTCTGGTGGCAGCAATCGCGTTTCTGACCGCTGCCCAAGCCAGCCAGATAAGCAAACCCGGACGAGGCGGCCTGTTCCGCGCGCCCCTAACGGGCTTCATCTTCAGGCAGCCAACCGGTTTTGCGCGCCTCGCAGAAGCAGACCGATAATGTCACTGCGCGTGAGAATGCCTGCCAGGCCGCCATCATTTGTTACCGGCACGGTTTGCACCCCATGCTGCGCAAGCCGGTTCAGGAGAGTGCCGACCGGAAGGTCATGCGGGACACTGCCGGCAGGCGGCTGCATCACATGCTTCGCCGTCAGTTTGCCCTGGCGTACGGGGCGGAACTTTCGGCTGCCCTCCCGTATCAGCGCATCGATCAGATCGCTTTGCAGGATCAGTCCGACGAATTTCTTGTTGCCGTCCACAACCGGAAGACTCTTGATGGAATGGCGGCGGAACAACTGTGCAATCTGCGCCACTGGTGCATCGGGCGTCACAGTGATCAGGTTCTGCGTCATGATGCTGCCGCAGGTAACACCATCAAACCGGTGCTGCGCGGCCTCCTCCTCCGCGGCGGCAAGCAGCCGCCCCAGATCGGCTACGCCGATGTTGGTGGATTGATTGAAACGCTCCAGCAACTCTTCCAGCTCGTCATTGCTGAGACCCAGGCGGATCTCTTCCGGCTGCACAGGCGCCTCCACGGATTGGCGGAACGGGTATTTTCGGCCTGTGGCCCGGTTATACAGCACGCCTGTCAGGACCAAAGCAGCCGTCAGAAGCCCAACTGGCACAATCGCAAAGGCAAATCCCGCTTCAAGGACCGGCACCGGGTCCAGTGCCGCCAGCAAGGCAATTGCCCCGCCAGGGGGATGCAGGGCCCGCGCGATTATCATTGCAAAGATCGCTGCGGCCACAGCCAAGACCGGTCCCCAGGGCACCGGCACAGCTTGCAGGACCGCAACCGCCGCCACGGCGGAAATAACATTGCCGCAGATCGCCGACCAGGGCTGCGCCAGCGGGGAGTTCGGAACGGCATAGATCAGGACTGCCGAGGCGCCCAGAGGGGCGAGCAGGCGCATTGGAACGCCTGCGATCTCCGGCCAGGCAAACGCGAACATCGCGCAAACACCCATCCCGGCCGCAGCACCCGCCGCCGCGCGCAGGGTTTCCCGCAAATGTGCTGGCGGCAGTGCCGGAGAAAGATGACGCAAGAGATTTGAGTTCAGCTGCATGGTCCCGCCTGCCCGGAAATGAATCACCCGCCGGCAACCTGCACATAAAACAGTCATTATGAAAACATTTTTTGCCCGGCAACGCTGCAGCGGCGGCCGGTGCGGCACACAGATGTTCTGCCAGCGATGCTGCAGCCCTGACGCCATTGCCGGCTGCCCCGGAAATCCGGAACCCTAGCCAGGAAGACGGCATGCTAAGCCGCGTTTCGTCCTTGTTTTCCAGTCAAAGACCGGATGCGGCATGCGGTTGGCGGGCCGAACGGGACCGGCTTCGCAATTTTCAGCCTGTCTCCCGCACAGCATAGGCAGGTCCTTGCAAGCGCACCGAGCTGTGGCAAATCCAAAGAAAACACTGCCAGGACCCTGACCGCTGCCCGTACCCAGCCCGGGTTTCCCTGCCGGCTCACCAGGCAGGTTACGGATGTTCTGGCGCCTCTGGCAAAGTCAGCAATGGAATCAGGTCTTCCTTATTGCTGATCAGATCGGCGACGGTGCTGCGGTCGAGGACGCACTGAAACGCATTGACCGCGTCGGCAAAGACCCCTCGGAGCCCGCATTGAGGCTGGATCAGGCATTCGCCGCAATTGGCAACTTCAAAGCTTTCTTCCATGACCCGCACGACTTGCCCCACATTGATTTCGCTTGCCGCCTGTCCGAGTTTGATGCCGCCGTACCGGCCGCGAATGCTCATGACGTAGCCTTGCCGGACCAGCTCGCTGACGATCTTCATCAACGAACTATGCGGCAGACGGTAGATGCGGCTCAATGTCTCAATCGAGTGCAGCTCTTCGGGTTTGGACGCCAGGAAAATAAGAATTCTCAAGGCGTAATCCGTTGTCAGGTTCAGCTTCATCCGGGGCTCCGATCGCGTTTTTAATATTCATTTGGGTTGCATATTTCAATCCTCCAATCATACATGCAACCAGCCTGAATGATTCAGGCGGAAACCCCACGATGCAGGCCGCGGGTCTGCCAACGGACAAATCAGGAGCGTGCAATGGCACAGCCACTCAGCCAAACCACCATCGACACCGTAAAGGCGACTGTTCCGGCGCTGGCGCAGCATGGGCGCGAGATTGTAGCAGAGATGTACGACAGGCTGCTGGCCGACCCGGAAATCCGCACATTGTTCAACCAGTCGCATCAGAATGGCGACTCCCCGCAGCACGCAGCTTTGACCAACGCGATTCTGGCCTACGCCCAGAACATCGAAAACCTCCCGGTGATGGCCGCAGCGGTGGAACGTATTGCAAACAAGCATGTCGGCCTGCAAATCGAACCCCGTCATTACGATCATGTTGCCAGCGCCCTTCTGGCCGCAATCAAGGCGGTTCTCAAAGAGGCGGCGACCGAGGAGGTGATCCGCGCCTGGGGCGAAGCCTATTGGTTCCTGGCCGATATCCTGATCGGCCGCGAAGAGCAGCTGTACCAGGAGACCGCAGCGGCCCGGGGCGGCTGGCGGGGCTGGCGGGAATTCCGGATCGACAGACGGATCCAGGAGAGTGCAGACGTCATGTCATTCATCCTGAAACCCGTCGACGGCAAGCACGTGCTGAAGCACAAGCCGGGTCAGTATCTTTCCTTCGATCTTGATCTGCCCGGAACCGGCAAGCTGCGCCGCAACTATTCGATTTCCTCCGGTCCATCGAATGACTTCTACCGGATCACGGTAAAGCGCGAGCCAGTCGGCCTGGCAAGCACCTGGCTGCATGAACAGGCGGCCGAAGGCACCGTGCTCAACGCGGCGGCTCCGGCCGGCGAGTTTTTCCTGAAGAGCGGACAGGAGACCGAAGTTGTGCTGCTGTCGGCCGGTGTCGGCCTGACGCCGATGATTTCCATGCTCGAACTCATGGCTGCAAACAACCGCGCTGCGACCTACCTCCATGCCACACACAATGGCAGGCATCACGTCATGCCGGATATCGCCCAGTCCTTGTCCCGCCGGTGCGTCACCTTTTTCGAGAACCCCAGTTCCGAAGACCGGGCAGCCGCGAACTTCGACGTGGAAGGCCGTATCACGCCAGAGTGGCTTGCCCGGAACACCAACACTGATCGGGCTGAATACTACATATGCGGACCCAAGGGTTTTATGGCGATGGCCGTGAATGGCCTCAAATCAGCTGGAGTTGACGAGGATCGCATCTTCTACGAATTCTTCGGGCCGGCCCAGGAATTCGACGCTGCGTAGCAGCAACGGAACCGCGCGCGAGCGCGCGGTCTTCCGGACCGGGCAGCCGTCCAGGGTAAAACACGATTGCCGCAACCCCATTGCCGCAATCCCTGTGAGGGTAAGGCCGGCCGCATCAGCTTTGCGGGTGGCAGCGGCCCAGGCGGCGGGCGGCTGCCAACCGGCGCAATTGAAACACTCGACACCAGCCCATTGAAAATGGCTGGATAATCAGAGGCTTGTGCGAAGATTAGTGGCGGACCGAGGAGGATTCGAACCCCCGACCCCTTGATTCGTAGTCAAGTACTCTATCCAGCTGAGCTATCGGTCCACTGCGGCGGGGTTTAATCATAGCACCGCACAGGCGCAACCCCAAAAGCCAAATTTGTTTCGCGCGTCCGGCATATTCCCGCCCGCCCGGCTGCAGGTGTCAGATCGTGCCGTCGCCCTTGGGCAGGCAGATCTCGAACACTGTGCCGCCGGGGCTGGTTTCCTTCAGCACAACCGATCCGCCATGGCCGCGGGCCAGTTCGCCCGCAATGGCCAGGCCCAGCCCGGTGCCGCCCTTGCGGGCGCCGCCCTGGAACGGAGTGAACAGATTGTCCTGCGCCCTTTTCGGCAATCCCGGTCCGGTGTCGGAAACGGTAATGTACCAGGCGTCCTCTTCCTCGCGCGCATCAACCGTGATCTGCCCCGGCTTGCCAGTGGCGATGATCGCCTGCCGGGCGTTGCGCACCAGGTTCATCACGATCCGGAACAGCTGTTCAGAATCGGCGCGCAGCATCATTGCTTTGGGCACGGCATTGACGATCCCGACCAACCCGCTGTCCGCTGCCAGCAGCTCGCTTTCGGCAATATCCGCTGTGATCTCATGCAGGCAGACCACTGCAAAAGTGGGCGATGGCTCTTCCGCGCGCCCGAACGCCAGGGTGCCCTCGCACAGGGACACCGCACGGGTGATCGAATTCACCAGCTTCGGCGCCAGGCGGCGCACCAGGGGATCCTCGCTCATCTCGATCCGGTCGGTGAACAGCTGCGCCGAGGTCAGGATGTTGCGCAGATCATGGCTCACCTTGGCCACAGCACCGCCCAGCTGCGCCAGCCGCTCGCGCTGTTTCAGCGCGTGGGTCAGCTCGGTTTGCAGCTGCATCAGCGCCTCTTCCGCCTCGCGCAGCTCCACCACTCTGGAACTCGGGTGGATGATGCCGCGGGCATCTTCCGGCGCCGCCGCATAGCGCTGCATATAGCCGACCACCCCCTTGATCGGCTTCACCAGCACAATCCGCACCGCGACAAACAGCAACAGCGCCGTGAAAACCGAAATCACCGCCGACAGAGCCAGGATCCGCACCCCGTAATCGATCATTGCCGCGCGCAGCGGCGCGGTTTCCATGGTGACCTCGATCAGGATCCCGGCATCGCGCACCGGCGCACCGATCACCCGGATGATTTCATTTCCGGGACGGGCCATGCGCAGCATTGCATCGCGGATCAAGGTCATCGCCCCGGCCTCACGCAAATCATAAGTCCCGGTGATCGGCTGCGGGATCGGCGAGGCCAGCATCAGCTGGCGGATCTCGTCGCGGCGCAGCACCACGTTGAAAACGCCCGCGTTCTCCAGCAGCTCCGCTTCCAGCTCCGTCTCCAGCATATCATCGGCCAGCAGTGCCAGCGATGCGATCTGCGCCCGCTGCAGCCGGTCGGCCAGATAATCCGCGCGGAACCGCGCAATCGACGGCACAAAGATCAGGATCTCGGCCAGCATCACAAAGACCGTGGTCAGGATCAGAAATCTGCCCGAAAGCGTGTTGAGCATTGCGCTGCCTTTGCCTCAAGGAATCCAGCGCTGAACCAATCGCACTGCGCGTTTCACAAGACTACTCTCAAACAGCCGCGGGGTGAAATAGGCCCCTGCCACCCGTTTGTTAACCTCACTGATAGAGGGGTAAGGCGCAACCATGGCTGCAATCTGGCTCATTTTCAGGCGGTTGGCCAGTGCAAGCGACCACAGGCTGATCAGCTCGCCCGCCTGATGGCCCGCGATGGTGGCCCCCACCGGACGGCCCTTGAAAACCATCACCTTGATGAAGCCCTCGGCTTTGCGCTCGGCAATGGCGCGGTCGTTGTGGCTGTAGTCAAACCGGGCGACCTCCAGCTTGACGCCGTAAATGTCCCGCGCCTGCGCTTCGGTCAGCCCGGCCTGCGCCAGTTCCGGGTCGGTGTAGGTGGCCCAGGGGATGTGGCTGGTCTTGGCCTTCGACGGCAGGCCGAACAGGGCAGATCGGATGATAATACTTGCCTGATAGCCCGCCACATGGGTGAACTGCAGCCCGCCGGCCACGTCGCCGATGGCATAGACCCGCTTGTTGGTGGTCCGCAGGCTGTCGTCCACCTTGATACCGTTGGCCCGGGCTTCAATCCCGGCCGCCTGCAGGTTCAGCCGCTCCGTATTGGCCTTGCGTCCCACCGCCATCAGCAGATGCGTGCCCCTGAACAGGCTGCCGTCCCTGGTCTCCACCTCAATCGCGCCGGCCTGGCCGCCGATGCGCGAGACCATGGCGCCCTCCGCGATCCCGACCCCTTCAGCGCGCAAACGATTCAGCACCAGCGCCGCCGCTTCCGGGTCATCCTTGCCCAGCGCCTTCAGCCCTTCGATCACGGTGACCTTGCAGCCAAGGCGGACATGCGCCTGCGCCATTTCCATGCCGATCGGGCCGCCGCCGATGATCAGCAGATGCTCCGGCGCCTCGCGCAGGTCAAACAGGGTCTCGTTTGTTTCAAAAGGCACCTTGTCCAGCCCCGGGATCGGCGGCACCAGCGGCGATGATCCGGTGGCAATCACCACCCGCCGCGCCGTAATCCGGTGCGGACCTGCTTCGACTTCCGCCGGAGAGACGAAACGGCCGAACTCGCGGATCACCCGCACGCCAAGGCGCTCGAACCGTTCCTGGCTGTCGGCCGGGGCAATGGTGCCGATCACCGCCTGCACATGATCCTTGACCGCGGCATAATCCGGCTGCGGGCGCTGATCCGCCACCCCAAAGACTTGGGTATGCGCCTGCCTGTGCGCTGCCTTGCCGCTGGCCAGCAGCGCCTTGGAAGGCACACAGCCGTAGTTCAGGCAGTCGCCGCCCATCTTGTGGCCTTCCAGCAGAACAACCGATGCCCCCATCTGGCTGGCACCGGCGGCCACTGACAGCCCGCCCGACCCGGCGCCGATCACCAGTAGATCACATTCAATGCGGCTCATGTTCAGGTATCCTTGCTGTTTTTGCCGCGCAGGGTGCCGCGGACGGATTTGACCAGGATCGGCATTGCCGCCAGCACGCAGAGCCCCAGGATCGGCCCGATTACATGCGGCTCCCACAACAGGCTCAGATCCGGCTCGCCGCCGCGGTCGAACACCGCCCCCACACCGACCCCGATCCAGGTAAAGACGATGGCGCCCGGAATGATCCCCGCCGCCGTGGTCCACAGGAAATTGCGGAACTTCACCCCCACCAGCGCAGGCAGCAGGTTGGCCACGAAAAACGGCACCGCCGGCACCAGTCGCAGCAGCAGCAGCACCTCCACCTCATTCTCGCGCAGCGCCTGTTTCAGCATCTGCACCCGGCCTTCTGCCGCTTCCATCTTGGCGGTCAGCATTGCCCCCAGCCCCCAGCGCGCCGCCAGAAAGATGCCCGCAGCACCTATGGTGGCCGAGATCACGTTGACCGCGGTGCCCGCCACCAGCCCGAACAGGAACCCGCCGGTGACCGACGCCACCGCAGCTCCTGGCAGCGAAAACAGCACGATCGCAATATAAAGGCCCATGAACAGCGCCACGAGACCCGGATAATTCCGGTCGCGGAACGCCATCAGCGCCTCGCGGTTCTCGCGCAGCGTGTCAAAGCTCAGGTGGTCTTGCAGCGTCACCGCCCCGATCAGCGCCACCGCCGCCACGGCAATCAGCGGCAGGTGACGGGCCAGGCCTGGCTTGGCGCCCGGCTGGTCCTTCGGCCGGGAATCGGTTTTAGGTGTCTCGCTCATGTCGCTCCTACGTCCGTCTCTGTAACAATGCCTTTTTGCTACGTGTTAAATGGCCCGGGCGCGAGGCCGGGCAGCCCTGTCTCACGGCGGCTTGATCATCTCCCCCCGGATTCGTGAGGTTTGTGGCAGAATCACCGCTCCTATGTTACTTCCGCCCTGCCCGGAGGCGGTCCTGGCGCGGTTTTTGGCAGAAATGTTGCACCCCCGGGTCCCGCACCGCCATGCGTACCGGCGTTTTCTTACCCCAAAAGGTGTTTTCTCACCTCGCAGGGTTTGACTTACCCGCCGTTCCCTCCTAAAGACCGGGCTTCGAGATAGACCCCCGGGAAGGCGATTCCGCGCCCTGCCCGAAGATACAATGTGGAGACCGGAGCGATGAAACGCACCTATCAGCCTTCGAACCTGGTTCGCAAACGCCGCCACGGCTTCCGTGCGCGCATGGCCACCAAGGCAGGCCGCAAGATCCTGAATGCACGCCGCGCACGCGGTCGTAAAGAACTGAGCGCATAAGCTCAGTTCCCGCATCGACGGACATGACACCGCCGGAGACCCCCAAGGATGGCCAAGCTGCCCGCGGGGATCAGTCTCCGGCGGTGTCCGTTTGTGCATCTGGTACTGCGCCGCAGATCGAAGTCATGGCCAAGCGCCGCGACTTCCTGGCCTGCGCCCGCCCGCCCGCGCGCAAGCAGGGCACCAAGGCAATGATGCTGCAGGGCCGCGACCGCCGCGACGCTGATGGTATCCGCGTCGGCTTCACCTGCTCCAAAAAGGTCGGCAATGCAGTGGCCCGCAACCGCGCCAAGCGCCGCCTGCGCGAAGCCGCGCGGATGGTGCTGCCCAGCCATGGCCGCGCCGGTTGGGATTATGTACTGATCGGCCGCGCAATGGAGACCGCCCAGCGCCCCTTCGAGGATCTGAAGCGCGACCTGATCTACGCCCTGAGAAAGGTCCACGGCACATAAGGCATTGCGTCACGCGGCCTCTGTCCGCATTGCGCAACCGCCGCCCTGCCTCTATCTTTGCACGATGACCCTGCTGGCCCGCTTCTTTGCAATCCCCGTGCATGCCTACAGGCTGCTGTTCAGCCCCTGGGTCGGCTTCAACTGCCGCTATCAGCCCACCTGTTCTGCCTATGCTTTGGAAGCCCTGGAAAAACACGGCGCCATCCGCGGCGCCTGGCTGACCGCCCGCCGGATCGGGCGCTGCCATCCCTTCGGCGGCGACGGCTATGACCCGGTCCCCGGCAGCAAGGACTGATGCCGGGACACCTTTTTTCCTTGGCAAAACGCAATTCCTCGGCTAGGGCGCGCCCATGCTTGATGATGACCTGGACGAAATCCATCCGCTGTTTGCCGGCGCCCCCTCGACCACCGAGTTCAAGAAACTCCGCAAACGCATCGTGCGCTATGCGCGCGAGGCCATCGACCAATACGGCATGGTGGAGCGCCGCACAGACGGCAGCACCCCGAAATGGCTGGTCTGCCTGTCCGGCGGCAAGGACAGCTATACCCTGCTGGCGGTTCTGTATGAGCTGAAATGGCGCGGCCTTCTGCCGGTGGATCTTCTGGCCTGCAATCTGGATCAGGGCCAGCCGGGCTTCCCCGCCACCGTGCTGCCGGAGTTCCTGGAAAAGATGGGTGTGCCGCACCGGATCGAATATCAGGACACCTACAGCATCGTCGTCGACAAGGTGCCCGCCGGGCGCACCTATTGCGCGCTTTGTTCGCGCCTGCGCCGCGGCAACCTCTACCGCATCGCGCGCGAGGAGGGCTGTTCAGCCGTGGTGCTGGGCCATCACCGCGACGACATCCTGGAAACCTTCTTTATGAACCTGTTTCACGGCGGCCGCCTGGCGACCATGCCGCCCAAGCTGGTCAACGAAGAAGGCGACCTGTTCCTGTTCCGCCCGCTGGCCCATGTGGCCGAGGCCGACTGCGAAAAATTCGCCCGCGCGATGAATTATCCGATCATCCCCTGCGATCTCTGCGGCAGTCAGGACGGGTTGCAGCGCCAGCAGGTGAAACAGATCCTGGATCAGTGGGAATCAAACAGCCCGGGCCGCCGCCAGGTGATGTTCCGGGCGCTGATGAATGCCCGGCCCTCGCACTTGCTGGACCCGAAACTGTTCGATTTTACAGGTTTGGAACTGAAGAACCCGGATTCCCGACCGGAATTAACGGAAATTCCCGAGTTGCGTTAACTCCCGGGTTAGATCAGCACCTTAATCTCATGCCGGAATGACTGGCTGCAGACGAAAGGTCTGAGAATGACAAACACGGGATCAGGTCTCCTGGGACGGCTCCGGAAAATCCTTGCTCCGGCACTTTTCGGGCCTCCTGCGCTCGCTATCCTGCCTGCCCTGACCCTGGCCGCCTTCTGGCTTGGCGGCGAAACCGCGCTGCTATCGATGGCGCTTGGCCTGCCGGTGCTGATTGCCGTTGCCGGCGGTTTCACCAAACAAGGCGGCGGCATGGCGCGCGACAGTGTCACCGGCATGCTGCTGCGCGACGGGTTCGAGCATGAGACCGCCCGCATCTACGAGGACTGCGCGGACACCGATCTGCGCTCTGCCGTCTTCGTCCTGGAGCTCGATGACTACAAGGAACTGGCGGACCGCCACGGCCTTGAGGCCGGCGACCGTATCGTCCGGCACTGCGGCGCGCAGATTGCCTCTGTCCTGCGGCAGCACGATACCATTGCCCGGATCGGCGACAGCCGGTTTGCCATCTGCCTGGCCCCGACCCTGCAACTGGACCTGGAACTCTGCATCCAGCTGGCCGGCCGGATGCAGACCGCCGCCGAGGAACCTGTGCCGCTGGACGGCACCAGCATCTACGTCAGCTCCTCCATCGGCTTCTGCCAGCGCACCCGGGCCCCGGGAAAGACCGGTTCCGACTGGACCGGCGCCGCCGTGACCGCCCTGGCCGAGGCGCAAAGCAACGGCCCCGGCGGCATCCGCGCCTTTTCGGTGGATATGTCCAAGCGCATCGGGACCCGCTCCAACCTGCGCGAAGAAGCCGCTTCGGCGCTGGAATCCGGTCAGATTCAGGCCTGGTTCCAGCCGCAGATCTGCACCGACACCGGCCGGGTTTCCGGGTTCGAGGCGCTGGCCCGCTGGTCGCACCCGGTGCAGGGGCTGATCCCGCCGTCGGCCTTCCTGCCGGCGCTGGAAGAGGCCGGGCTGATGGACCGGCTGAGCCAGGTGATGCTTTACAATTCCCTGGTCGCCATAAAGGCCTGGGATGCGGCCGGCGTGCAGGTGCCCCGCGTCGGGGTGAACTTTGCCACCCAGGAGCTGCGCAACCCTGGCCTTGCCGGCCGAATCCAATGGGAGCTTGAACGGTTCGAGCTGCCGCCGGAGCGCCTTTGCGTGGAAATTCTGGAAACCGTGATGACCGATCAGCCCGATGGTGTGATCACCCGCAACATCCTCGCTCTCAGCGAAATGGGCTGCCACATCGACCTCGATGATTTCGGCACCGGCCATGCCTCCATCGCTGCGGTGCGCCGTTTCAATATTTCCCGCATCAAGATCGACCGCTCCTTTGTGATGAAGTCGGATCAGGATCCTGAGCAGCAGAAACTGATCTCCGCGATCCTCACCATGGCTGAACGCCTGGACCTGGAAACCCTTGCAGAAGGGGTCGAAACCGCGGGCGAACACGCGCTGCTGGCGCAGCTTGGCTGCGGCCATGTGCAGGGCTTCGGCATCGGCCGCCCGATGCCGTTCGACCAGACGCTGGACTGGATCACCGCCCATCAGGCCAAACTGCAGGACACGCCCGTGATCGGCCGCCAAACCCCCTGATTGTTCAAATCCTTCGATTTTCTGCAGCAGCAGGGCCCTATGCCGCCCCCGCGCGCCGCGATTCTGCTTGACCTTTGCGGCCCACCTCTGTTGAACCCCACGTGTCCTTCCCTACACGAGGTGGCAGTCCCCAATGGACGATCAGAACAAAAATCTAATTCTCGCAACCGTACTCAGCTTTCTGGTGATCCTGGGGTGGTACACCTTTTTCCCGCCGCCAGAGCCGGAACAGGCGCCGGAAACCGCGATCAGCAGCACCGCCCCTGCGGGAGACGCCGCGCTGGCCCCCAGCGCTTCGGCTGATGCGGTGGCAGAAACCGCCCCGGAAGGCGCCGAAGCCCCGGATGCGCCGCGCGTGGCCATCGACACCGCGCGCCTGGCCGGCAGCATCTCGCTGCAGGGCGGCCGGATCGACGATCTGTCGTTGAAAGACTACCGCGAAACGCTGGACGGGAACTCCCCGATCGTCAAATTGCTGAAACCGGTGGGCGACGCCGGTGCCTATTACGCGCTTTACGGCTGGGCGCCGGGCGCGGGTCTGTCGCTGGACGACGTGCCGGGGGCCAACACCATCTGGTCCGCCCCGGCAAACGCCGCCCTGACCGCGGACAGCCCCGTCACCCTGACCTGGGACAATGGCAAGGGCCTGACTTTCAACCGCACCATCGCGGTGGATCAGGACTACATGTTCTCGGTCACCCAATCCGTCACCAACGCCTCCGGCGGCAGCGTTTCCCTGGCGCCCTATGGCACCCTGGCCCGCCACGGCCAGCCGGCAGACCTGAAGAATTTCTTCATCCTGCATGAAGGCCTGGTCGGCATGTCGGACGGTGAGCTGGCCGAGATTGATTATGACGACATGGCTGATTTCGAGCCCGATCCCCGCGACGGCTCCAAGGCCGAGGTCCGCCAGGTCGCCGAAAACGGCTGGATCGGTTTTACCGACCACTACTGGATGTCGACGCTGATCCCCACCCCGGGCCAGGGCTTCCGTTCGATCGCCAAATTCGACGAGCGCCGCGAGATCTACCAGACCGACATCGTGCTGCCGACGGTGTCCGTGGCTGACGGCCAGTCTTCGGACGTAACCACCCAGCTGTTTGCCGGCGCCAAGGAATGGGAAGCCATCCGCGGCTACGAAAAGGCAGGCATCGCAGGCTTCCTGGACGTGATCGACTGGGGCTGGTTCTTCTTCCTGACCAAGCCGATGTTCTGGCTCTTGCACAATCTGAACGTGCTGATCGGCAACATGGGCTGGGCGATCATCGGCCTGACCGTTGTCATCAAGATCCTGGTGTTCCCGCTGGCCTATAAATCCTATGCCTCGATGGCGAAGATGAAAGAGCTGCAGCCGGAGATGGAGAAGCTCAAGGAGCGCGCCGGCGACGACCGCCAGAAGATGCAAAAGGAGATGATGGAGCTCTACAAGAAGGAAAAGGTGAACCCCGCCGCGGGCTGCCTGCCGATTCTGATCCAGATCCCGATCTTCTTCTCGCTCTACAAGGTGATCTTCGTCACCCTGGAACTGCGCCACGCGCCCTTCTTCGGCCCGTTCCAGGACCTCAGCGCGCCGGATCCGACCTCAATCATGAACCTGTTCGGGCTGCTGCCGATTGCGCCCCCCGCGCCGGAAAGCATCCTGGCGCTGGTCTTCATCGGCATCCTGCCGATCCTGCTCGGCATCTCCATGTGGCTGCAGCAGAAACTGAACCCGGCCCCCACCGATCCGACTCAGCAGATGATCTTTGCCTGGATGCCCTGGGTGTTCATGTTCATGCTCGGCGGCTTTGCCTCCGGCCTGGTGGTCTACTGGATTGCGAACAACACAATCACCTTCAGCCAGCAGTACCTGATCATGCGCAGCCACGGCTACAAGCCGGACGTGTTCGGCAACATCAAGTCGGGCTTCAAGAAGAAGCCTAAGGCAGAAAAATGATGCCAGCCACCCTTGCTGAAATCTGGCGGCACCCGATCAAAGGGATCGGGGCCGAACCACTGCAGCAGGTCCGTCTTGAAAAAGGCGGG
The DNA here is from genome assembly GCF_034669605.1 of Leisingera sp. GTDB lineage: Bacteria > Pseudomonadota > Alphaproteobacteria > Rhodobacterales > Rhodobacteraceae > Leisingera. The sequence goes on from NZ_JAXMOX010000063.1 coordinate 21,956, forward strand.
CCTATGCCGTTGGACCGGGCCTGGGCGGTGCTGACCGGCAAGGCCGAGGACACTGGCGCCTGGCAGCATTGCCGCAATTTTGCCCGCGGCTGCTTTGGTCCTGAACTGATGGCTGTCACCGCCGAAACGGCTGAGACCGCACAGGGGCTGCGCATCACCCTGCGCCACCCCCGGCAGGATGCGATCACGCTGGATCCCGCCACGGACGGGGCACGGCTGATCGACTGGCTGACCCCCCTGTACCCCGCCGAACGCCCGCAGCCGCATACGCTGATCCAGGCCCCTGCGGGGGGCATGGCGGATGCCAGTTTCTCTGCCGTGGCAATCCTGTCGCGCAGCTCCCTGGCGGCGCTGGGGGACAAGCTGGAGCAGGATCTGGACGTGCGCCGGTTCCGCGGCAACCTGTGGCTGGACGGGCTGGCGCCCTTTGCCGAATTTGACTGGGTTGGACAGGAACTGTCCCTGGGCGAGGTCCGGCTGAAGGTGGTCGACCGCATCACCCGCTGCCGCGCAACCGAGACCAACCCCGAAACCGGCAGCCGCGATGCGGACACGCTGAAGGCGCTGCGCACGCATTGGGGCCACACTGATTTCGGCATCCGCGCCGAGGTTCTCAGCAGCGGTTCCGTCAAACGCGGCGACACGCTGGAGGTTCTGTAATGCAGATGCAATTTACCCTGGCCGAAGCCCCGGATGATATTTCCGCCGAAAAGGGCCGCAAGCTGTTTGCCGGCGAGACCGAATTCCTGAAAGGCGTGGTCGCGATGAACGGCCTGCCCGACGCCGACCGGCTGGAGGTCTGCTTTGCCGGCCGCTCCAATGTCGGCAAGTCAAGCCTGATCAACGCGCTGACCGGCACCAAGGGCATCGCACGGGCCTCCAACACGCCGGGCCGCACCCAGGAAATCAACTTCTTCACCCAGGGGCCCGAGCTGTATCTCGTCGACCTGCCCGGCTATGGCTACGCCAATGCGCCGCTGAAGGTGGTGGAGCAATGGCAGAAACTGGTGAAGCGCTA
>NZ_JAXMOX010000064.1:0-22131 GCF_034669605.1 Leisingera sp.
GTCTTTTTGCAAGAAAGACTGAGGACGGGCGGGAGCGGCTGATGGGCGGCATGTTTCCGGCACGAAGATGGCATCCGGCATGGAAAAGGCGCCGCGGGGGCGCCTTTAGTATGGTTTGCTGTACCGTTGCAGGGTTTTGACCCCGGCTCAGGACGGGCCGATCGGTTTGCAGGTCACGTTGCGGGCGTTCAGGCGGCGGCAGGCCAGTTCCGCCTGATCCTGGCTCATGCCGAGGAAATTGGCTTCGAACCCGCGGCGGGTCTTGGCCACCTTGCGCAGCGACCCGTCCAGCGTTTCCAGCTCCGACATCGCGGTGCGCAGCAGCACCTTTTCGGCTTGGTAGCGGTTGGTGTAGAGGCCCACATTGACGCCCCAGTAACGGCCGCCGGAAGTGGAGAGACGGGTCACAACCACCGGCTCCGGTTCGGGTGAGGCGGCCGCATCGGCCAGGCTGGCCGGGCGGGCTGCGGGCCGCAGGCCGGTGAAGGGCGCCTGTTGCACCGCAGCGATGACCGTGGCTGTTGCGGGCCGGGCTGCCGGCGCGGGTTCTGCCTCTGCTTCGGCGAGGGCAACGGCGATGCTGTTGCGGATGGCCTCCCCCTGCAGCGCGCCTGCGGCGCTGACGGTCTGGACATTTTCAATCTTTCCGGTTTGGTCGGCAGCTTCAGCAGGCGACGCGTCCTTGGCGGGCGGTGTCTGCAGCGCTTCTTCAAGTGCGGCCACCAGCACCGGCGACTCGCTGAGGCCCGGGCGCGTCCTGGGCCGCAAACTGGTGTTGACCTGGCCGCTGACCCGGATGGTCTTGCCTGCAGCGCCTTCGCTGCTGCTGCCCCCTGCGTCCGCTATGACCACGCCGGTGCCTTGGTAGGCGGGCCGCTGCGGCTTGCGCAGGGCCGCCCGCGTCGGCGCACGGCGGAAGCCGAGGTCCAGCAGTTCCGCCACTTTGGCATTGCGGGCAGTGGAGGATGTGCCGCCGAACACCGTTGCGATGATCCGTTCGTTGCCGCGTTTGGCCGAGGCCACCAGATTGGAGCCGGCGGCGCGGGTATAGCCGGTCTTGATCCCGTCGGCGCCGCGGTAGCTGGCCAGCAGGCGGCGGTTGGTATTGGGCACTTCGCGCACGCCGGCATTGGTGGTGCGGCGCGAGAACAGGTTGTAATATTCGGGGTAGTCATAAAGCAGATGCCGCCCCAGTGTGGTCATGTCGCGGGCCGTCGACAGATGCCCGCTGGCAGTCAGGCCATGCGCGTTCTTAAAGGTTGTGCGGCTCATCCCCAGCGCCCTGGCGGTGCGGTTCATGCGGCGGGCAAAGGCGGCCTCGGAGCCGGACAGCGTCTCGCCGATGGCGGTCGCGGCGTCATTGGCGGATTTCACGGCTGCAGCGCGGATCAGGTAGCGGAAGGCAATCCGCTGGCCGGAGCGCAGGCCCAGTTTCGAGGGCGGCTCAGCGGCGGCGTTGCGGCTGATCTTAACTTTGGTATCAAGCGAGATTTCGCCGTTCCGCACCGCTTCGAAGGCGATGTAAAGGGTCATCATCTTGGTCAGGGATGCCGGGTGAAGACGGGTGTCGGCATTGCGCGAATGCAGCACCTCGCCGGTCCGGGAATCAATCACCATCGCCGCATAGGGTGCCGCAGCAGCCCGGTGCGGCTGGAGAGCCAGCACAATTGCTGCAATAAGAAAAACCGCGGCTGCCCATAGGAACCGGGTACGGAAATACCGGCCTGACGCCGGATTGACCTGCGTGATCACTGCCATGTTTGCCTCATGCCGCCGGTTTTCCGGCTGACGATTTTGCCTGTGAGCAAAAGCCTACCATAAGGTTGCCAAGGAATAAACCGCGGCGACAGGGGCTGCTGAGCACTACGCCCGCTGTTCTGCCGGCATCTTGTGGGGGTGCCGGAAGGTGCCGCAAGATGCAGTAAGTGCTAACAAAAGGTTACCGAAAAAAGTTGAGTTTTCCCGATTGCAGAGCAGCCGATTTCCTGTCCCGCGGCCCTATACGCCGGGACTGCGCCGTTAAACCGCGTGAAAATTGGTCACGTAGAAGGGGGGGGAATAGCTGAGGCCGAGGGAGAATTTGCAGGGCTGGGACAACCGCGCCTTGATCAGGGATTCGAGATCCGCCAGCAGGGCGCGGGAAAATGCCGCGTCCCGATGCGGCTTGGCCAGCAGGGCCACAGTGATGGCGATATGGCTGTGGTGAAACTGCTCTGCCGGATAGGCCCGGCCCTTGCAGGCGCCGGCGCCGCTGCTGTGTTTCAGGATCACGGTCTCGATTTCGGCCAGGATGGATTTGGCGTCGAATTCCAGATCGCTGGAGAATTTCAGTTCGGCGTGCGGCATCTTCCGGCGTCTCCCAAGGCTGTGCGGGTGCTGTTATGCCATTGCCGGTGCGATGAAAAGCGTGCCGCCCCAGGGTTTAGGGCTGCGCCGGAAATCAAACGGGGGGCTGTGACTGTCAGCCAAGCTGCTCCACCAAATCCGCCAGCCCGCCCAGATCGGCGATCTCGGTATAGCGGGAGCTGTGTTCGGGGGCTTCGGCATGCTCCACCTCCCAGACCAGCCCGTGCGGCACATAGGTGCCCCAGCCGCCGGCCTTGATCACCGGCACCACGTCCGAGCGCATTGAGTTGCCGATCATCATTGCCCGCTCAGCGCCGTCGCCGTGACGGCGGAAGATGTCCAGGTAAACCTCCGGTGTTTTCTCCGAGACCACCTCGACCCCGTCGAACAGCTCGCCCAGGCCCGATTGCGCCAGCTTGCGTTCCTGGTCCAGGAGGTCGCCCTTGGTGATCAGCACCACTTTGTACCGGCCGGCAACCGCCTCCACCGCTTCGCGCGCATGGGGCAGCAGTTCGATCGGGTATGACAGCATCATCTGGCCCGCGGTGATCAGTTCTTTGATCACAGCGGCAGGCAGGTGTTCCTGCGTCACCTCGATCGCGGTTTCGATCATTGAGAGCGTGAATCCCTTCACCCCGTAGCCATAGCGCCCCAGATTGCGCTTTTCGGCATCCAGCAGCCGCCGTTCCAGCTGCTGCGGGCCGATGTCGGCGGGGGTGTGATCCATTAGCAATTCGGCGAATCTTTCCTGCGTGACGCGGAAGAACCGTTCGTTGTGCCAAAGGGTATCGTCGGCATCAAAGCCGATTGTTGTCAAATTACGTATCAATCTACGGGTCTCAGACTCTTTTCCTGCACAGTATAGAGGCTATATAAGCCTCACAGGAAAATCCACGCATCAACGGATCAAATTGCTTATGCCGCTGCAGCACATCATGATGACCGACCATTCAGACGACGACACGGAATCCGGCGTCCTGACCAAGACGCGGCCGAAAACCAAGCGGCCGCCGCGCTATAAGGTGCTGCTGCTGAATGACGACTACACGCCGATGGAATTCGTCGTGATGGTGCTGGAACGGTTCTTTGGCATGACCCACGCGCAGGCGTTCGAGATCATGCTGACAGTGCATAAGAAAGGCGTTGCCGTGGTTGGCGTGTTCAGCCATGAGGTGGCTGAAACCAAGGTGGGACAGGTGATGGATTTCGCCCGCCGCCACCAGCACCCGCTGCAGTGCACCATGGAAAAAGAAGAATAAAGAGGCTCTTAGATGTCTGTTCGCCTGTCACTGGCCGCCCAATCGGGCGGCTTTGCTGTTCCGCCGGAGGGGCGCATTGCCGTGTTCCACCCGCGCAGCGATCACGATCTTTCGGCCCTGCCCAAGGACCAGCTGCTGATCGTTCAGCCGTTCCGCCCGGACCACGACCATTTTGCCGGCCAAGGCTATGCCTGCACCCCGGTGCTGGAACCGGATGAGGTGCTGGCCGCTGCCGTGGTTTTCATCCCGCGGGCCAAGGCGCTGGCGCGGATGCTGATCGCGCAGGCGGCGGCTGCAACGCAGGGGCAGGTGCTGATTGACGGCGCCAAGATCGAGGGCATTGATTCGGTTCTGAAGGATCTGCGCAAAAGCTGCGCCCCCTCGGCCCCGGTCTCCAAAGCGCATGGCAAGGTGTTCTGGATCGACGGCGGCACCGATCTGTCCGGGTGGCTGCCCGCGGAACCGCAGCAGGTTGAAGGCTTCATCACCGCGCCGGGCGTGTTCTCGGCGGACGGGATCGATCCGGCCTCCCGGATGCTGGCGGCGGCGCTGCCGCAGAAGCTGGGCCGCTGTGTCGCCGATCTGGGGGCGGGCTGGGGATTTCTCTCGTCGGAGGTGCTGAAGCGCGAGGGTGTCGAGGAGCTGCATCTGGCCGAGGCCGATTACCATGCGCTGGCCTGCGCGCGGCGGAATGCGGCGGACAGCCGGGCGCAGTTTCATTGGGCCGACGCGCGGACATGGAAGGCGCCGGGCCCTGTGAACACCGTGGCGATGAACCCGCCGTTCCACACCACCCGCACGGCGGAACCGTCACTGGGCCAGGCCTTCATCGGCGCGGCGGCGGCCATGCTGGCGCCTTCCGGCAGCCTGTGGATGGTGGCCAACCGGCATCTGCCCTATGAGGTGGTGCTGGGCGAACGCTTTGCCCAGGTGCGCGAGGAGGGCGGCGACAACCGCTTCAAGATTCTGCACGCCGCCCGGCCGAAACGCCGGCGCAAGTAACTGCGCGCCGGGCGCAATGCCGGTTTTCAAACCGGCAGGCACGGTCTAACGTGCGGCCCAGATTGCCCCAGGGGAGTGCCCTTTCATGTCTTTTTCGATTTCCGGCAAGACCGCCATCGTGACCGGCGCCTCGAGCGGCATCGGCCTGGCGATCGGCAAGCAGTTTGCTGATGCCGGCGCCAATGTGATGTTCGCCGACACCCATGAGGAGCAGCTGGTGGCCGAGCTGGGCGAGCAGGCCGAGGAAAGCAATATCCGCTATTTCGCAGGCGATCTGCGCGAGCGGCTGACCATTGCCAACCTGCTGTCGGCCACCATCGACGCGTTTGACGGGGTGGACATCCTGGTGAACGGCGCGCGCCAGATGGTGGCAACAGATCCGCTGGACCCCGCCGATGACACCCTGGACCAGCTGCTGATGGAAAGCCTGCTGCCCGCTGTGCGCCTGTCGCAGCAGGTGGCCAAGCGGATGATCCGGCAGGGTGAGGAAGACGAGAACAGCAGCGGCTCGCTGGGCAGCATCATCAACCTGTCCTCCATTGCCGCGCGCCGTACCCACCCCGGGCTGATGGCCTATTCGGTGGCCTCAGCCGCGCTGGATCAGGCGACCCGGTCCCTGTCGGTGGCGCTGGCGCCGCACAAGATCCGGGTGAACTCGATTGCTTTCGGATCGGTGATGAGCGCGTCGATGCGGACGACCCTGAAGGACAATCGCAGCTACCGCGAGGATATCGAGGCGCATACGCCGCTGGGCCGTATCGCCTCGCCCACTGAATTGACCGAGACGGCGCAGTATCTGGCCTCCGACGCCTCTGGTTTCATGACCGGCCAGGTGCTGACGCTGGACGGCGGCCGCACGCTGCTGGATCCGGTGGCGGCACCAGTCCACTGATTGGAAAGACCCCGAATGACTGCTGAGATGAAAGACGAGAAGGTCCGGGCTGCAGCCTGGTTCCGGGAGCTGCGCGGTCAGATCGTTGCGGCCTTTGAGGGGCTGGAGGACAGCCACGGCGCAGGCCCGTTTGCAGACATGGAGGCGGGCCGGTTTGAAGTGACGGAAACCAAGCGCAGCGCGGAGGATGGCGCGGACGCGGGCGGCGGGCTGATGAGCGTGATGCGCGGCGGCCGGGTGTTTGAAAAAGTCGGCGTCAATATTTCCGAAGTTTACGGCACCCTGGGCGAACGGGCGCAGAATGCGATGGCGGCGCGCAAAGGCATTCCGGGGATGAAGGACGATCCGCGGTTCTGGGCTTCGGGTATTTCGCTGGTGGCGCATATGCGCAATCCGCATGTGCCGGCGGTGCATATGAACACCCGGATGTTCTGGACCCCGCACACCTGGTGGTTCGGCGGCGGCTCGGATCTGAACCCCTGCATCGAATACGATGAGGACACCGCGCATTTCCATGCCACGCAGAAGCAGCACCTGGATCCGCATGGGGCGGACCAGTACCCGCGGCTGAAAGCATGGGCGGATGAGTATTTCTACATCCCCCACCGCAAGCGCGCCCGCGGGGTGGGCGGGATCTTTATGGATGACCGGAACACCGGCGACTGGGCGGCGGATTTTGCGCTGACCCAGAACATCGGCCGCGCCTTTCTGCCGGCCTTTGTGCCGCTGGTGGAAAAGCGCCGGGTGCAGGAGTTTGACGAGGCCGACAAGGATGCGCAGCTGATCCACCGCGGGCTCTATGCGGAATACAATCTGGTCTATGACCGCGGTACCAAATTCGGGCTGGAGACCGGCCATGACGCCAACGCCGTGCTGATGAGCCTGCCGCCTTTGGCCAAATGGGTCTGAGATTGCTGCAACCGTGACATTGCGAACGCGCCGCCCCGATGCGGCGCGTTTTTTCTCCCGGCGGATTTATGCTGATTTACCGCCGCCGGCCGCGACTTTGCGCCTGCCTGCGCTAGAGTGAATTGCAGCTGCCAAACGACAAGAGCAGCTGATAACAGGTCGAGGCAGGGAGCAGATCACATGCGCAGACTGGTTCTGGGGATTCTGGCAATGGCATTGGCAGCGGGGTGCGGCAGGCCGGCCGAGAGGGCGGTGGCCGTGCCGGAAGTCACCCGCACCGAGCCTGCCAATGCGCGGCTGTCCGGGCTGCGGACCTATCCCCGGTTCGGCGACCGTGACCCGCATGATTGGGAGGGCCGCAAGCCCTGGTCCTATCCGGTTCACGGCATCGATGTCTCCCGCTATCAGGGCGATATCGACTGGCGCAAAGTCCGCCGTTCGGGCGTGTCTTTTGCCTATATCAAGGCGACTGAGGGCGGCGACCACACCGACGCCATGTTCCGCGGCAACTGGCGCAGCGCGGGTGCTGCGGGGCTGAAACGCGGCGCCTATCACTATTATTATTTCTGCCGCCCTGCCGCCGAGCAGGCGCGCTGGTTCATCCGCAACGTGCCAAAGGATGCAAACGCGCTGCCGCCCGTGCTGGACATGGAGTGGAACCACCGCTCCCGCACCTGCAGAACCCGGCCCGGCGGCGCCAAGGTGCGGTCCGAGGCGCGAAAGTTCCTGAATATCCTGGAGCGCCACTACGGCAAGCGCCCGGTGGTCTACACGACGGTGGATTTCTACCGCGATACCGGCATCGGGAGCCTCGGCGGCACCGAGTTCTGGCTGCGTTCGGTCGCAGGCCATCCGCGCAAGGTCTACCCGGGCGAAAGCTGGAGCTTCTGGCAGTATTCCGGCACCGGTGAGGTGCCGGGGGTGGCGGGCGACGTGGATCTTAACACCTTCCGCGGCAGCCCGGAGGCCTGGCTGAGGTGGTCAGGGCAGATCTGACGCAGGGAACAGGGGGGGGGGCTTTGCCCCCGCCGCCTGGCCGGGCGCCGGCCCCCCAGAGTATTTGCAAACCAGAAAGAAGCCCGGTTGTTCGGGCTGAAAATATCCCGCAGCGGCAGGCGGGGCCTTGCAAGAGGTGTATTCAGAGGGCCGGCTCAGGCTCTCCAGTCGAAGAAGCCCGGGCCGGCCTGCTTCAGCAGCTTCGCCGCCATCTCGCGGCCGAGTTCCGCACCGTCTTCGACCGGACAAGTCTGATCGCCGCTGATCGCTTCCGAACCGTCCAGGCGCAGCACCTCGCCGCGCAGGCGCAGGGTCGTGCCGTCGAGTTCCGCCAAGCCCGCAATCGGGGTTTCGCAGGAGCCGTCGAGCGCCGCCAGGAAGGCGCGTTCAGCGGCCAGCCGCTGGCCGGTTTCGCTGTCATGGATTGCTGACAGCATCTCTGCTGCGCGGCTGTCGTCAGCGCGGCGCTCGATGCCGATGGCGCCCTGGGACACGGCGGGCAGCATGTCGTTCGTTTCGATCGGAGTGGCCGGCACACCGTCCATTGCCAGCCGGTTGAGACCGGCCATCGCCAGGAAGGTGCATTCGGCAACGCCCTCGGCCAGTTTGCCCAGCCGGGTCTGCACATTGCCGCGGAAGTCCACCACTTTCAGGCCGGGACGCCGGTTCAGCAGCTGTGCGCGGCGGCGCAGGGAAGAGGTGCCGACCACCGCGCCCTCGGCCAGGTCGTGCAGCGAGGTCAGCGACGGGGAGATAAACGCGTCGCGCACATCCTCGCGCGGCAGATAAGTGTCCAGCGCCAGCGCCGCCGGCTGCAGCACCGGCATGTCCTTCATCGAATGCACCGCAATGTCGATACTGCCTGCCAGCAGGGCCTCTTCCACCTCCTTGGTGAACAGCCCCTTGCCGCCCAGTTCCTTCAGCGGCTTGTCGGCCGCGATCAGCGCCTTGTTGTCGCCGGTGGTGGTGATCGGGACAATTTCGAACGCGTCCTGCGGCAGGCCGAAGGCGGCGGCGAGGCGGGAGCGGGTCTCATAAGCCTGGGCCAGCGCCAGCGGCGATCCGCGGGTGCCGATTTTCAGGGGCGAAGCGGGGGAGGGCAGGGTCAGTTTCATGAAAGAAGCCTTAAATCAGATTGCGCGGCGGAGGAAACCGGTTTTTTGCGCTGGTCCCGCGGGGGCAGAGCGCCGGCTTTGATATAGAACAAGGCGCACCGGGGCAGGGCGCGGCAGATCGCCCCTGCCCTTGACATTCGGCCGCGCAGGCGTGACCTCAGGGGCGAATGATAGCGAGGATGACATGGCCGGACAAAAGAAGCTGCTGCGTGCATTGGCGGGCGAGAAACAGGATGTGCCGCCGATCTGGATGATGCGCCAGGCGGGCCGCTATTTGCCGGAATACCGCGCGACGCGGGCCGAAGCCGGGGATTTCCTGTCGCTGTGCTACAATCCTGAATTGGCCGCCGAAGTGACCCTGCAGCCGATCCGCCGCTATGGTTTTGATGCGGCGATCCTGTTTGCCGACATCCTGCTGATCCCGCAGGCGCTGGGGGCTGATTTGTGGTTTGTGACCGGCGAAGGCCCGCGGCTGTCGACCATCACCACGGAGAGCGACTTTGCCAAGCTCGGCCCCGCGTGCGATATCCACGAGACCCTGAACCCGATCTATGAGACCGTCCGCATTCTGTCGCGCGAACTGCCGGCTGAGACCCCGCTGATCGGATTTGCCGGCGCGCCCTGGACTGTTGCGACCTATATGATCGCGGGCCGCGGCACCCCCGATCAGGGTCCGGCCCATGCCCTGCGCGAGGAAAACACCGCGCTGTTCGAGGCGCTGCTGGCGCGGATCACCGAGGCGACCATTGATTACCTGTCCAAGCAAATCGAAGCGGGGGCCGAAGTTGTCAAGATCTTCGACAGCTGGGCCGGGTCGCTGAAGGGGGAGGCGTTCCAAAAATATGCGCTGGAACCCTGCCGCCAGATCACCGCGGCGCTGAAGGCGCGCCATCCGGGCATTCCCGTGATCGGCTTCCCGCGGGAAGCGGGCGGGAAATACGCGGGCTTTGCCAAGGCCACCGGAATTGACTGCGTGGCGCTGGACAACTCGGTCGATCCGGCCTGGGCAGCGGCGCATGTGCAGGCGGATGGCTGCGTGCAGGGCAATCTGGCCTCCCGCCATATGGTGACCGGCGGGCAGGATCTGGTGGATGAGACCCGGCGTATTGTCGAAGCCTTTAAAAACGGCCCGCATATCTTTAACCTGGGCCATGGCATCACACCCGATGCCAGCCCGGACAATGTGCAGCTGATGATTGACACGGTCCGCGGCGGCTGAGCGGTTCAGCGGCGGCCCGGCCTTGTGCCGGGCGGCGGTTTCAGGCATCAGCGCTGCAACACGCCCCGCGAATAAGGACTGAACGGTGGATTACGGTAAATCTGGAGCACCCAAAATGGGCAAGAACAAACCTCGTCACGCCGAACATAATGCCAAAGGGACCAAGAAGAACCCGTTTGGCAAGCAAACCGACAAAAGCGAGCTGCTGAAGCGCATGAAGGCGGCCGCCGAGAAAACCAAGACAGAAGACTGAGCTTACGGGCGGCGCAGCTCTGTCAGGATCTCTTCCGTATGCTGGCCGCGTTCGGGGATATCCGGCGGCGTCCATTGCGGCTGATCTGAAAACCGCGGGGCGGGGGCGGCTTGAAGCACGCCCTGCGCCTCGGCCCATGTGCCGCGGCTGTTCATCGGGTGCGCCTGGGCCTCGTCGGGGTTCAGCACCGGTGCCACGCAGGCGTCGGTGCCCACGAAAAGCGCTGCCCAGTGATCACGCGGCTGGCTGGCAAAGACCCCGGCGAGCCTGCCGGTGAGTACAGGCCAAAGCGCCGTGTTGAATTGCTCTTGAAAATCCGGGTCATCGGCCAGCTGCAGCTTTTCCAGAAACAGCGCATAGAATTTCGGCTCCAGGCATTGCACCGAGACAAAGCCGCCGCAGGCGCAGGCATAGGTGCGGCTCCAATGCGGCCCGTCGAGCAGGTTTGCACCGCGTTGCGCACCGAAATTGCCAGCCTGGCGGATGCTCATCAAGAGGTTCATCATATGGGCCGAGCCGTCATAGATTGCAGCGTCCACCACGCATCCCTCGCCAGTGGACCTGGCCTTGAGGATGCCGGTCAGTATTCCCGCCACCAGATACAATGCGCCGCCGCCAATGTCGCCGACCAGCGTGGCGGGTGTTTGCGGCACATCGCCCGGGGCGGACGCATACCAAAGCGCACCGGACAGGGCGATGTAATTCAGATCATGCCCTGCGGCATGGGCCAGCGGGCTTACCTGTCCCCAGCCGGTCATGCGGCCATAGACCAGCGCCGGATTGGCCGCGTGGCAGGCATCGGGGCCAAGGCCCAGCCGCTCCATCACGCCGGGGCGGAACCCCTCGATCAGCCCGTCGGCGGTGGCGGCCAGGGCCAGAAAGGTTCCGGCATCAGCCGGCTCTTTCAGATCCAGCTCAATTGATCGTTTGCCCCGGTCCAGCAGCGAGCGTTCCGGCATTCCGGGGGGAACGGCGCCGCCCTTGCGATTGACGCAGATCACCTCCGCCCCGAGGTCGGCCAGTGTCATTGCCGCGAAGGGGCCGGGGCCCAGGCCTTCGACTTCCAGAATGCGGATCCCTTGCAGCATTGCGGCCCCTTTCGTGATGGCTGGCTGGATCAGTCTGCGGCGGATCAGCCGCTTCCGGCAAGCTGCTGGCGGAATTTCCGTGGCGGCAGTCCGGTGCCCTTGGCAAAGACCCGGCTGAAATGGGCGGGATCGGTAAAGCCGAGCTCATAGGCGACTTGGGCTGCGGTCAGGTTGGTGTAGATCAGCAGCCGCCGCGCCTCACGCAGGACACGGGCGCGGATCAGGGCCGAGGCAGGCTGGCCGGTGGCCTGATGAGCAATGCGGTTGAGGTGGGTCGCGGAAACCGCCAGCGCGCAAGCGTAGTCCGCCAGCGGGCGGCGCAGGCGGAAGTCGCGCTCCACCAACGCCTCGAACCTGGCAAACAGCGGGCTGGTCCGGGCTTGCGGATCCTCTCCTTGGGCGGCGTCAATGGCGCGGGCCGCCAGCGCGGTAACCGACAGCGCCAGCCCGCGCAGCATCTGCGCGCGGCCAAAGCCCTTGTTTCCGTATTCACGGAACAGACGCGCAGCCAGGCTTTGCAACCCTTCGGGCAAGGGCTGGACGGCAGGCAGATCCAGCGCTGCGCGCAGTCCTTCGCCCGGCGCCACGCTTTGGTCCAGCAGATCCGAAGCGAGCGTGATCACCCAGCCGCCGGTGCCGTTGCCAAAGCGGAAGCCATGCACCACGCCGCGGGGCACATTGATCAGGCAGGGCGGGGACAGGGTGTGGCTGTTTCCGTCAAGATCCGCCTCTCCCGCACCGCCGGTCAGCACCAGTATCTGGTGCAGCCGGGCATGGCGGTGCGGTCTCAGCTCCCAGTCATACATCTCGGACCGGGCGCGAATGGTTTCCGCATGCAGGACATCGGCAAGTTCAGCGGTCTCGCCAAACAGGTTGTAGGTGTCGATGGGGGGCTGTGAAGGCATGTGCGAAATATACAAGAACTGGCGTGTTGGGTCCATTCGCAAACATGCCCGCGCGGCGCATAATCCACACAGCACGCCTAGGCCGGAAAAATGGGGAACGCATATGTCCACGCATCAGACACAGGTTGTCATCATTGGCGGCGGGCCTTCGGGGCTGCTGCTGTCGCAGCTGCTTGATCGCAGAGGAATCCGCTCGATCGTGCTGGAAAAACACACACGGGAGTATGTGCTGGGCCGGATCCGGGCAGGGGTGCTGGAACATGGTTTCGTCAATCTGATGCGCGAGGCGGGCTGCAGCGGGCGGATGGACAGCGAAGGGGAGCTCCACGCAGGGTTCCATATTGCCCATCAGGGGCGGTTGGACCGGATCGACCTGGCAAAGCATACCGGCGGTGAGACGGTGATGGTCTACGGTCAGACCGAAGTGACCCGCGATCTATACGAGGCGCGCGACGCGATGGACGGGGTGATCCTGCACGATGTGCAGAATGTGCAGCCGCATGGGCTGAAGGACGCGCGCCCCTATGTGACCTGGGAGCAGGATGGCGCGGCCCATCGGGCAGATTGCGATTTCATCGTCGGGGCCGACGGCTTTCACGGGGTCAGCCGCAAATCCATCCCGGCGGAGGTGCTGAGAGAATACGAGAAGGTCTATCCGTTTGGCTGGCTTGGGGTTCTGTCGGAAACGCCGCCGGTGGCGGAAGAGCTGATCTATGCCCGCCATGACCGGGGATTTGCCTTATGCTCGCTGCGCAGCCGGGTGCTGAGCCGCTATTACATCCAGGTGCCGCTGACCGACCGGGCAGAGGATTGGAGCGACGCAGCCTTCTGGGCGGAGCTGAAGCGCCGGCTGCCGGAGCAGGTGGCCGGGCAGTTGGAAACCGGTCCGTCGATTGAGAAATCCATCGCGCCATTGCGCAGTTTCGTGGCGGAGCCGATGCGGTACGGCAATCTGTTCCTGGCGGGCGACGCCGCCCATATCGTGCCGCCGACAGGCGCCAAGGGGCTGAATTCCGCGGCCTCGGACATTTACTATCTCTATCACGGCTTCCAGGACCACTATCTGCAGGGCGACAGCAGCGGGCTGGACGGCTATTCCGGGAAAGCATTGGCACGGGTCTGGAAATCGGAGCGTTTCAGCTGGTGGATGACCAATCTGCTGCATCGGTTCCCGCAAGGAACCGAGACCGATCTGCGGTTGCAGCGGGCGGATCTGGACTACTTGTTTTCCTCGGCGGCGGCGCGGGCCTCGCTGGCAGAGAATTATGTGGGCCTGCCGTATTGACGTAGCGCCTGCCATTGCCTTGCATTCATAGATGCCAGTCAAAATGTTGAACCGGGCAGCGCTGACGTGCGCAGCCCGGCTCAACGCAGCCCAAGTTTGGGCGTCATCCGACCGCCAGGGCCGGGGCGGGAGCGCCCCAGGCGACGGTCAGTTTGCTGCGGTTGCCGCGCGGGGTTTCAGCCAGATCCACCAGCGCAGCCCCGAAGTCGGCAAAGGAAATCTGTGAGTTACCGTCTTCATCCACCACCAGCGTGTCGATGCCGAAACGATAACGGCCGGTGGCCGGACCTTCGGTCAGGATTGCGGGCGGGCGCAGGCAGCTCCAATTGGCAGAGACGGTGGCCTCCAGCAGGGCGTCCTGTTCGGCACAAGCCTCGGCAATAGGCCGGACGCTGGCGGGCAGGAAGCCGGGTGCTGTCAGCACCGTGTGGCCGCTGTCATCGGCCAGCTTCAGCGTTGCCGCGCCGCCGGTGACCAGAGCCGGGATGCCCGCCTGCTGCGCCGCCTCCAGCGCCGCATGGGTCAGCGGCACCAGATCAGCCTCGCGGCCTGCGGGCGGGCGCAGGGCGCTGATAATCAGGTCATGACCCTGCGCCGCCACCGCTGCGGCTTGCGGGTCGGCCAGCAGATCCAGCGGGCAGGGTGTGACCAGCGGGCTGATCTTTGCCAGCGCCTGCGGTTTGCGCGCTGCCGCGGTGACCTGATGACCGCGTGCCACCGCTGCGCGCAGGGCTGCGCCGCCAACGTCGCCAGTGGCGCCAAGGATGAGGATTTTCATCGGATGCTTCCTATTGTTTATCTTGATGTCGAGATAGGGGGCATTAATCTTGACGTCAAGATAAAATTCCCCGTGGGGCCTGCCGTTGGTTTTGACAGATGGCTTGGCAGGCTGCTGCCGGGCGGCTAGGTCTGGAAGGCAACGAGATAACGCCAGGGAGGCCAAGCCATGCAGATGACTGACCAGAAGGAAATCGCCGCCGATCCCGCCACGGTATACGCCGCGCTTTTGGACCCGGAAGTTCTGAAAGCCTGCGTGCCCGGTGCGCAGGAGGTGACCGGCACGCCCGAAGAGGGATTTGAGGCCAAGGTCACGCAAAAGGTCGGCCCGGTGAAGGCCACCTTCAAGGGCCAGGTCAGCCTGTCGGATCTGGTGGAGAATGAAACGCTGACCATTTCCGGTGAAGGCAAGGGCGGTGCGGCAGGTTTTGCCAAGGGCGGGGCGGTGGTGACGCTGGCGCCATCGGAAACCGGCACGCTGTTGTCTTATGAGGTGGAGGCCAAGGTCGGCGGCAAGCTGGCACAGCTTGGCAGCCGCATCATCGACGGCTTTGCCAAGAAGATGGCCGATCAGTTTTTTGCCAATCTCCAGGCGCATCTGGCGCCGGAGGAGGCGGGCGCGGATGATGGTCCGCAGGAAGAGGGCGACAAGAAGGGCTGGTTCAGCAAGGTAACTGGCCGCGGCTGAGCCAGCCTGCCCCCCCTGCGCAGGTGCACAGGCGCGTCTGCAAGGCGGGGGCTGGCAGAGGCGGCAGGCCGCCGTTAGGGTGGCCGCGATTTCAGAACATGCCGGAGGCACCATGGCGTCCATTCTGTCCATCCGCGATCTGCGCAAGGTCTATGACGGCGGTTTCGAGGCGCTGAAAGGCGTTTCGCTTGATATTGAGGAAGGTGAGATCCTGGCTCTGCTCGGCCCCAATGGGGCTGGCAAGACCACTCTGATTTCAACAATTTGCGGTATCACGACCGCGACGTCGGGCCATGTCAGCGTCGGCGGCTTCGACAATGTGGCCGAATTCCGCGCCGCCCGTGCGCTGATCGGGCTGGTTCCGCAGGAGATCAGCCTGGAGCCTTTTGCCAAGGTGCATGACACCGTCAGCTTTTCGCGCGGGCTGTTCGGCAAACCTGCCGATCCGGCGCGGATCGAGGCAGTGCTGCGCAAGCTGTCGTTGTGGGAAAAGCGGGACGCCAAGATCATGGAGCTGTCCGGCGGCATGAAGCGCAGGGTGCTGATTGCCAAGGCGTTGGCGCATGATCCGCGCATCCTGTTCCTGGATGAGCCGACGGCGGGCGTGGATGTTGAGCTGCGCAAGGACATGTGGGCGATCGTGGATGAACTGAAGGCCGGCGGCGTCACCATCATTCTGACCACCCACTACATCGAGGAAGCAGAAGCGATTGCCGACCGGGTCGGTGTGATCACCGGCGGTGAATTGCTGCTGGTCGAGGCGAAGGAGCAGCTGATGGCCCGGATGGGGCAGAAGCAGCTGGAGGTGCAGCTGACGACGCCGGTTGACGCGATACCCGAAACGCTGGCGCAGCATGAATTGCAGCTGGTGAATGGCGGCGGTGCCCTGCTGTACACCTATGACACCAGGGCCGAACGGACCGGCATCACCACACTGCTGAATGACGTGGCACAGGCCGGGCTGGTGCTGGCGGATGTGCAGACACGGGAATCCAGTCTGGAAGATATCTTTGTCGGGCTTGTTTCAGGGGATGGGGCTTCGGCTGACGCAGTTCAAGGGGACGCAGCATGAACTGGACAGCGGTTGCCACCATCTACAGGGCGGAAATGGCGCGGTTCTGGCGCACGTTTCTGCAAAGCTTCATCTCGCCGGTGCTGTCCACGTCGCTCTATTTCGTCGTCTTCGGCAGCGCCATCGGCAGCCGGATCCAGGAAGTGGACGGGGTAGACTACGGCGCCTTCATCGTGCCGGGGCTGATCATGCTGTCGGTGATTACCCAGAGCATCTCCAATGCCTCCTTCGGGATCTATTTCCCGAAGTTCATCGGCAACATCTACGAAATCCTGTCGGCGCCGATCAATTTCCTGGAGGTGGTTGCGGGATTTGTCGGGGCGGCGGCAACCAAGTCGCTGTTTATCGGCGTGGTGATCCTGTGCACCGCGTCGCTGTTTGTGGATCTGTCGATCCAGCACCCGGTTGCCATGGTGGCGTTTCTGCTGCTGACCTGTCTCAGCTTCTCGCTGATGGGGTTCATCATTGGCATCTGGGCCGGGAATTTCGAGCAGCTGCAGCTGGTGCCCCTTCTGGTGGTGACGCCGCTGGTATTCCTGGGCGGCTCTTTCTATTCAATCTCGATGCTGCCGCCGGTGTGGCAGACCATCACCTTGTTCAACCCGGTGGTCTACCTGGTGTCGGGCTTCCGCTGGGCGTTCTTCGGCCAGGCGGATGTACCGGTTTTGCTGAGCCTCTGCGCAATCGGCGGCTTCACCCTGGCTTGCATGGGCGTCATCTGGTGGATCTTCAAGACCGGCTGGCGCATCCGGTCCTGATCCGGGGGCTGGAAGCGGGGCAGGGAGGCTCCCGCCCGCTGCGGGTGCCCGTTGGGCGCCCTCCCGGTTGGGTCCGGCACGCTGCGCGTGCCGGGTGTTGCGTCTTTGACCGGCAGAGCAGGCTGCGCCGCGCGGCGGCGCGGCGCCCGGCCCAACGGGAAGGCGGCTGCTGCAAGCCGCCGGCCTGACGGGCGGGAGCCGCCTTGGGTAATTGCCGGGTGCAAACCAGCGTTGCATTTATGCCCGCGGCTGTGCGGATTTTGCATTTCACGCCAATTCCCCAGGACGCGCATCTTGTTTCACCCCGGGCGGCTCTCTACATCGGCGCCATGAGATTTCACCTGCCTTTCCTGAAAAGACAGCCCTTGGTGGCAGTAGTACGCCTGAATGGCGCCATTGGAATGCCCGGCCGCGGCGCGCTTAGCGATGCCGCGCTGGCGCCGGTGCTGGAACGTGCCTTCCGCAAGGGCAAACCAGCTGCGGTGGCGCTGGAAATCAACTCGCCCGGCGGTTCGCCGGTGCAAAGCTCGTTGATCGGTGCCCGTATCCGCAGCCTGGCGGAAGAGCGGAACATCCCGGTCTACGCCTTTGTCGAAGACGTGGCGGCGTCGGGCGGCTACTGGCTGGCCGCTGCCGCGGATGAAATCTGGGCGGATGCCAGCTCGGTGCTGGGCTCGGTCGGGGTGATCTCCGCCGGTTTCGGCGCCCATGTGCTGCTGGCCCGCCAGGGGGTGGAGCGCCGGGTCTATACCGCCGGTGAGAGCAAATCCATGCTGGACCCGTTCCGGCCGGAAAATCCCGAGGACGTGCAGCGCCTGAAGGTGATCCTGAACGACATCCACGCCAATTTCATCGACCATGTCACAGACCGCCGCGGCGCCAAGCTGGATAGCGAGGAAAACCTGGTCACTGGCGAGATCTGGCTTGCCCGCAGGGCTTTGGATCTGGGGCTGATTGATGGCATCGGCCACCTGAAACCCAAGATGCAGGAGCGCTTTGGCGACAAGGTCCGGTTCCGCCGCTATGGCCTCAGGAAACCGCTGCTCAGCCGCATTGGCATGCAGGCCGCCCAGGACGCGCTGGCCGGGATCGAGGAGCGGGCCGAATTCGCGCGTTTCGGGCTCTGACGTGCTGTTCAAGATTGTTGCACTCTTTCTGGTGGTAATGGCAGTGCTGGCCATGTTCGGCAAATTGCGGTTTCCCGGCCAGAAGCAGATTAATTCCAGGCGTTGCCCCTCCTGCGGCCGCTTCCGGATCGGCAAAGGCCCCTGTGCCTGCAAAAAAGGAGATCGTGGCAAATGATGCCATGGCTTTATTCGGCTCTGGGCCTGGTGATCCTGCTGCTGGCAGGCGATGCGCTGGTGCGCGGGGCAGTGAACCTCAGCCTGCGGCTGGGGGTGCCCGCGCTGATCGTCAGCCTGACGATCGTGGCCTTCGGCACCTCGGCGCCGGAACTTCTGATTGCCATCAATGCGGTGCATGAGGGCGCTGACGGCATCGCGATGGGCAATGTGGTCGGTTCCAACACCGCCAATATCCTGCTGGTGCTCGGCATCCCCGCATTGATGCGGGCCTTGCACACCAGCGAGTGCAGCACCCGCAAAAACTATGTCTTCATGCTGGCCGCTTCGGTGCTGTTCATCGCACTTGCCTATTGCGGCACCTTCACCGTCTGGTCAGGTCTGATCCTGCTGGCGGCGCTGTTCCTGGTACTGGGCGTGGCCTTTCGCGAAGCACGCAACCACCGGCGCAATGGCAACAGCTGCGCAGCAGACGCGGACCTGGAAGAGATCGAGGAAGCCGATCCGGACATGCCCTACTGGCGTGTCGGCACCTATTTGCTGCTGGGCCTGATCGGCCTGCCGCTGGGGGCCGATCTGCTGGTCGACAATGCCACCATCATTGCCCATTCCTACGGCATCAGCGAAACCGTAATCGGCCTGACGCTGGTGGCGGTCGGCACCTCGCTGCCGGAACTGGCGACCACCATGATGGCGGCGCTGCGCCGCCAGGCCGATGTGGCGCTGGGCAATGTGATCGGTTCCAACATGTTCAACCTGCTGGCCATCATCGGCGTCGCCACCTTTATCGGCCCGATCAGTGTGGACCCGGAATTCCTGCGGTTCGATCTTTGGGTGATGCTGGGCGCCTCGCTGCTTCTGATCCCCTTTGTCTTCTTAAAACAGGACATCACCCGCCTCTGGGGCGTAATTCTTACGGCGCTCTATCTGGCGTATATGGCCGTGCTGTTCTAACTCTTTCACTGCAGCGGCAGCAGGGAGAAGCAGATGCGGGCATTGGTGACCGGAGCGGGCAGGCGGCTGGGCCGGGCGATGGCGCTGGAGCTGGCCGCGCGCGGCTATGACGTTGCGGTCCATTTTGTGTCCTCAGCTCAGGAGGCTGCGGACACAGCGCGGCAGATCCGCGCCCTGGGGCGGGCCGCGGCGGTGCTGCAGGCGGATCTCTTGGATGAAGACCAGGCCCAGGCTCTGCTGCCCCGCGCGGCCAAGGCATTGGGCGGGCCGGTCACCTGCCTTGTCAACAATGCCTCGGTTTTCGAGCATGACACGCTGTCCTCTGCCACGCGGGACAGCTGGGACCGGCATCTGAACAGCAATCTGCGAGCCCCTTTCGTGCTGCTGCAGGCGATGGCTGCACAGCAGGTGCCGCTGCTGCGGGATGCAGGCGGTGAGCCGCGTGCCTGGGGGCTGGCGGTCAATATGATCGACCAGCGGGTGCGCAAGCTGACACCTGATTTCATGAGCTACACGCTGGCGAAGTCTGCACTGTGGACACTGACACAGACAGCCGCGCAGGCGCTGGCGCCGCGGATCCGGGTCAACGCCATCGGCCCGGGGCCGACCTTGCAGGGGCCGCGGCAAAGCCAGGAGCAATTTGCCCGCCAGCGCGCAGCAACGATCTTGCAGCGGGGCGCGGATGCCGGGGACATCACAGCTGCATTGTCATATCTGCTGCAGGCAAAGGCGGTTACGGGGCAGATGATTTGCACTGATGGCGGCCAGCATCTGGGCTGGCAGACCCCCGACAGCGACGGGCTGGAATAACGCAAACAGGGGCCGGAATGTCTGTGTCCCTGGAAGTTTTGCACCGGTTCACCTGCTGACATGAAAGCGTTACAAAAGTGTATTTGTTTTCAAAGCCTTGACAGGGGCGGTTAATAATTTGCATTTAAAACAGCACGTTATCAAATTGCCTATTTATTGAGCAATCGTCCGAAAACACCAAATAATAAGGGAAAAGGCGGGATAGCCCAAAGATATCTCCGTAGTTATCCACAGCTTCGGTGGATTTCCCCGCTCTTGATCCGGGCAGGCAAACATTGCAGCCAGGGGCGGGGAATCATATGTCTGGGCACATGACTGACCAGCCCGCTGCCCCCCCCGCGGATTCGCCCGCCGAAAAGCCGAGAACCGGCTATGCCGTGATCCAGGATTACCTGAAAACACTGGATGGGTCGCCCGGGGTTTACCGGATGCTGGATGCCGACAGCCGGGTGCTGTATGTCGGCAAGGCGCGCAACCTCAAGGCCCGGGTGTCGAACTACAGCCGCCCCGGCAACAGCCCGCGGATCGAGCGGATGATCGCGCTTACAGCCTCGATGATGTTCCTGACCACTCGGACGGAAACCGAGGCGCTGCTGCTGGAACAGAACCTGATCAAGCAGCTGAAGCCCAAATACAACGTGCTCTTGCGCGATGACAAAAGCTTCCCGAATATTCTGGTCGCCAAGGATCACGGGTTTCCGCAGATTAAGAAACACCGCGGGGCGCGCAAGCAGAAGGGCAGCTATTTCGGCCCCTTTGCCAGTGCAGGCGCTGTGAACCGGACTTTGAACCAGTTGCAAAAGGCGTTCCTGCTGCGCAATTGCTCGGACGCGATGTTCGAGGCCCGCACGCGCCCCTGCCTGCAGTATCAGATCAAGCGGTGTTCGGCACCCTGCACGGGACTGATTTCCGAAGCGGGCTATGCCGAAAGCGTGCGCGACGCCGAACGGTTCCTGTCCGGCCGGTCCTCCAAGATCCAGGAGGAGCTGGCAGAACAGATGATGGCGGCCTCGGAGGCAATGGAATTCGAACGCGCGGCGGCGCTGCGCGATCGCATCAAAGCGCTGACCCAAGTGCAGTCCAGCCAGGGCATCAACCCGCGCGGCGTCGCCGAAGCGGATGTGATCGGCTTGCATATGGACGGCGGCCAGGCCTGCGTGCAGGTGTTTTTCATCCGCGCCAATCAGAACTGGGGCAATCAGGACTTCTATCCGCGGGTGGATGCCGACAACAGCCCGGCGGAGGTCATGGAGGCCTTCCTCGGGCAGTTCTACGGCAACAAGGAGCCGCCGCGCCAGCTGATCCTGTCGGATGCGGTTGAAAACGCCGATCTGATGGAGGCGGCGCTGAGCGAGAAGGCAGACCGCAAAGTCGAGCTGCTGGTGCCCCAGCGCGGCGAAAAGACCGAGCTGGTGGCTTTTGCGGTGCGCAACGCCCGCGAGAGCCTGGCCCGGCGCATGGCCGAAAGCGCGACGCAGGCCAAGCTGCTGCGCGGCCTGGCCGAGGCGTTTGGCCTGGAAGGGCCGCCGCAGCGGATCGAGGTCTACGACAACTCCCACATCCAGGGCACCAATGCGGTGGGCGGCATGATCGTGATGGGGCCGGACGGGTTCATGAAAAACGCCTACCGCAAGTTCAACATCAAAGGCGACGACTTGGTGCCCGGCGATGACTTCGGCATGATGAAGGAGGTGCTGAACCGCCGTTTCTCGCGCCTGCTGAAGGAAGACCCGGATCGCGACAAGGGCCTGTGGCCGGATCTGCTGCTGATCGACGGCGGTGCCGGGCAGGTCTCGGCAGTGGCCGAGATCATGGCAGAGCACGGCGTGCAGGACATCCCGATGGTTGGGGTTGCCAAAGGCGTCGACCGCGACCACGGCAAGGAGGAATTTTACCGCACCGGTGAAAGCGCCTTTGCCCTGCAGCGCAACGATCCGGTGCTGTACTTTATCCAGCGGATGCGGGACGAAGCGCACCGGTTCGCCATTGGCACCCACCGCGCCAAGCGCGCCAAGTCGATGAGCGCAACACCGCTGGACGAGGTGCCCGGCGTCGGCGCCTCCCGCAAACGCGCCCTGCTGGCCCATTTCGGCAGTGCCAAGGCGGTGAGCCGTGCCAATCTGGCCGACCTCAGGGCGGTGGAGGGGATCTCGGAGGCGCTGGCCGAGCGGATTTATGACCACTTCCACGGCAGCAGCTAGGCGCAGACCTTGAGTTTCTGGCTCCTGCAGTTTCTTTCTGGCCGAAAATACGTCCGCCGGAGGCTTCCGCCGCCTCAGCGGCGGAATTTTGCACCAGAGCCGCTTTCCTCTTGCGAAACAGCCGGATAATGTGCGCGGCATGAAGTGGACCTTGCCAAATATTCTCACGCTGCTGAGGCTCGTTGCCGCCCCGGGCCTGGCTGTGATGTTTCTGTATTTCTCCCGTCCCTATGCGGACTGGTTTGCCCTGCTGCTGTTTGTCACCGCGGCGGTGACCGACTGGTTTGACGGCTACCTGGCG
>NZ_JAXMOX010000065.1:0-21311 GCF_034669605.1 Leisingera sp.
CCAGGCTTATAAAGCCGACCAACAGCTGCGGCTTTAAACTCGTCTGTGAACGTCCGCCTCGATTGTCCCATTCCATGTTCCTTTCTTGGACAGGGGTACTTTACCCCGGTGCCCCGGAACAGGAACGAAGTTCAGCTGCAGTCAGGTCGGAGAAACAAGACGCCGGACAATCCGCTTTTACGCCTCCGCAGCCAATGCACGTGCAGAAAGTCGAATTTTATTTCTGCACGCGCAGCAGCTTTTCTGCGACCCGGCGATTTTCACCGGAGCGACCGTTCAGCAGGCCTCCGAGCATGACAGCCGTCGCGTCCGGCCCCGGCATCTCAGCGCCCGCGTCCGGGGAGGCACCAGCATGCTCCGCACCTAGAAAACTCCACTGATCCCTCATCCTCATTTCCACATGATCGTGCCATGCGGCAGCCTGTCGCCGGCCGGCACACGAAGGATCGCCTGCCGACACGGGTTGGAACCTGGATAATCGAAGCTTGAGCCAGCTAAAGAGCAGCAATCTCTTCACCTGAATTGCCCAACAAAGCATTTTTGGGGCTTGCCGGCTTTGAAATGGCCAAATGGTCTAGAATGTGATGTGAAGGTCAATCGTTGCGCTGCGGGGCGGCGCCAGCAGCCATTGGTTCGAGCTGCCAGAGGTTGCATACAGCCGGTCGGCAGCATTGTAGACGCTGAAGTCCAGGGAAATGTTTTCCCTAGGACGCCACTGCAGACCCGCATTCAAAACTGTATAGGCCGGAAGGGTTGAGCTATTGGCGCTGTCCGTGAACACCTCGCCGACGTAATGCGCCCCGGCGCGGGCAGTCCAGTTTTGGGAAAATTCCCACTGCGCCCAGATGTTTGCAACGCGGCGCGGTACGAGTGCGGGACGGTTTCCGGACAGATCCCCGCCGGATTGGATGTAATTATCATACTCAGGCGAAATCAGCGCGCCGTTCACATCGATGCGGAAGACCGGCGAGATATCCAAGCCCGTGGCAAATTCGATGCCCTTGCTGCTTTGCTGGCCGATCTGGCGGACAATCGACGGATCAGCGGGATCTCTGGCCAACAGGTCGTTCTTGACAATATTGTAGGCAGATAGAGTTGCGTTCCCGCGTCCGTCCAGAAAGCTGAACTTGACTCCGATTTCCTGCTGGCGGGCCTTGGTCAATTCCAGTTGGCTCTGGCTCTCAGAGAGGGACAGCACGCTTCCGATGGGTTCCGCCGCGCGGGAGTATTGCGCATAGATCGCCATGTCCGGCAGAGGATTGTAAACCGTGCCGATCCGCCAGTTGAGCGAATTGAATTTCTTGGTAAACGCAGGATCTACCCGTCTAACGCGCAGATGGTCATAGCGCAGGCCGCCGACAATTGACCACTGATCATTTATCTCCAGGCGGCTGTCGGCAAACACTGCCTGCTGATCTGTCGTCAGGTCGGCTGTAGTCACCAGCGAATGCGGGCCAAAGCTGCCGGAAACAGGATGCTGATAGTCCACCACCGAACTGCCCGCGTATGGAGAGTTGTTAGTGTTTTTGTAGGTGATGCGATTCACCTCGGCCCCGACCGTGGTTGAGGTATTGATGCCCCCTAAGAGACTGTCAAAGGTCACCGCGGTGCGGTTGCCGGCTTGTTCGAGATCGTGATTGACGGCGATGTACCATTTCCGTGCAACATCTCCGGTCCCAGGCTGGTACGTATAATCCTCGATATTGCGCCAGTCGCGCTTGCTGGTCAGATAGTAGCTGTTGCTGGACACAGTCAAATTTCTGGATGGCGTCCATTCTGCACGCAGTTGGGTATAGCGGTCCTTGAACCGGACCAGCGCATCCTCGGCGTTGTAGTTGCGTTCACGTACACCCTCGTCGATGCGGCCGTCTTTCAGCGGGGTGCCGAAATAAATGCTTGGCGTGTTGTCGCCATAGTCATGCGACAGCGACAGCGCCAAGGTATTGGTTGCCTGCCAGCGCAGTGCGGCCGAAACAGCCAGGCTGGAGGGATCGTCCCCGTCAACCCGTCCGTCCGAACGCGTGCGGCTGACATCGAAGCTGTAGGCCAGCCTGTCAGAAATCGGGCCCGCACTGCCTAACGCCAGCCCAAGCTGGCCATTTGTGCCAACGGTGGTGCGCAGTTCGTTGCGCGTGGTGTCAGTCAGCGGTTTTTTGGGAATGATATTGATTGCGCCCCCTACCCCGCCTTCGCCGTAAAGAACTGAAGCAGGACCGTTGAGCACCTCAATGCTGTCAACATTCCAAGTATCGAACGGAAAGGATATGGTGCCTGGAGCCGGGTACAGCCGGGTGCCATCATACAACCGGGTGACGGAACTGTGCCCGCTGAAGCCTCGCATGCTGAGCGTTGTTCCGCCATTGCTGGGGCGGCCATTGAAGCTGATTCCGGTTCCGTTTTGGACAATCGCCTGATTGACATCACGCTGACTGCGCTGGCGAATGGTGTCTTCGCTGATCACCTGCACGCTGGCCGGGGTTTCCCGGGAACTCAGCCCTAGGCGGCTGCCCGCATTTGACGGCAATTCGAGGTCAAGGCCCGGTTCCAAAAATTGTTTCTTGACCGAGATGGGTTCCAGTTGAACAGGTTCCAGCTCCAATTCCTGCGCTGCCGCAGGAATTGGAGCACTGACAAGCATGGCAGAGGCAGCAAACGTCAGGAAGCATGATGGCCTGGAAAAACCGAGAGACAAGGTGACCGGCATCACGCAGAGCGCGGCAGGTTTAAAATCAGGAGTACGCACAATTAGGCTCCAGCGTTGTTACACCGTCACCGTAAAAACGACACTCCCGTTTCCCGGATGCAGGAACCGAAAGTTTGTCTCACCAGGACACCCCGCCCGGCGCATTCACACGTGACAATATCTGACGGCAGGTCTCCTGGCTCACGGATCAGCGCCAATTGCCGCCTTCCCGGGCGAGCCTGCCCAGTGGCTGTTGGCATTGGCTTTCCGCCTACAGTTGCGGGGACAGCCGCAGAGTGAGGCTGTCAACAGCCCGAACTGCGTTCCCATTTAATTCCCAATTGGAAACCGTCGCAGGGTGCGTATGAATAGACCTATGACATGTCAATGATTTTTTTCAATTCAAAGCAAACCGGCTGATCATACGGAAGGCAATGCTTGGGCTCCGGGGAATTTGCCATGCTCTTTATAGTTGCAGGCCTCTTGGCGTCTCATCACAGTCAAATGGTGCGCAATATGTCTGCGGAAGGGATGGTTTTGTTCTTGACCATCTTGGCAGAACTGTGTCCTTTACCGCCCGATGGTTCCCGGCAAAAGCGAAGCTTGGGGATAATAGGGAATGCGGTGAGGTGTAGCCAACAGGCGCCAATGCCGCGACTGCCCCCGCAACTGTAAGCGGAGAGCGACCCGTCAAACCACTGGAGCCTGCGGCTCCGGGAAGGGACGGCAAGCTGCGACCCGCGAGTCAGGAGACCTGCCATCACAAACTGTAAACTGGCGGGCGGGGTGCCCGAGGAGGACTGATGACCAGATTGTTCGGCCCCGCGGGCCAGTGTGTCTGGCTGTGTTGTGCCCGGGAGGCCGCCCTAGGGAAGGTGCAGGAGCCAAATCGGGGCGGTTGCGGCCGATGACGCTTGCTTCTAGTTGCGAAGAAGCGCGCGAGCACGGAAACAGCACCGGTGCCAGATCCAGCGCGGCGCGAGCCGTTCTCTATCTGGTTTCTGCCCAATACGTCAGCCAGGCGCGGTTTGGCGCTCTGGCTTGCGGTCTGCTGGAGCATGCGCCCTGCAGGGCCGAGGTCATCCGGCTGGAAGCCAAGGGTCCGGGGCTGTGGGAGGCGCTTGACACCCTGTGCAATGCCGGCGCACAGCATATTGAGCTGTACCCAATTGGGCTGCCCTTTTCCCAAAGCCTTGAACGCTGGCTGCCCAAGGCCGCCGGGGCATGGCTGGCGCGCCGTGACGGCGACCTGCCCGAATTGTTCTTCGCTGCGCCGGTTCAGGGGGATGCAGCCCTTTTGCAGCGGGCCGCGCAGCCGGATGTCCAGTTGACCCCAATTGCTGTTTGCCCGTCGGGCGAAAAGGGGAAAGGCTGGGACAAGCCGCCCAGTTTCCGGCACCATCTGCTGGTTTGCACTGGGCCGCGCTGCCACTTGCAGGATGCGCCCTCGCTTGTCGGAATGCTGAAGCTGGAGGTGGCCCGCGCCGGGCTTTCCGCAGAATGCTTAGTCACATCGACCGGGTGCCAGTTTCCCTGTAACCGCGGGCCGTCGCTTATCCATTACCCTGAGGGGCATTGGTATCAGCTGCCGAACGTGGACGCAGTCCGCGATTTTGTCAGCCGCGCACTGGTGGCTGGCGAGATCCTGCACGAACATCACTTTTTCACTTCGGGAGACTGATTTGCGACAATTCTTGTTGCCTCTCGCCGCCGCTGTTCTGGGGCAGTTGGGCGTGGTTCATGCTGCCCCTGTCGAGATTGCCAGCTGTTACGGCAGCTTTAGTTATGACACGGCGCCGGCTCGGGCTGTCACGCTGAATCAACAAGCCACGGAAATCATGCTGGCGCTTGGCTTGGAGGACCGCTTGGCGGGCACCGCCTACTTGGATGACAGGATGCCGCTGCAATGGCAGAGCGCCTATCAGCGTATCCCGGTGCTGGCAGAAAAATACCCGGCCCGTGAAGTTGTCCTCGCATCAGAGCCTGACTTCCTGTTTGCTGGGTTTGCCTCTGCATTTGACAAAAGCAACCTTGGCAGTGCAGCCGAGTGGCAGGCGCTGGGAATCGGAACCTATCTTTCTGACGCCGCCTGCAGCCTGCATCATCCCGGAGATGTGCCGCTGACCGTGCAGCCGTTGCTGACGGATATCGAAACGATCGGCAGGCTCTTTCGGGTGGAAGACCGGGCAAAGGCACTGCTTGCGAACCTGTCTGCCCGCCTCGAAGCAGTGGCGGACGCGGGGAGTGACCGCGACATGACTGCCTTTTTCTACAGCAACGGCAAAACGTCTCCCTACACCATCGGATGTTGCGGCAGCCCTGCATTGCTGGCCAGAAGTGCTGGTCTCTCCAGCATTACAGAGGACATCAACGGTGCCTGGGCAGAGGTTGGCTGGGAGACTGTCATGGCCCGGAACCCGGACGTTATTGTCCTGATTGATGCCACCTGGTCCAGCGCCGCCGAGAAGCGCGCCCACATGGAGGCGGATCCGGTTCTGTCGCAGCTGGATGCCGTCAGAAACGGGCGCTTTGCCACCGTCAGCTTCTCCAACACGGTGCTTGGAGCAAGATTCCTGGAAGGTGTCGAACGGCTGAATGCCGAGCTGGAAGCGTTGGATTGATGCAACCGTCTTCTTCTGCGGCTTTGAGTTTAGGTGTTGCGTTGTTGTTTCTGTCGATGCTTGCCGGGATCCTGTGGGGCACAGCCGAGTTGAGCTGGGCCGAACGGCTGCATGTTTTGACCCGGTCTGACGATGCGCCCCGCGGGGTGTCGCTGATCATCTGGCAATGGCGGGTACCGCGTGTGCTGGCGGTGGCGCTGATTGGAGCGATGCTTGCGCTGGCCGGAGTGCTGATGCAGTCAACCCTGCGCAATCCGATGGCCGACCCCTATATCATGGGGTTGTCGTCGGGGGCCTCTGCTGCTGCAGTCGCCGCGTTGATCTGGCTGCCGGAAGGGGTGGTGCAGATGATAGGTGTTCCGGTGATTTCCTTTCTTGGCGCCGGGGTTGCCTTTGCCATGACCTTGCTGCTGTCGGTCCGGCGGGGGCATAGCTTGGACCCCAATATTGTCATATTGGCAGGTGTTGCGATTTCGCTGATGTTTCAGTCAGTGACCTCCTTTTTTCTGTACATCGGCGACCCGCACGCAAGCCGCAGTGCGTTGGGGTGGCTGATGGGCTCAGCCGCAGGCGCAGACTGGGCGGACATTCCGGTGCTGGTCGCGGGGTTTGGCCTGATCGCAGTCCCGGCTTTCCGTTACGCCCCGTCACTGGATGCCATGCTGCTGGGAGATCAAAGGGCGCTGGCTCTTGGTGTCAGGGTGGACCGGCTGCGCGTGCTGGTGTTTACGGGAACTGTTCTGTTGACGGGACTGGCGGTTTCGGTTGCCGGAATTGTCGGATTTGTCGGGCTGATCCTGCCCCATTTGGCGCGCCTCCTGGCAGGGGCGCGGCATCGGGTTCTGTTGCCGCTGGCCACGGTGCTGGGAGCGTTGACGCTGGTCATCGTCGATCTTTTGTGCCGAACGCTTCTGGCTCCGGAAGAATTGCCGCTGGGGGTGCTGATGGCCCTGTTCGCAGCGCCGCCCTTTATCCTGATTCTGAGGAGGGCGCGCCGTGCGGTCTGACACGTTCTTGCAGTTAGACCGGGTTTCGGTTGCCGGAGGGGATACGACAATCGTCCATGACGCCTCCCTCGCGGTGGTGAAGGGCGAATTTCATGGCCTTCTGGGAGCGAACGGTGCAGGAAAGACTTCTCTTCTGCGTCTGCTCTATTTCGACGCCCGTCCCAGCGCGGGACGCATTCGTCTGATGGGGCGGCAGCAGGACAATTGGCCGCGATTGGACTGGGCACAGATGGTGGGAGTGTTGGTGCAGGGAGGGGGGCTTCTCAACGGGCTGCGCCTGCGCGACATCGTGGAAATCGGACTAAACAGCAGCCGCAACGGCCGCCACCGGATCGGCGAAGCGCTGGAAATCGCCGGATTATCAGATATTGCGAACCGCCCGGCAGAGCATTTGTCAGGCGGCGAGCTGCAACGGGCCTTCATGGCCCAGTTGCTTGCCCGCGACCCGGAGCTCTATGTACTTGACGAGCCGACCAACCATCTGGACCTGCATTATCAGCTTATCTTGCTGGACGAGGTGAAGCGCCGGGGCAAGACAGTTCTGGCCTCTTTGCACGATCTTTCCATTGCGGCCCGCTATTGCGACCGTGTGAGCGTCATGGATCAGGGTCGGATTGTTGCACAGGGCAAGACAGAGAGCATTTTGACGCCTGACCGGTTGGCACAGACCTACCGCATCGCCGCGCACATGGATCAGGGCGTATTGCGGGTGCAGGGCCCTTTGGTTTGAAACGGGTTCCTTAACGGCTGGGCATTGTCAATTTTGCCCGGTACAAAGCGCAGCCGCCCCTATGCATTCAACCCGATGGTTTTCAGCA
This sequence comes from Leisingera sp., assembly GCF_034669605.1. Taxonomy (GTDB): domain Bacteria; phylum Pseudomonadota; class Alphaproteobacteria; order Rhodobacterales; family Rhodobacteraceae; genus Leisingera. The sequence goes on from NZ_JAXMOX010000065.1 coordinate 7,130, forward strand.
TCAAACCCAGCCCATTCGGAGACGGGACACCTGCGATGACGTGCGGTTCATCCGGTTTGAAGAAAACCATATAATCCCGCTCAGCCTGGGGTAAGCGCTGGTGCGGCTGCTTCCACTGCCGGAGGCAGAGGTGAAGGACAACCTTGCAGGAAACTCTCACCAAACTGCGCCGCCGCGGCAGGCACAACCTAGCAGCGCCGCGCTCTGGCCGCGCGCACCGGACGCCCCCGCCAATTCCTGCGGTTTGCCTGCGGCCTGGCCAGCGTGTACCGCTTGCACGCGGCGCTGCAGCACGGCAAACCAGCCCCCGGACAAAGCTATACCGCCGCTTGTTGAAGCCAATCATGACCATCCGCGCCCGGACTGCCCTTGCCGCCCTATTTCTGACCACTTCGTTCGCCGCAGCGCAGGAAACACTTGCAGTACCGGTGCCGCAGCTTACCACCGGGGTCCGCGCAGCAGAAAGTTCAATTCGTCCTCCATCCGGGGATAGCGAAAGCCGTTTCTTCTGAACTGTCGGCGGCCGCAACGCTCCACCCGCAAACGACACCGCAAGTCTTCACGCCTCAGGAGAACGTCAAGGCCGGGGCCGGTGCTGAAGACAGCCTCGCTCAGGCCGCGCTGCTCAGCCGCCCGGAAGAACGGGCTGGGTTGGCCAGCCGGGCGTCCGGCAAGGCGCTGAAGTTTCTGCGTGATGGCGGCCCCTCCATCTGGGCAATCGCGGCACTTTCGGCAATCACCCTGGCGCTTATCGGCGCCAGGTCGCTCGGAAAGGCCGGCATGGCGGTGGCAATTCCGGCATCCGCCGCACTCACTTGGTTCGAGGCGGTGATCGGCCGCATCCGCCGCGACATCTAGGACAGTGCCACCCGCCTGTTCGTCGCTGTCTCCCCTGCAGAAATAAATCTGGCCGCCGAGTGAGCCGATGGAATTCACCCAAACCACGAAACCGCGCCGCCGGCCCAGTCTCACGCCGATGATCGACGTGGTGTTCCTGCTGTTGATCATTTTCCTGATGACTTCCCACCTGGCTCTGCCCGAACCGTTCGAGGTGTCTCCGCCCGAAGCCAGGCTGGAAACAGAGACAGAGGCAGAAGATGTGCTGTATATCGATGCTGCGGGGCTGATGCATTTCGACGGTGCCGAGGGTGAGGCCGCGGTCGCCCGGCTGGCTGCCGCCGGCACCGCCGCCGCCGTGGTTCAGCTGCGGGCGGACGCCAGGCTTGAAGCCGCGCTGCTGACGCGCATCCTGCGCCAGCTTGCGGCCTCAGGGTTCAACCGGGCCGAACTGGCGGTGCGCCCGAAATGAAATGTACTGCCGAACTGACCCTCTTTTTCGGCGCTGCCGCAGTGCTCCATATGGCTCTGTTTGCTGTTGCGCCGGCAACGGGAACCCAATCCAGAGACGCGGACGGCGAGCCGGGCCTGCTTGTCGCATTCCCGCAGGATGGTTGGCAGCTTCAGCTGCTAAAGTTGGCGGTTCAGCAGGATCTGGGGCGCTTCTGTCATGTCGCGCCACTGGTTGCCAGGCACATGTAGCTGGCCGGAGATGTCGTCTTTCAAGCACGCACAGTTGCACGAGCAGATCTTGGAGCAGGTGCTGAACGCATCCGAGATGCCAGGCGTGGTCCTTGCCCGCTACCTGATTTGTGCAACATCGTCCTATTGTCCCAATGTTTCGCGCACGAAACACTCCGGCAGCAAGGCTGACCTATTCGCAAACGGATTGGCAGGCGAAATATTCCAGGTGGCCCTATTCAGCACTTTATGTTAGCGATAACTCAACTCTAACCAGCCGTCTGGCAACTGAGGCAATTGAATTGCCCCGCCCCAGGCGGCACAATGCCACTGCCCCTATAGAACAGCGATGTAAAATCAATGGTTTCCCGCGTCATCCCCGTTGAACCCTTTGACCTCGTGCTGTTTGGCGCCACCGGCGACCTGGCCCGCCGCAAGATTCTGCCGGCCTTGTTTCACCGTTTCCAGATCGGCCAGTTCAGCGATAAATGCCGCATCATCGGCAGCTCGCGCAGCGCACTGACAGCCGAGGCGTTCCGTGCCCAAACCGCCGATGCGATCCGCGATTTCGGCCAGGATGTGGAGACCACGCCCGCGGAAATCGCCGGTTTCACCGACCTATTGGACTATGTCGCTGTGGATGCGCGCGACGACAGCGGCTGGGATGTGATTCACGGGAAACTGCGCGACGATGCCGTGCGCGCCTTCTACCTATCGGTCGGCCCGTCACTGTTCACCGATATTGCTCGCCGCCTCAGCGAGACCGGCATAGCCACGCCGGACAGCCGCATCGTGCTGGAAAAACCCTTTGGTCATGATTTGGCTTCGGCTCAATCCCTGAACACCGCTCTGCGGGCGCATTTCGAGGAACGGCAGATTTACCGGATCGACCATTACCTGGGCAAGGAAACCGTGCAGAACCTGATGGCTCTGCGCTTTGCCAATTCGCTGTTTGAACCCTTGTGGAACAGCTCTCACATCGACCATGTGCAGATCACCGTCGCCGAAAGTATCGGCGTTGAGGGGCGCGGGGACTACTACGATAAATCCGGCGCCATGCGGGACATGGTGCAAAACCACCTGATGCAACTCTTGTGCCTCACCGCAATGGAACCGCCCGCCCGGTTCACCCCCAGCGCGGTGCGCGACGAGAAGGTCAAGGTGATCGAGGCGCTGCGCCCGGTGCCGCAGTCCAGCATCGCCCGCGGCCAGTACCGGGGGCGCACCGCAGGCAAATCCGGCGACAGCTACCGCGACCATGCCGGCAATCCCGCCAGCCGCACCGAAAGCTATATCGCCCTCAAGGTGGAGGTGGCGAACTGGCGCTGGGCCGGGATCCCGTTCTATCTGCGCACCGGAAAATGCTTGCGCGACCGGGTGAGCGAAATTGCAGTCTATTTCCGTGACCCGCCGCACAACATCTTTGCAGGCTCCGGCACCGTGCATGGCAACGTGCTGGTGATACGCCTGCAGCCGGATGAGGGCATTACGCTGAAAACCACAATCAAGGATCCCGGCCCCGGCGGCATGCGCCTGACGGGCGCCAACCTGGACATGACATTCGCCGATGAGCTGCCGGAATCCGGCCGCCCGCAGGACGCTTATGAGAGGCTGATCATGGATGTGATCCGCGGCAACCAGACCCTGTTCATGCGCGGCGACGAGGTTGAGGCCGCCTGGGCCTGGGCCGACCCGATCATCGCCGGCTGGGAGGACGCGGGCGACGCGCCGCAACCCTATGACAGCGGCAGCACAGGGCCCGATGATTCATTGCTGCTGATCCACCGCGACGGCCGCCGATGGCGCAGTATCGGAACCTGAGATGACAGCCCTCCCCTTTGCCCCCGCAGTTTGCTACAAAGGCACCCCATGAGCTTGAACTCCACCCTGGCCGCCGTCACCGACCGCATCATCGCCCGCAGCGAGGCCACACGCACGGCCTATCTCGAGCGGATGGCTGCTGCCCGCAGCAAGGGGCCTGCACGGGCGCATCTGTCCTGCTCCGGCCAGGCCCATGCCTATGCCGCCACCGGGGCGGACCAGCAAACGCTGGCCCAGGGCGCCAAGGGCCACCTTGGGATTGTCACCGCCTATAATGACATGCTTTCGGCGCATCAGCCGTTCGAGACCTACCCGGCCCTGATCCGCGACGCCGTGCGCAGGAACGGCGGCACTGCGCAAGTGGCCGGCGGCGTGCCTGCCATGTGCGACGGCGTCACCCAAAGCGAACCGGGCATGGAGCTCAGCCTGTTTTCCCGCGACACCATCGCCATGGCTGCGGGCATCGCCCTCAGCCACAATGTGTTCGACGCTGCGGTTTTTCTTGGTGTCTGCGACAAAATCGTGCCCGGGCTGGTGATCGGCGCGCAGGCGTTTGGCCACATTCCGGCGGTGTTCCTGCCTGCAGGGCCGATGACAAGCGGTCTGGCGAACGATGAAAAAGCCAAGATACGCCAGCAGTTTGCCGCCGGCAAAGTCGGGCGCGAGGACCTGCTGAAGGCCGAAATGGCCGCCTATCACGGCCCCGGAACCTGTACCTTTTACGGCACCGCCAACACCAACCAGATGCTGATGGAATTCATGGGGCTGCACTTGCCCGGCTCCTCCTTTGTCACCCCCGGCACGCCGCTGCGCGAAGCACTCACCGTCGAGGGCGCCAAACGGGCGCTGTCGCTCAGCGCGCTGGGGAACAATTATACCCCGGTCTGCGACGTGCTGGACGAGAAAGCCTATGCTAACGGCATTGTCGGGCTGATGGCCACCGGCGGCTCCACCAACCTCTTGATCCATCTGATCGCCATGGCCCGTGCCGGCGGCATCCTGCTGGACTGGCAGGACTTCTCAGACCTGTCTGACGTGATCCCGCTGCTGGCGCGGGTCTATCCAAATGGCCTCGCCGATGTGAACCATTTCCACGCGGCCGGCGGCCTTGGCTACATGATCGGCGAACTTCTGCAAGCCGGGTGCCTGCATCCCGACACCAAAACCGTGGCGGGCGACGGGCTGAAGAACTACGTGATGGAGCCGTTCCTGTCCGAAGACGGCCTGACCTTCCGCGCCGGTCCGGGGCAAAGCCTGAACGATGCCGTGCTGCGCCCGGCGGACGCACCGTTCCAGGCGACCGGCGGGTTGAAGCGGCTGACAGGCAATCTGGGAACGTCGGTGATCAAGGTCTCGGCAGTGGCCAAGGAACACCAGGTGATCGAGGCCCCCGCCCGTGTCTTTCATGACCAGGAGGCGGCCAAGACCGCCTTCAAGGCAGGCGCGCTGACGGGCGACATGATCATTGTGGTGCGCTTCCAGGGGCCCAAGGCGAACGGTATGCCGGAACTGCACGGCCTGACTCCGATGCTGGGCATCATGCAGGGCAAGGGGCAGAAAGTGGCGCTGGTCACCGACGGGCGGATGTCCGGGGCCTCCGGCAAGATCCCAGCCGCGATCCATGTGGTGCCCGAAGCACTGGACGGCGGCCCGATTGCCAAACTCCAGGACGGTGACATGCTGCGGCTGGACGCGGTGCGCGGCACGCTGGAAGTCCTCACCGGCGGCGTGCTGGAGCGCAGCGCTGCCACTGCCGACCTCAGCGCCTATCAGCATGGCACGGGGCGCGAGCTGTTTACCCTGTTCCGCCGCTCGGTTGCCTCGGCAGACGAAGGCGCCAGCGTGTTTGGAGTTTAGCATGATGCGGATAACCCCTCAGGACGCCAGCCTGCGCACGTGCGGGATCTGCACCCTGGCCCCGGTGATGCCGGTGCTGGTGGTGAAGGATACGGCCCATGCCCGCCCCCTGGCCGAAGCGCTGGTGGCGGGTGGCTTGCCTGCGCTGGAAGTCACCCTGCGCACAGGTGCGGCGCTGGAAGTGATCCGCGAAATGGCGCAGGTGAAGGGCGGCGTGGTCGGGGCCGGCACGCTGATCACCCCCAAAGACGCCGAAGCCGCCAAGGAAGCCGGCGCGCAATTCGGGGTTTCCCCCGGTGCGACGGATGACTTGCTGGATGCCTGCGAGTCCATCGGACTGCCGCTCTTGCCCGGCGCCGCCACCGCAACCGAAGCGATGCGGCTGCTGGCGCGCGGCTATGGGATGCTGAAGTTCTTTCCAGCTGAAGCCTCAGGCGGTGCGCCCGCGCTGAAAGCGATCGGCGCACCCTTGCCGCAGATTTCCTTCTGCCCCACCGGCGGCATCAGCCCCGCCAATGCGGAAACCTACCTGAGCCTGCCCAATGTGGTCTGCGCGGGCGGCAGCTGGGTGGCGCCTGGCGATCTGGTTGAGGCTGGCAACTGGGCTGCAATCGAAGCCATTGCCCAGGATGCGAGCCAGCTCGGAAAGAGTTGAGCCAGCGCAAAATCAACCGGCCGGCTCTGCCCCTGCCATAGCCGGCGGTCTCTTGACGGCCCGCAATTTTTCCGCGCTGTCCCCGCGGGGACAGCGTTGTAAAGATCCCCTGGCGCCTGCGCGCTATCCGTTGACAGCCGGTCATGGCGCCTCCGTACCACCAAATCCAAGGTCGTTTTGATAGGCAAACAGCGCTGACAGCCCGCCGGTGTGCAGCAGCAGCACTTTCCAGCCTTTGCGGATGCTGCCCTCTTTTGCAAGGCCAAGCAGCCCTGCGAAGGTATTGGCAGAATAGACTGGGTCCAGCAGGATCCCTTCTGCCCTGGCCATGCGTTGAAGGGCAGCCCGGGTGGCCGGGCCTGCGCGGCCACCCGGGACGAGCGCACCGTCCCAAGTGAGAATGTCATCGCGGCCTGTTGGACGCGGGATGCCTATCAGCTCTGCCAGCGCTTCCGCCACTTTCGACAGCCGCGGTTTCTGCAACGCAGCATAACGGCCCAGGCAGCTGCCAAGACCAGCGCGGTGATGCTTGCGAGGCGCACACCGGTAAGGACCCCGGCTCGTGCGGCACCGATGCAATATTCCAACCGGCGTGTCTTGTTGCCGCCAATGCTGAGGCCCGTGAGGCCCGTGAGGCCATCGCGGTTGATCCAAAGGTCGATGCCCAGGTCAGCCGGCAACCGGTAAGGCGTTCCAGAGGTGTCGGCTGTGCCAGCAGGCTGGCAGGGGGAAAGGCCGTTAGGAGCGTTTCGGTCCGGGGCATGGCGGTCTCCTTTGGCTGCATCAGATGGTGCGGACTGCGCCGGGATTTAGGCGCGCCGCGGGTAAGCCCTGCTGAAACTGTTGTTTCCCTGCCACTCCCCCCCCCATTCGCACTGCAAGACTTCAATAAACAAAGGGCCGTCAGCATGGCAGAGACCGCTGACCGCCCCGGCCTCAGGGTGGATATCATTTCGGATGTAGTCTGCCCCTGGTACGCAGTCGGCTATCATTAGCTGGCATGTGCCGCTCACCACGCCGGAGTTCCGCTCGACATTCACTGGCAGCCGTTCGAATTGAACCCGGACATGGTTCTGGAAGGCGGCTAATAATTTCTTCGAACAGCTTACCCCTGCAGCAAGCACTGGGTGACGGCGGTTTCCAGTTTGTCCATCACTTCTGCAATCTGGTCTTCGGTGATGATGAAGGGCGGCGCCAGCAGGATGTGGTCGCCGTTCCGGCCGTCGCGGGTGCCTTGCATCGGGTAGCAGATCAAACCGGCCTGAAACGCCGCCTTCTTGATATTCTTGGCCAGTTCCAGCGCCGGATCGAAGGGCTCCTTGGTTTCGCGGTCAGCAACCAGCTCGACCCCGCGGAACAACCCGCGGCCGCGGATGTCGCCGATGTTGGGATGCTGGCCGAAACGATCGTGCAGTGCGGTCTGCAGCTTCTCTCCCATTTCGGCACTACGCTGCACCAGCCCGCGCTCCAACAGTGCCTTGACGACCGCAAGCCCCGCGGCGGTGGCCACCGGGTGGCCGATATACGTGTGGCCGTGCTGGAAGAAGCCGGAACCGTGCTCAATCGCCTCATAGATCTGACGGGTGCAGAGCATCGCACCAATCGGCTGGTAGCCGGCCCCCAGCCCCTTGGCGATACAGAGGATATCCGGCGCCACCCCATCCGCCTCGCAGGCAAACAGATGGCCGGTGCGGCCCATGCCGCACATAACTTCATCAAGGATCAGCAGCACGCCGTATTGGTCGCAGATCTCGCGGATGCGTTTAAAATAGCCCGCCACCGCCGGCACCGCGCCGGAGGTGGCGCCCACCACCGGTTCCGCCATGAAGGCCATCACGGTCTCGGGGCCGAGGCGCTGGATTTCGGCCTCCAGCTCATTCGCCACCCGCTGGCCGTAGTCAAAGCTGCTCTCGCCCTTTGCCTTTCCCACATATTCGTAGCAAGCTGAGATGTGCGAAATGTCGATCAGCAGCGGTGCAAACTGAGCCCGGCGCCATTCGTTACCACCCGCAGCCAGCGCCCCAAGGGTATTGCCATGGTAGCTTTGCTTGCGGGCGATGACGCGGCGGCGCTGCGGGTCGCCGCGTTCCAGATGGTACTGCCGGGCGAGTTTGATCGCGGCCTCGGTGGCCTCGGAACCGCCAGAGACGAAATATACCCGGTCGATATCGCCCGGCGCATTGGCCACCAGCAAATTCGCCAGTTCTTCGGCCGGTTTGGAGGTGAGGAAGCCGGTATGGGCAAAGGCCAGCTTGCCCACCTGATCCTGCACCGCTTTGATCACCTCGGCATCCGAATGGCCGAGGCAGGAAACCGCGGCGCCGCCGGAGCCGTCGAAGTAGCGTTTGCCGTCCGCGTCGATCAGATAGCAGCCGTCGCCGGAGACGGCGGTGGGCAGATCAGCCTTGGTGTGGCGGGGGAAGACGTGAGACATGATCAGCACTCCTTGAGGCTATGGCCCGCATCCCGCGCGGCCTGAACGAAGGCGGCAACCGAGGCTGCATTGTCTGCCAGCAGCCCGCCTTCCGGTGTTTCGATGTTATTCTCAAATCCGATTCGCGCATCCCCGCCCGCAGCCACGGCGGCCAGCAGGCAGGCGTGTTCGTGACGGCCAAAGGTGCAGACGGTCCAGTTCAGGCGCAAATCTGCCGTGGCGTCGCGGAAAACAGCCAGCCCGTCGGGCTGCGCCAGCGCCGGCGGGGTGTATCTGCCCAGAACAAAAATCGCATCGCGCATGGCACCCGGCACGGTGCCGTCGTTATACCAAGCGCGCAGCCGGGCGATGCAATCGGGACCGTAGAGGATATGCTGCACCTCACCGCCAGCCTCGGCACTCAGCGCATAGGCCCGCGCAGCAAGCAGCGGATCCCGCGCCACTTCCCGCACCGGGACTGAGGCCGCGGCGGAGCGCAGCGCCTTCAGGCAGGCGAGCTGGGCGGCCGCATCATAGATCCCGGCGCTTTCGGTTGTGATCTGCACGGCCATGCCCGTTGCGCTTTCCCGCACTGCGTCAAGGGCTTCGCGGTAGCGGCCCGCATCCAGCGAGTGCCGTCCTTTGTCGTCGCGCAGATACAGATGCAGCGCCTGGGCACCTGCAGCAAAGCAGACGGCTGCAGTCCGGGCCGTCTGCTGCGGTGTCACCGGCAGCTGCGGGTGGTCACCGCGCCCGCGCCGGGCGCCGTTCGGGGCCACCATCAATCTGTATTCTGCCACCGGTCCCCTCCTTTGCGGCCTGCCCTGCCTCGACACGCTCTCAGGATGCCTGCAGCTTGGCCTTTCGGGACACCCGCTCTCAAGCCGGAAAGCTCAGAACATTTGTTCCAGGCGTTCCGGTGCCCGACGCCCCGCCAATGAACCGCTTAAGCCAGGCATTTCTGGACCTAAGAAAGCTGACGCTCTGGACCTAACGAATTCCCGGAAACTGACGTTTCTGGTACATGATACGCCTCAGAAGCCCTGTAGGGTTCCGGGCAGCCTGTTTCACTTCTAACGCCGAAAGGACATGTCATGGACGGCACGTTCAACGAAAACGATCTCTCCCGTGTGGTCGAGGCCGACAAGGCCCACATGTGGCATCACCTGTTCCAGCACAAGGTGCTGGAAACCACTGACCCTCGCATCATTGTCGAGGGCAAGGGCATGCGCGTCTGGGATCAGAACGGCAAGGAGTTCCTGGATGCGGTATCTGGCGGCGTGTGGACCGTCAACGTCGGCTATGGCCGCGAAAGCGTTTGCAAAGCCGTCTACGACCAGATGATGAAGATCTGCTATTTCGCCAACTCCGCCGGCTCCATCCCCGGTGCGCTGTTTGCTGAAAAGCTGATTGAGAAGATGCCGGGCATGACCCGCGTCTATTACACCAACTCCGGGTCCGAGGCCAACGAGAAGGCCTTTAAGATGATCCGCCAGATCGCCCACAAGAAATACGGCGGCAAGAAAACCAAGATCCTGTACCGCGACCGTGACTATCACGGCTCCACCCTGGCGACCATGTCGGCAGGCGGCCAGGACGAGCGCAATGCGCAGTACGGCCCGTTTGCGCCAGACTTTGTCCGCGTCCCCCACTGCATGGAATACCGCAAGCATGAGCTGGGCCTGGAGCACCTGTCCGGCCGCGAATTCGGCATTGCCGCAGCAGACGCGATCGAGGAAGTGATCCTGCGCGAAGGCCCGGAAACAGTCGGCGCCCTGTGCCTGGAGCCGGTGACCGCAGGCGGCGGCGTGATCGAGGCGCCGGAGGGCTACTGGGAGCGGGTGCAGGAAATCTGCAAGAAGCACGACGTGCTGCTGCACATCGACGAAGTGGTCTGCGGCGTCGGCCGGACCGGCAAATGGTTCGGCTACCAGCAGTACGGTATCAAACCGGACTTTGTAACCATGGCCAAAGGCGTCGCCTCCGGCTATGCGGCGATTGCCTGCATGGTGACCACCGAGGAGGTGTTCAACATGTTCAAGGACGACGCCGGCGATCCGCTGAACTACTTCCGCGACATCTCTACCTTCGGCGGCTGCACCGCGGGCCCCGCGGCGGCGCTGGAAAACATGCGCATCATCGAAAACGAGAACCTGTTGGACAACTGCAACGCCATGGGCGAGCGGATGCTGAACAACCTGCGCGCATTGCAGGAAAAGCACACCGTCATTGGCGATGTGCGCGGCAAGGGCCTGTTCCTGGGCGCCGAGCTGGTGCAGGACCGCGACACCAAGGAGCCGGTGGACGAGAAACTGGCCCAGCAGGTTGTCGCGGAATGCGGCGCGCAGGGCGTGATCATCGGTGTCACCAACCGGTCTCTGCCGGGCCGCAACAACACCCTGTGTTTCAGCCCGGCGCTGATCGCCACCGCAGAAGATATCGACCAGATCTGCGATGCGGTCGACAAGGCTCTGACCAAAGTATTCGGCTGACATCTCTCCCTGCCGGACGATCAACTGCGCCCCGGAATACCCGGGGCGCTCTTTCGTTTTCGGGCCAAAGACCGGTGACCCGGAACTTAAACCAGCCGCACGGCAACCCCTCCGTCAACAGCCATTGGCGTTCCAGTCACAAAGCTGGACCGGTCCGACAACAGGAACACCGCGGCTTGGGCAATTTCAGACGGGGCGGCCATCCGCTTCATCGGGTGCAGCCCGGCGATAAAGCTGTGCGCCTCCGGATCATCACCGGCCATCGCGGTCTTGGTTCCGCCCGGCAGCAGGGCATTCACCCGGATGCCTTCTGCCGCATAATCAGAGGCCAGCGACTGGACCAGGCCGATCAACCCGGCCTTTGACGCGGCATAAGCCCCCATGCCGGGCATGCCGCCGTTGCTGACGCCGACAAAGGATCCGGTAAAGACTATCGATCCGCTGCCCCGCGCCCTCAGCACCGGAATCTGCGCCTTGGCCGAGAAAAATGCACCGGTCAGGTTGGCAGCAATCACCGCGTTCCAACTGGCGGCGTCCATCTGCTCCACCGGCCCCATGCCGCCCATGATGCCCGCGTTGTTGAATGCCCCGTCCAGCCCGCCGAATTCTTCCATGGCAAGCGCCACCAGATTAGCCGAATAAGCTTCGCTAGTGACATCACCGGCAAGACTGGCCGCTTTGCCGCCGCTTTGATTGATCTGCCCGGCTAGGGTCTGCAGTTCAGCCTGCCGCCGGGCGCCCAGCACGACATTGGCCCCCTCTGCCGCAAACAGCAGCGCTGCAGCGGCGCCAATACCGCTGCTGGCACCGGTAATGATGAGTGTCTTGTTTTTCAGTTCCATGATCATCTCCTTAATGGCTATGCGGACACGACTAGAAAACTGGAAGGACCAAGGGCGACCCGTTTCTTGCGCCTGCCGTTGCGCCTTGTTTGAAACCGCAAGAAACGGGTCAAACTGCTGCCAGACTGGGTGCCAAACCAAAGCAAGCCGCAGATTTTCCGAAACTGGCCCTAAGTCCAGATTGCACCGCCTTTAAGTCCACCCTAATGTGGCGCGCATGGCCATTTCCGTCGACACCTTTTTCCTCAACCCGGGCGCCCAGGGCACACTGCAGGCGCAGATCCAGGAAATGATTGCCGAGGGTATTTTGTCCGGCCGCTTCAGAGTCGGGGAAAAACTGCCCTCATCGCGCAAACTGGCGGCGCATCTGGGGATCAGCAGGATTACCGTGACGCTGGCCTATACCGAACTGCTGGCCAATGACTACCTCACCTCGCGCGGACGGTCCGGCTATTTTGTTTCCGACAACGCGCCGGTGCCGCCTTCTTACACGCCGCAGCAGAAGTCCGGCGATGCGATGGATTGGGGCAAAGTTCTGGCGCGCAACTTTACCGGCGGCGACACCCCTCGAAAACCCCAGGACTGGCGCGAGTACCGCTATCCGTTCATCTACGGGCAGGCCGATGCCTCTTTGTTTGACCATGCCAATTGGCGGCTGTGCGCGCTGCGGGCGCTGGGGCAAAAGGAGTTTGCCGCACTGGCGAATGATTACTTCGACCAGGATGATCCGCTGCTGATCGAATACATCGCCCGCCACACGCTGCCGCGCCGCGGGATCACTGCCCGGCCGGAGGAAATCCTGATCACGCTGGGTGCCCAGAATGCTCTGTGGATCACCTGCCAGCTAGTGTTGAACCGAAGGCGGCGGGCGGCGGTGGAGGATCCGGCCTATTATACTCTGCGCGACCAGGTGGTGCAGACCCGCTGCCAGGTGGACTGCATTCCAGTCGATGAGGGCGGTCTGCCGCCAGAACAGATTTCGGAAGACACCGATGTGATCTTTTGCACCCCCAGCCACCAAAGCCCGACGACCTTCACTATGCCGATGGAGCGGCGCAAACAACTGCTAAGGCGGGCCAATGAAATCGATGCGGTCATCGTCGAGGATGACTATGAATTCGAAATGTCATTTCTCGGTGCGCCCTCGCCATCTCTTAAATCGCTCGATACCGAGGGGCGTGTGATCTACGCAGGCAGTTTCTCAAAATCGCTGTTTCCCGGACTGCGGCTGGGGTATCTGGTCGGTTCGGAACCGTTTATCCGCCAGGCCAGGGCGCTGCGCGCCAGCGTGCTGCGGCACCCGCCGGGCCATGTCCAGCGCACAGTCGCCTATTTCCTGTCGCTGGGACACTACGATGCCCAGATCCGCCGTACCGCCAAGGTGCTGCATGACCGCCGCGCCGTGATCGAGGATGCCATCCGCAAACACGGCCTCACCATCGCCGGCGTCGGCAGTTTCGGCGGCTCGGCTCTGTGGATGCGGGCTCCGGACGGCGTGGATGCCACTGCGGTTGCGGAACAGCTGAAAGAGAAAAGCGTCATCATCGAGCCCGGTGCACCGTTCTTTTGCGCCGAGCACCGCCAGAAGAATTATTACCGGCTCGGCTATTCCTCGATTCCCGCCACAAGGATCGAGTCCGGCCTGGCGTTGATTGCCAAGGCGCTGAAGCAGGACTGAAGCCAGGATGTTGCAGCGGACTGCGCGGCAAATGATACCAAGCGTATCATTTGCCTTCACGTCTGCATTCCTGTGCCCGTATCGCGTGACCGGCTGAAGCGAATGTGAAAATACTGCCCGGTTGTTTTCATAGATCCAGTTTTGGACCTATCCGGGTTTGATAACTGGCCCTAACCCGGCCTCCCGCCTCCCCCTAAACCAGAGACAATTCCCGGCACTGCGCACGGGGGAATTCCGCGTCTCACCCAGGAGAACCCGCCATGAAAATGACCACCGAAGAAGCCTTCGTCAAAACCCTGCAAATGCACGGCATCGAACACGCCTTTGGCATCATCGGCTCGGCCATGATGCCGATTTCCGATATCTTCGAGCCGGCAGGCATCACCTTCTGGGACTGCGCCCACGAAGGCTCGGGCGGCATGATGGCGGACGGCTACACCCGCGCCACCGGCAAGATGTCGATGATGATTGCCCAGAACGGTCCCGGCATCACCAACTTCGTCACTGCTGTGAAAACCGCCTATTGGAACCACACCCCGCTGCTGCTGGTCACCCCGCAGGCCGCGAACAAGACCATGGGTCAGGGCGGCTTCCAGGAAATGGAGCAGATGCGCATGTTTGCCGACTGCGTCTGCTATCAGGAAGAAGTGCGAGACCCGTCCCGCATGGCCGAAGTCCTGAACCGCGTGATCATGCAGGCCAAGCGCAACTCTGCTCCGGCCCAGATCAACGTGCCGCGCGATTACTTCACCCAAGTGATCGACATCGACCTGCCCGCAATTGTCGACTTTGAACTGCCCGCCGGCGGCGCAGAGGCGGTGTGCCAGGCGGCTGAACTGGTGTCGAACGCATAATTCCCGGTCATCCTGAACGGTGCCGGCGTTGTCATCGGCGGGGCAATCCCCG